>NZ_RRYJ01000006.1:0-217213 GCF_003931645.1 Pseudoxanthomonas sp. SGT-18 | reverse complement strand
CGGCGACCCTTGGGTCGCCGTTTTGCGTTGGGGGATTGGGGATTCGTGATGCGCCCCGGCCCGAATCACCAATCACCAATCACCGCAGGCTACTTGACCTGCTGCTTGCCCAGCTTGCGGGCCAGGGTGCGGCGATGCATGCCGAGGCGGCGGGCGGTTTCGGAGACGTTGAAGCCGGTTTCGGCCAGGACTTCGTGGATCCGCTCCCATTCCAGGGTCTTGATCGAGGTGGGACGCTCGCCCAGGCCGACGTCGGCGTTGCCCTGGGCCTTGCCGAAGGCGGCTTCGATGTCGTCGGTGTTGGAGGGCTTGGCCAGGTAGTGGCAGGCGCCCAGCTTGATCGCTTCCACCGCGGTGGCGATGCTGGCATAGCCGGTCAGCACCACGATCAGCATGTCGGGATCGCGCGCATGCAGGGCCTGGACGCAGGCCAGGCCGGAACTGCCGCCGGCCAGCTTGAGGTCGACCACCGCGTAGCCGGGCTCGAACTCCTGCAGCACCGCGTCCAGCTCGGCCTGGCCGGGCACGTGCCGGACTTCGTAGCCGCGGCGCTCGAAGGAGCGGACCAGGGTGCGGGCGAAGGCAGCGTCGTCTTCGACGATCAGCAGCTTGCGCGGCTGCTCAATGGATTCATTCATCGTCATCGGCATCCGGGTCGGGGGGATCGGGCTGGGGCGGTAGCAGGGCGGCCAGTGGCAGTTCCAGGACCACCCGGGCGCCGCCGGGGGAGCGGTTGGAGGCGTTGAGGCGTCCGCCCAGGCTGCGGGCCACGTTCAGCGAGAGGAACAGGCCCAGGCCGCCGCCCGGGCGGCCCTTGGTCGAATTGTAGGGCTTGCCGAAGTTGGCCAGCGTCTGCTCGCTGAACCCGGGGCCGTTGTCGCTGACCTCCAGGACCAGGGTCTGCCGGTCGCCCCCGGCGAGGCGGACTTCCATGCCAACCCAATCCGGCGATGCCTCCAGTGCGTTATCCAGGATGTTGCCGATCATCTGCTTGAGGCCGGAGTCGGAGATGATCGGCACGTCCGCCTCCAGGTGGCGGCGGTAGTCGAGCGTGCGCACCGGACGGGTGGCGCTCCATTCGCTGACCAGGCCGTCGAGGAAGGTTGCCAGGGTGGTCTGTGCCGGCGCTTCGCCGCGGGCGTCGCCGGCCGACAACAGGATGCCGGTGACGATCGACTTGCAGCGCTCGAGCTGGGCCTGCATTTCGTCCAGGTCCTGCTGCAGGTCCGGGTGTTCGGTGAACGGCGCCATGCGCCGCCAGTCGCCGAGCAGCACCGACAGCGTGGCCAGCGGCGTGCCCAGTTCGTGCGCGGCGCCGGAGGCCAGCAGGCCCATGCGCACGATGTGCTCCTCCTCCACCGCCTGCTGGCGCAGCGCCGCCAGGCGTGCGTCGCGGTCACGCAGGATGCGGGCGATGCGGCCGATGAACAGGGCGGCCAGGGCCGCCGTCAGCAGGAAGCAGGCCAGCAGGCCCTGCACGTAGGGATCGGCCACGCCGCGCGCCGGATTGGCGTGGATGGTGACCGGCCCGGGCGAGACCACCATGCCCAGCACGCCGGCGCAGGCCGCGGCCACCACCACCCACGCGGCCCAGCCGGGCAGCAGCAGGGCGCCGAGCGCCACCTGCAGGAGGTACAGGAACAGGAAGGGGTTGGTGATGCCGCCGCTGAGGTAGAGCTGCGCGGTCAGCGCGGCCACGTCCACCAGCAGGGCCGCCAGCAGCGCCAGGTCGCCGACTTCCTGCCGCGGCCGCCAGAACACCAGGCAAGCCAGGTTGAACGCGGCCAGGCAGCCGGCGATGCCCAGCATGGTGACCAGCGGCAGCTCGATGTCCAGCGCGAAGTGGACGAAGCCGATGGTCGCGACCTGGCCGACGATGGCGTACCAGCGCAGCTCGATCAGCTGCTGCATGTTGCGAAGGCCGGCGCCGTGCGCCTCGTCGGCCGGGGCCAGTTCGAACAGGGCTGGGCTAGCGGGCGCGCCCGCGCCCAGGGTGCGTGGATCCATCCGGTTGCTCCGTGCTGCGCTGGCGCCAGTGGCGGCGGATGCGCCGTTCCTCCAGCGCGAAGCGCCAGGCGCCGAAGGCCACCAGCAGGGCCAGCGCGAACCAGGTCAGCGCGTAGCCCAGATGGTTGTCGCGGAACCGTACCACCGTCAGCCCGCCGCGGGGCCAGGGGCTGCCGGCCTGGACCGCCGAGGCGGCGTCGGCGTCGATGAAGTAGGGCAGGGCGCCGGCCAGGCCGCGGTGGGCGGCGATGGCCTCCACGTCGCGCGAGTACCAACGCTCCTGCTCCGGCTGGTTGCGGCGCAGGAAGCCGCCGCCGGGCTCGCCCAGGCGCAGCAGCCCCGTGACTTCCGCCGGGGCGTCCGCATCGGGCGGGACGGGTTGCCAGTGCTCGGGCACGAAGCCCAGGTTGACCAGGACCACGCTGCCGTCGTCGCGGCGCAGCGGCCGCAGCAGCCAGTGGCCGGAACCGGCCTCGGTCAGCGCCTGGGTGCGGGTATCCAGGCCCGGCAGCCAGTGGCCGCTGACGCGGACCCGGCGGTATTCGTGGTCGACGGGGGAAGAGGCCGCCCACGCGGCTGCGTCGGGCGCAGGCACCGGGGCGGCGTGCACCCGCGCGTCGACGCGGGCGATGAGGTCGTGCTTCCAGTGCAGGCGCTGGACCTGCCACAGGCCCAGCGAGAGGAACAGCAGGAACCCAAACGCGAACGCCACCGCCAGGACGGCGGTGGCGATCGGGCCGTGCGGCCGCCGCGGGGCGGCCTCAGGCAGGCTGTTCATGGCGGTGGACCCTGGAACCGTTGTCCATGTGGCCAGCGTAACAGCCGCGGCGCATGGCCGGCGTCAGGGCATGACCCGCGCGTCGTGGGTCGACATGTGCGGCATCATGTTGGCGTTCATGTGGTGCATGACCCACAGCGAACCGGCCAGCACGATCACCACCAGGACCACGGTGAACATCAGCGCAAGCATGTTCCAGCCGCCTTCCGAGCGCGCGTTCATGTGCAGGAAGTAGACCATCTGCACCACGATCTGGACCACGGCCAGGCCGAGGATCACCAGGGCCGTGGTGCCGGAGTCCTGGATCACGTTGCCCATCACCAGCCAGAACGGGATGGCGGTGAGGACCACCGACAGGACGAAGCCGATGACGTAGTCGCGCAGGCTGCCGTGCGCGCCCTCCTCGTGGGCGTGGTGCTCGCCACCGTGCTCGTCGTGGCTGGCGGCGTGGGCGTGGATGTCGTGGGGCTGGCTCATGGCAGCACTCCCATCAGGTAGACGAAGGTGAAGACGCCGATCCAGACGACGTCGAGGAAATGCCAGAACAGGGACAGGCACATCAGGCGGCGGCGGTTGGCCTCGTGCAGCCCGTGCATGCGCACCTGCACCATCAGCACCACCAGCCACACGATGCCGAAGGCCACGTGCAGGCCGTGGGTGCCGACCAGGGCGAAGAACGAGGACAGGAACGCGCTGCGCTGCGGGCCGGCGCCCTCGTGGACCAGGTGCGAGAACTCGTACAGCTCCAGCCCCAGGAACGCGGCGCCGAACAGGCCGGTCACCGCCAGCCAGCCGAGCACCCCGGCGGTGCTGCGGCGCTGCATGGACAGCATCGCGAAGCCGTAGGTGATCGAGGACAGCAGCAGCATGGCCGTGTTGAGGGCCACCAGCGGCAGGTCGAACAGGTCGGCGCCGGTGGGGCCGGCGGCGTAGCTGCGGCCCAGCACGCCGTACACCGCGAACAGGCAGGCGAAGATGAGCAGGTCGCTCATCAGGTAGATCCAGAACCCGAGCAGGGTGCCGTTCTGCGGGTGGTGGTGGCCGCCGGTGTCGTAGAACCGGGTCGGGTCGCCGGCGAGCGGCGAGGATGCAATGGCGGCGTCAGACATTGGCGTTCTTCAGCAGTTCGGTGCGGGCGGCTTCGGTCTCGGCCACGTACTCGGCCGGGATGTAGTAGTCCCGCTTGTAGTTGAAGGTATGCACGATCGAGGCGATCACGGTCGCGGCGAAGGCGCCGATGGCCAGCCACCAGATGTGCCAGACCAGGGCGAAGGCGCACACGGTGGACAGCCCGGCGATGACCACGCCGGCGGCGGTGTTCTTCGGCATGTGGATCGGCAGGAAGCCGGAGGTCGGGCGCTGGGCGCCGCGCTGCTTCATGTCCCACCACGCGTCGTTGTCGTGCACCACCGGGGTGAAGGCGAAGTTGTACACCGGGGGCGGCGAGGAGGTGGACCATTCCAGGCTGCGGGCGTCCCAGGGGTCGCCGGTCACGTCGCGCAGCTTCTCGCGGTTGCGGAAGCTGACGAAGATGCAGACCAGGAAGGCGGCGATGCCGATGGCGACCAGCACCGCGCCGAAGGCGGCGACCTGGAACCAGATCTGCAGCGACGGGTCGGTGAAGTGGCTCATGCGGCGGGTCACGCCCATCAGGCCCAGCACGTACAGCGGGGTGAAGGCGAACCAGTAGCCGGCCAGCCAGAACCAGAACGAGACCTTGCCCCAGAACGGGTCGAGCTTGAAGCCGAAGGCCTTCGGGAACCAGAAGGTCATGCCGGCGAACAGGCCGAACACCACGCCGCCGATGATCACGTTATGGAAGTGCGCGATCAGGAACAGGCTGTTGTGCAGCACGAAGTCGGCCGGCGGGACGGCCAGCAGCACGCCGGTCATGCCGCCCACCACGAAGGTGACCATGAAGCCCACCGTCCACAGCATCGGCACCTCGAAGCGGATGCGGCCGCGGTACATGGTGAACAGCCAGTTGAAGATCTTCGCGCCCGTGGGGATGGAGATGATCATCGTGGTGATGCCGAAGAACGAGTTGACGCTCGCCCCCGATCCCATGGTGAAGAAGTGGTGCAGCCACACCAGGTACGACAGGATGGTGATGCAGACGGTCGCGTAGACCATCGAGCTGTAGCCGAACAGGCGCTTGCCCGAGTAGGCCGAGACGATTTCCGAGAACACGCCGAAGATCGGCAGGATCAGGATGTAGACCTCCGGGTGGCCCCAGATCCAGATCAGGTTCACGTACATCATCGGGTTGCCGCCGAGGTCGTTCGTGAAGAAGTTGGTCCCCACGTAACGGTCCAGCGACAGCAGCGCCAGGACGGCGGTCAGCACCGGGAAGCTGACCACGATCAGCACGTTGGTGCACAGCGCGGTCCAGGTGAACACCGGCATCTTCATCAGGGTCATGCCCGGCGCGCGCATCTTGACGATGGTCACGATCAGGTTGACGCCCGACAACAAGGTGCCGACGCCTGCTATCTGCAGCGCCCAGATGTAGTAGTCCATGCCCACGTCGGGGCTGTACTCGATGCCCGACAGCGGCGGGTAGGCCAGCCAGCCGGTCTTGGCGAACTCGCCCACGAACAGCGACAGCATGACCAGCACCGCGCCGGCGGTGGTCATCCAGAAGCTGAAGTTGTTGAGGAACGGGAAGGCGACGTCGCGGGTGCCGATCTGCAGCGGCACCAGGTAGTTCATCAGGCCCGTCACCAGCGGCATGGCCACGAAGAAGATCATGATCACGCCGTGGGCGGTGAACACCTGGTCGTAGTGGTGCGGCGGCAGGTAGCCCAGGTTGTCACCGAAGGCGATGGCCTGCTGCAGGCGCATCATCAGCGCGTCGGCGAAGCCGCGCAGCAGCATCACCAGGCCCAGCACCATGTACATGATGCCGATCTTCTTGTGGTCGATGCTGGTGAACCAGTCGCGCCACAGGGTGCCCCACAGCTTGTACTTGGTGATCAGCGCCAGCACGGCCAGGCCGGCCACGCAGGTGCCGATGAACGCCGAGAGGATGACCGGGTCGTGCAGCGGGAACGATTCCCAGCCCAGGTAGCCGGTCAACGGGTTATAGGGTGCCGAAGTGGAATGAGGGGAGGACATGATTCGGGACTTCCGTCGTCAGGCCGCCGCGCCGGGTGCGGGCGCGGCGACGGACCGCATCAGGAGCGGGAGAGGGTGGTGGCCAGGCCGGGGGCCGGGGCGTCGCCGGCGGCGCACATGGCCGACTGCACGTAGCGGCCGCCACGCAGGTCGCCGCGGCTGCGGGCCTCCAGGCCCTCCATGCGGGTGCGGCCGGAGCCGTTGCCGGCGTCGATGGCCATCATCTCGTGCAGGCACATCCGGCGCGGGTCGACGCAGCGGTTGAGGACGGCCTCGTACAGGGCCGGGTCGACCGCGGCGAAGTGGTGCACCGGCTCGCGCACGCTGGGCTTTTCCAGCTCCAGGTAGCCCTCGCGGCCCAGCTCCCTGCCGCTTTCGCGGACCTTGCCCACCCAGGCGTCGAAGCCTTCCTGGCTGAGCGCATGGAAGCGGAAGCGCATGCCGGAGAAGCCGGCGCCGCTGTAGTTGGACGAGAAGCCTTCGTACTCGCCCTCGGTGCTGATCACCGCGTTCAGCTCGGTCTGCATGCCCGGCATGGTGTAGATCATGCCGGCCAGCGCCGGGACGTAGAACGCGTTCATCACCGTGGAGGAGGTGAGCTTGAAGCGGATCGGGCGGTCGACCGGGGCCGCCAGCTCGTTCACGGTGGCGATGCCCTGTTCGGGGTAGATGAACAGCCACTTCCAGTCGAGCGAGACCACCTCGACCTCCAGCGGCTCCACGCCCTCCGGCACCGGCTTGCCCTCGGCGATGCGCTCGAGGGGGCGGTACGGGTCCAGGGTGTGGGTGGTGATCCAGGTGATCGAACCCAGGGCGATGATGATCAGCAGCGGGGCCGACCACACCACCAGCTCCAGCTGCAGGGAGTGGTCCCAGTCGGGCTTGTAGGTCGCCTTCCTGTTCGAGGCCCGGTAGCGCCAGGCGAAGAACAGGGTGAGGCAGATCACCGGGACGATGATGATCAGCATCAGCACCGTGGCGATGATGATCAGGTTGCCCTGCTGGCGGGCGACGTCGCCCGGGGCGTTCAGCAGGATGGTGTTGCAACCGCCCAGCAACACGGCCAGGCTGGCAGCCGCCAGGAGGCGGCACAGGGTCTTGGGAAGGGACATCGTGCTTCGATTCGCGCTTGGCGGGGGTGCGCTGCACCGCACACTGTACCGCCGGGGGCAGGGGGGGGCGATTGGACGTTTTGTCCTATCGCCCGGCGCGGGTTTTGGTGTCACCCTGTCCGGGCCGGGTTGTGTACCCGGCCGTGGCCGTGCAACCTTGGCCGCAGCGACACCTTCCCGCCGCCTGCAACCGTTGCCATGACCTCGATCCCAGTGTCCAGCCATACCGTCTCCATCCACGGCCAGGATGCCTCCCAGCACGAGGTCGCCCCCGGCGAGATCGCCGTTGGCGTCGTGATCGGCCGGGCCTCGGAGTACTTCGACTTCTTCGTCTACGGCATCGCCTCGGCCCTGGTGTTCCCGAAGGTGTTCTTCCCCTTCGCCGAACCCCTGCAGGCGACCCTGTACTCGTTCGCGATCTTTGCCCTGGCATTCATCTCCCGCCCGCTGGGCACGGCGCTGTTCCTGCGCATCCAGGCGCGCTGGAGCCGCGGCACCAAGATGACCGCGGCCCTGTTCCTGCTGGGCACGGCCACCGCCGGCATCGCCTTCCTGCCCGGGTACGCGCGCCTGGGGGCGACCGCGATCGTGCTGCTGGCGCTGTTCCGCCTGGCCCAGGGCGTGGCGCTGGGCGGGTCCTGGGACGGCCTGCCGTCGCTACTGGCGCTCAACGCCCCCAAGCACCGCCGCGGCTGGTACGCCATGCTCGGCCAGCTGGGCGCGCCGGTGGGCTTCATCGTCGCCGCGGCGCTGTTCGCCTTCCTGCTCGGCAACCTCCCGGCCGAGGACTTCTACGCCTGGGGCTGGCGCTACCCGTTCTTCGCGGCCTTCGCCATCAACGTGGTGGCGCTGTTCGCGCGCCTGCGCCTGGTCGTCACCCACGAGTACGAGCGGCAGATGGGCCAGCGCGAGCTGGAGCCGGTGCCGCTGCGCGAGCTGTTCCGGGAGAAGGGCAGGCACGTGGTGATCGGCGCCTTCGCGCCGCTGGCAAGCTACGCCCTGTTCCACATCGTCACCATCTTCCCGGTCTCGTGGATCCTGCTGTTCTCCGAGCAGCCGATCACCGAGGTGCTGCTGGTGCAGGTGGTCGGCGGCTTCCTCGCCATCGGCGGCGTGCTGGCCTCCGGCGTGATCGCCGACCGCTTCGGCCGGGTCCCGACCCTGGGCGCGCTGGCGCTGGCGATCGCCATGTTCAGCGGCTTCGCCCCGACGCTGCTGGGCGGCGGCGAGCTGGCGCGGGACGTGTTCCTGCTGCTGGGCTTCGTCCTGCTGGGGCTGTCCTACGGCCAGTCCTCCGGCGCGGTGACCCGCAACTTCGGCTCCCGCTACCGCTACACCGGCGCGGCGCTGACCTCGGACTTCGCCTGGCTGATCGGCGCGGCCTTCGCCCCGCTGGTGGCCCTGGGCCTGTGCGCCAACTTCGGCCTGGCCTACATGGGCGCCTACCTGCTGTCCGGCGCGCTGTCCACGCTGCTGGCGCTGCTGGTGCACCGCTGGCTCAAGCAGCGCGAGGCCGCGGCCGGCTGAGGCCGGCCGCCGCGCGCCGTGCCCGGTAAAATGGCGGTTCCATTGCCGTGACCGATGCCGTGAGCGTTCCCGAGACCGATTCCGATATCCAGCTCCGCCGGATCCGCTGGCGCTGCCGCCGTGGCATGCGCGAGCTGGACCAGCTGTTCGAACGCTTCCTGAAACACCGCTGGGAGCAAGCTTCCGACGCCGAGCGAGGGGTATTCCTACGGATGCTCGATTGCGAGGACGATAAGCTCTGGCGCTGGTTCATGGGATACGAGGACTGTCCGGATGCCGAACTCGCCGGGCTCATCGCCGGCATCCGCGCCCTTCCGTCTTGAGTGGCGCCCCTCGCGCTGGCCGTCGCTGGCGCTGCTGGCGCTCGCGCCGCTGGCCGCGGCCTGCGTGCTGGCTTCCGGCGTCCCGCCGCGGGCCGGCGCGGCGCTGGCCGGCATCGCCCTGGCCTGGGGCCTGTGGCAGGCGTGGGCGCAGCGCCGGCAGTCCCGCCACCTGCTGGTGCTGGACGCCGACGGCGGCGCGCTGTTCGACGGCGTGCGCGTGCAGGCCTGGCAGGTCCGCTGGCGCGGACCGCTGGCGGTGGTGGAGCTGGTCGACGACGATGGCCGCCGCTGGCGCCTGGCGTGGTGGCCGGACACCCTGCCTCCGGTGGCGCGGCGTGAACTGCGACTGGCCACGCGGCGCGGCCGCGCTTCGCTGTACACCTCGCCGGTGGCACCATAACCGCCCCAAGCGCCGGGTTCCCGGCAGCGGACATCCCTGATCCATGTTCAGACCGGTCCCCGTCGCCATCGGGTTGCGCTACCTGCGCGCCAAACGCCGCAACGCCTTCATTTCCTTCATCTCGCTGGCCTCGATCATCGGCATCGCCCTGGGCGTCATGGTGCTGATCACCACCATGGCGGTGATGAGCGGCTTCCAGAAGGAGATCCGCGACCGCCTGCTGCAGTTCGCCGCCCATGCCACCGTGTCGGCCAGCGGCGAGCCGATGCTGGAGTGGCGGGAGGCGCTGGAGGTGGCCGGGCGCGACCCGCGCGTGGCCGGCGCCGCGCCGTACGTGGAGACCGAGGCCCTGCTGTCCGGGCCGCGCCGGCAGCCGGCGATGGTGCGCGGGGTGGAGCCGGCGCTGGAGGAGCAGGTGTCGGAGGTCGCGCGCAAGATCAAGCGCGGCGACGCCGCCTCGCTGCAGCCGGGCTCGTTCAACATCCTGCTGGGCCAGGAGCTGGCGCTGTGGCTGGGCGTGGACGTGGGCGACACCGTGCTGGTGATGCTGCCGGAGTTCCAGGGCTCGCCGATGGGCGCGATGCCGCGCTACAAGCGCTTCACCGTCAGCGGCGTGTTCGAGGCCGGCTACAACGACATCGACCGCGGCCTGGCCATGGTGCACATGGACGACCTGCAGCGTGTGCTGCGGGTGGAGGGGGTTACCGGCGTGCGCCTGAAGCTGCACGACCTCAACCGCTCCTACGAGGTGGCGCGCGACCTGGCGCTGCAGCTGCCGGGCTTCTACCGGGTCAGCGACTGGACCCAGGAGAACGCCAACCTGTACCAGTCGCTGAAGATGGAAAAGACGGTGATGGGCATCCTGTTGTCGCTGATCATCCTGATGGGCGCCTTCACCCTGGTGAACTCGCAGGTGATGTTGGTCACCGACAAGCAGGCCGACATCGCCATCCTGCGCACCCTGGGCCTGACCCCGGGCGGGGTGATGCAGGTGTTCATGGTGCAGGGCACGCTGATCGGCATCGTCGGCACCGTGCTGGGCTTCGTCGGCGGCGTGGCCCTGACCTGGAACCTGGAGCGCATCCTCGACGCGATCGAGGCGCTGTTCGACATCACCCTGCTGCCCGAAGACGTCTACTACATCACCGGCCTGCCCACCGACATGCAGACCGGCGACGTGGCCGCGACCGTGGTGGTGGCGTTGCTGATGAGCTTCCTGGCCACGCTTTACCCGGCCTGGCGCGCGGCCCGGACCCAGCCGGCGGAGGCGCTGCGCTATGAATGACCCGATCCTGCATGCCGGCGAGGCGCTGCGCGCCGAGGGCCTGGGCAAGACCTACGCCGAAGGCAAGCTGCGCACCCACGTGTTCGACGGCCTGGACCTGCGCGTGGCCGCGGGCGAGACGGTGGCCATCGTCGGCGCCTCCGGTGCCGGCAAGAGCACCCTGCTGCACCTGCTGGGTGGGCTGGACACGCCCACCGCCGGCGAGGTCTACGTGGCCGGGCAGAAGATGTCGGCGCTGTCGGATGCCGCCCGCGGCCGCCTGCGCAACCGCGCCCTGGGCTTCGTCTACCAGTTCCACCACCTGCTGCCGGAGTTCACCGCGCTGGAGAACGTGATGATGCCGGTGCTGCTGTCCGGCGGCGATCCGGCCGAGGCCAGCCGCCGCGCCGCCGAGCTGCTGCAGGCGGTGGGACTTGGCAAGCGCCTGGGACACAAGCCCGGCGAGCTGTCCGGCGGCGAGCGCCAGCGCGCCGCGGTGGCGCGGGCCCTGGTCAACCGCCCGGCCTGCGTGCTCGGCGACGAGCCCACCGGCAACCTCGACGAGAAGACCGCGGCCACGGTGTTCGACCTGATGCTCGACCTCAACCGTGCCCAGCGCACCAGCCTGGTCCTGGTCACCCACGACCGGCGCCTGGCCGCGCGCCTGGACCGGGTGCTGGAACTGCACGAAGGCCGCCTGCGCGAGTTGCCGCCGGCGGCCTGAGGCCGCGCTCAGCGGGAGGCCTGGTCGCGGTCGCCGCCGGCATGGCGGTCCACGTGCCCCAGGTCGCGGCCGGGGGCGATGCGGTCGCGCACCCGCTGCTTGAGCTCGGCGATCTCCGGGAAACCGCCGTCCTCGGCGCGCGACCAGATGCGCTCACCGTCGGCGTAGACCTCGAACACGCCCCCGGTGCCCGGCACCAGCGACAGCCGTGCCAGCTCGTTCTGGAAGGTGCCCAGCAGTTCCTGCGCCATCCAGGCCGAGCGCAGCAGCCAGCGGCAGCGGGTGCAGTAGTGGATCTCGACGTGGTGGTCCAAGGCGGTGCTCCGGCCGGGTCCGGCAGTATCGCGCGGCCGGGTGCGCGACCCAACCGCCCCGGCGCCGGGTAATTCCTACAGCGCAATCGCGCGTCGGCTGATGGACGCGTGCCGCCGGCCAGCTAGGCTGGCCGGGTGGCCGTGGTGCGGGAACGGGCATGGATGCAGCGGCGGACGAATCCCGATGGAGCGGGGCGACGGCGGAGGCAGGCCCCGGCGCCGTGCCAGCATGCCCGCGCGTGCCGCCCCCGGCCGGGCTGGCCTGCGCGGCGGCGTTGCTGGGTGGGGTCACTGCCTGCCTGTTCCTGCCGGCCTTGCCACCGGCGCCGCTGTGCTGGCTGGCGGCCCTGGCCGGCGCGGCGGCCTGGGCCTGGCCCTGGCGCGCACGCGCGGCCGGGGCGCTGTTTCTGGGAGTGGGATGGGCCGGCCTGCACGCAGGCTGGGGGTTGGCGGCACAGCTGCCGCCGGCGCTGGAGGGACACGACGTGCACCTCTCCGGGAAGGTGGTGGGCCTGCCCGAGCACGAGGCACGGCGCACGCGCTTCCTGTTGCGGGTGGGCGAGGACGCACCGCCGGAGCTGCGTGGCCGCCTGCTGCAACTGTCCTGGTACGACGACTTCGGTGCGCTGGAGCCCGGGCCGCGCCTGCAGCTGCAGCCAGGATCGCGCTGGAGCCTGTATGCCCGCCTGCGCGCGCCGCGCGGACTGGCCAACCCGGGCGGTTTCGACGCCGGGCGCCATGCCTTGGCCCAGCGCATCGCCGCCACCGGCTACCTGCGCGCGCCGCAGCTGGCCCGCGAACTGGCGCCGGCGGCCGGGATCGACGCCTGGCGCGGGCGCATGGCGGCGCGGATCGACGCCGGCGTGGGCGGACCGGCGGCGCGGTTCGTGCGCGCGCTGGCGCTGGGCGATACCCGCGGGCTGCAGGATCCAGACTGGGCGGTGCTGCGCGGGGTGGGACTGACCCACCTGATCGCGATCTCCGGTTTCCATGTCGGCCTGGTGGCCGGCTTCGGCGCCTGGGTGGTGGCCGCCGCCTGGTGGCTGCTGCCGCGGCTGGGCCGCCACCTGCCCAGGCTGCAGGCCGCGGCGCTGGCAGCGGTGGCCGCGGCGGCCGGCTATACCGCGGTGGCCGGCTTCGCCCTGCCGACCGTGCGTACCACGCTGATGATCGCGGTGGTGGCGCTGGCGCGGGTGGCGCGGCGCGCGCTGGGCCCCTGGGAAGGGCTGGCGCTGGCCCTGCTGGCGATCCTCCTGGCCGATCCGCTGGCGGTGCTGCAGGCCGGGTTCTGGCTCAGCTTCGCCGGCGTGGCCTGGCTGGTGTGGTGCCTGCCGGGCGACGGCCGGCGCCACTGGCTGCGCGACTTCCTGCTGGCCCAGGGCGTGGCCACCCTGGGCCTGTTGCCGCTGGGCGCGGTGCTGTTCCAGCAGGCCTCGCTGGCCGGGCCGCTGGCCAACCTGGTGGCGATCCCGTGGTGGAGCCTGGTGGTGGTGCCGTTGAGCCTGCTGGGCACGCTGCTGGAGGCGCTCCATGCCGGGGCGGGGACCTGGGCCTGGCGCCTGGCCGCGGCCTGCTTCGATCCCAGCTGGCGCCTGTTCGAGGCCATGGCCGCCGGCCGCTTCGCCCTGTGGTGGCTGCCGGAGGCGCGCTCCTGGGCGGTGCTGCCGGCGCTGGCCGGGGCGTTCTGGCTGATGCTGCCGCGCGGCGTTCCGGGCAAGCCGCTGGCGCTGCTGCTGTGGTTGCCGCTGCTGTGGCCTGACCGCGAGCTGCCGCCGCCCGGCGGGGTGGAGCTGCACGTGTTCGACGTCGGCCAGGGACTGTCGGTGCTGGTGCGCACCTCCGGCCGCGCCCTGCTGTACGACGCCGGACCGGCGGTCCGCGACGGCTACGACGCCGGTGAACGCGCGGTGCTGCCGGCCTTGCGCGCGCTGGGCGTGGCCCGCCTGGACCGGGTGGTGGTGAGCCATGCCGACCTCGACCACGCCGGTGGCTGGCCGGCGGTGCGCGAAGCGCTGGCGGTGGACCTGGCCTTGGCCCCGGAGGGGGCGCCCCTGGAGATGGACGGCCCCTGCCAGCGTGGCGTGGACTGGGAATGGGACGGGGTGCGGTTCCGCTTCCTGCACCCGACCGAGCACTTCCCATACCTGCGCAACGAGGCCAGCTGCGTGCTGCGGGTGGAGACGGCGCATGGCGCGGTCCTGCTGCCGGGCGACATCGGCGAGGTGGTCGAGCAGCGCCTGCTGCGGCAGCCGCAGGACCTGCGCGCCGAGGTGGTGGTGGTGCCGCACCATGGCAGCAGCGGCAGTTCCTCGCCGGGCTTCGTGGCCGCCACCGGGGCGCGGCTGGCACTCGTGGCGGCCGGCTACCGCAACCGCTTCGGCCACCCGCACGAGCCGGTGGTGCGGCGCTGGCGCTACCACGGGGCCGAAGTGCTGGCCACGCCGGCCTCCGGCGCAATCCGGGTCTGGCTGGACGGCGACGGCCTGGCGGTGCGCGAGCGCCGCCCATGGCGCAGGCGGTTGTGGGATCGCCCGCTGCCGCCGCCGGGGGAGCAGGAGGAGTAGGGCGGCGGCCGGCCAACGCCGCCGGCCGTGCGCCGGAGCAGGGTGCGACGGCCGACCGGGCGGGGGCGGCGGCCGGCCGGCGCCGGCGTTTCCCGGCCGGTTACGTGCGCCGGCGTCTGGTGGGCTGGCGCCGCGCAGGCGTTTGCCGTCATCCTTACGTTCCTGTGCAAGATGGCTGCGTGCCGGAGGTGGTTCAGGTGTGGGAACTGGTCAAGGCCGGTGGCTGGCCGATGCTGCCGCTGATCCTCTTGGGTCTCGTCGCCCTGGCGATCATCATCGAGCGGCTGTGGAGCCTGCGCCGGGTGGAGGTCATGCCCCCGCGCCTGGGCGAGGAAGTCCGTAACTGGGCGGCCCGCGGCGAGCTGGAACCGGCCCACATCGAATCGCTGCGGCGCAACTCGCCGCTGGGTGCGCTGCTGGCGGCGGCGCTGGACGTGCGCCACCGCCCGCGCGAGCTGATCCGCGAGCGCCTGGAGGACACCGGCCGCCACCTGGTGCACCGCATGGAGCGCTTCCTCAGCGCCTTGGGCACGATCGCCTCGGCCGGCCCGCTGCTGGGCCTGCTGGGCACGGTGATCGGCATGATCCAGATGTTCCTGGGGATCCTCGACCATGGCCTGGGCGACGTGAACCAGCTGGCCGGCGGCATCGGCAAGGCGCTGGTGTGCACCGCCACCGGCATGATCGTGGCGGTGCCCTCGCTGGTGTTCCACCGTTATTTCCGCAGCCGCATCGCCGGCTACGTGATCGAGATGGAGGAACAGGCCACCGCGCTGCTCGACGCCCTGGAGCGCGCGCCCGGCGCCGCCCGCCCGGCCGCGGCGCGCCCGGTGCAGCGCCCGGCGCCGGCGGCCCCGGTGCGCGGCTGAGGGACGGCCATGCGTATCCGCGACCAGCGCGCCTACGACGAGCCGGGCATCGACCTGGTGCCGCTGATCGACGTCATCCTGGTGCTGATCATCTTCTTCGTGATCACCACCACCTTCGACGTCCGCTCGACCCTGCAGCTGCAGCTGCCGGTGGCCAGCGCGCAGCAGCCGGCGCCGCCGAAGACCCTCAACATCCTGGTCAACGCCGACGGCCGCTACTTCGTCGGCGAGCAGGAGGTGCTGCGCACCGACGTGGAGGCGGTCAAGCAGGCCATCGCCGCGGCCGCCGGCGACGACCGCGAGCTGCCGGTGATGCTGCGCGCCGACGCCCGCACCCCGTACCAGGCGGTGGTCACCGCCCAGGACGCCCTGGCCCAGCTGGGCTTCCGCCGCATCGCCATCGCCACCGCACCGGAGCCGCAGTCTTGAGTCGTACCCCCCGGCAACCGGTCTGGCCGATCTATCGGCGCCTGCTCGGCTACACCCGCAGGTACTGGATGTTCCTGGCCGCCGCCCTGGTCGGCATGGCGGTGGAAGCCGTGGCCGGCGCCAGCTTCGTGCGGCTGATGAAGCCGCTGACCAACAACTTCGTGCAGCCCACGGCCGAGGACGCGGTGTTCCTGCCGCTGGCCATCGTCGGCCTGTTCGTGCTGCGCAGCCTGGCCACCTTCGTCACCGACTATGGCATGGCCCGCACCGGCCGCAGCGTGGTCCGCGACCTGCGCGAGCAGGTGCTGGCCAAGTACCTGCGGCTGCCGTCGGCGCACTTCGACGCCGAATCCACCCCGGTGATGGTCAGCCGCCTGAACTTCGACACCGAACAGGTCACCCAGGCCAGCTCCGAGGCGCTGAAGACCCTGGTCACCGACAGCCTGACCATCGCCGGCCTGCTCGGGATCATGCTGTGGGCCAGCATCAAGGTGACCTTCGCCATGCTGCTGATCACCCCTCTGATCGGCGTGATCGTGTGGTACGTGGGCAAGCGCTACCGCCGCATCAGCGGCGGCATCCAGGACGGCATGGGGCGCATGGCCGCCAGTGCCGAGCAGTCGCTGGCGGCGCAGCAGGACGTCAAGATCCACGGCGCGCAGTCGCTGGAGACCGGGCGCTACGCCAGCCTCGCCAACCGCATCCTGGGCCTGAACATGAAGGTCGAGAGCACCCGCGCCGGCGCCTCGGCCATGGTCCAGCTGCTGGCGGCGCTGGCGCTGGCGGCGATCGTCTGGGTGGCCGCGCGCGAGGCGCTGCAGGGCCGCCTCGATGCCGGCGACTTCGTCATGCTGATGACCGCGATGATGGCCATCATCCCCTCGCTGCGCCGGGTGACCAGCGTGCAGACCGCGGTCGCGCGCGGTGTGTCCGCGGCCGAGCGGCTGTTCCAGATCATCGACAGCGAGGAAGAGACCGACACCGGCACCCGCCGCATCGACCGCGCCCGCGGCGAGCTGGCGTTCGAGCACGTCAGCCTGCGCTACCGCGGCCAGCCCGGCTTCGCCCTGGACGATGTCAGCTTCGTCGCCCGCCCGGGCACGGTGACCGCGATCGTCGGCCGCTCCGGCTCGGGCAAGACCAGCCTGGTGCGGCTGGTGCCGCGCTTCTACGAGCCCAGCGCCGGGCGCATCACCCTGGACGGGGTGCCGCTCAGTGAGTACCGCATGAGCGACCTGCGCCGGCAGATCGCCCTGGTCGGGCAGAAGGTGATGCTGTTCGACGACACCGTCGCCGCCAACATCGCCTACGGCTCCGACGCCAGCCACGAGGCGATCCGCGCCGCGGCCGAGGCGGCCAACGCCTGGGAGTTCATCGAGCGCCTGCCGCAGGGCCTGGATACCCCGATCGGCGAGAACGGCGCGCTGCTGTCCGGGGGGCAGCGCCAGCGCCTGGCGATCGCCCGCGCGATCCTGCGCGACGCGCCGATCCTGATCCTGGACGAGGCCACCGCGGCCCTGGACAACGAATCCGAGCGCCTGGTGCAGGACGCACTGCAGCGGCTGATGCCCGAGCGCACCACCCTGGTGATCGCCCACCGCCTGTCGACCATCGAGCACGCCGACCAGGTGCTGGTGCTGGACCAGGGCCGGATCGTGGAGCGCGGCACCCACGCCGAGCTGGTCGCCGCCGGCGGCCTCTACGCCCACCTGCACAGCGCCCAGTTCCGCGAGCGCCAGGCGTGATGCGCGGGATCCTGCACAGCGGTTGGGTGGCAGCGGCGAACGCCGGCGCGGCGCCCGGGGAGGTCCGGGCATGAGCCGCGGCGCCCCGAAGACCCCTTCCTGGTGGTTCAACGACGGCCCGGTGCCGCTGCCGGCACGGCTGCTGGCCACGGTCTACGCCGCGGCCATCGCCCTGCGTGGCCGGCTCTACCGGATCGGCCTGCTGCGCCGGCACAGCGTGCCGGTGCCGGTGGTGGTGGTCGGCAACCTGGCCGCCGGCGGCGCCGGCAAGACCCCGCTGACCCTGGCCCTGGTCGAGCGCCTGCGCCGCGAAGGCTGGCGCCCGGGCGTGGCCAGTCGCGGCTACGGCCGCGCCGACACCGCGCCGCGCTGGGTGCTGCCGGAGACCCCGGTGGAGCAGGGCGGCGACGAGCCGGTGCTGATCGCGCGCCGCGCCGCGGTGCCGGTGCGGGTCGACCGCGACCGCGCCGCCGCCGCGCGCGCCCTGGTCGAGGCCGGCTGCGACGTGGTGGTGTGCGACGACGGCCTGCAGCACTACCGCCTGGAGCGCGACGTCGAGATCGAGGTGATCGACGGCGCGCGCCGCTACGGCAACGGCCGCATGCTCCCGGCGGGACCGTTGCGCGAACCGGCCGAGCGCGGCCGCCGCTGCGACTTCCGCGTGGTCAACCTGGGCCACGGCGGCGCCGCGGCCAGCGCGCCGGGGACCGGTCGCGCCGCGGAGCGGCCCGCCGCCTGCGCCACCGGCTTCGGCGAATGGCCGATGTACCTGCGCACCCGCAGCGTGCTGCCGCTGGCCGGCGGCCGGCCGCGGCCGCTGGCGGCGTTCGCCGGGTTGCGCGTGCACGCGGTCGCCGGGATCGGCAACCCCGAACGCTTCTTCGATACCCTGCGCGCGGCCGGGATCGGCGTGGTCCCGCATGCCTTCGCCGACCACCACGCCTACCAGCCGGCGGACCTGGAGTTCGGCAACGACCTGCCGGTGCTGATGACCGAGAAGGACGCGGTGAAGTGCGCCGCCTTCGCCGACGAGCGCTGCCACGCGGTGCCGGTGGACGCCGAACTGCCGGCCGCGTTCTGGGTGGCGCTGCTGGACCGCCTGGGCCCGCCGCCGCGCGAAGGCTGAAGGCCGCATCCGGCCGCCGCGGCGGCCGTCCTGGACAGATCGCACGACCGGAGAACGTCATGTCGCAACTGGATTTCGTGGTCGCCGTGCCGGCCCGCTACGCCGCCAGCCGCCTGCCGGGCAAGCCGCTGCGCCCGCTCGGCGGGGAACCGCTGGTGCTGCACGTGGCGCGGCGCGCGCTGGCCGCCGGCGCACGCGAGGTCTGGCTGGCCACCGACGACGCGCGCGTGGCCGAGGCCGTGGCCGGCCAGCCCGGCGTGCGCGTGGCCATGACCTCGCCCGACCACGCTTCCGGCACCGACCGCCTGGCCGAATGCGCCGCGATCGCCGGCTGGAGCGACGACACCCTGGTGGTCAACCTGCAGGGCGACGAGCCCTTCGCCCCGGCCAGCGGCATCCGCGAAGTCGCGCGGCTGCTGGCCGCCAGCGGGGCGGCGATGGCGACCCTGGCCGCGCCGGTGACCGAGGCCGAAGTCCTGTTCGATCCCAACACGGTCAAGCTGGTGCGCGCCGCCAACGGCGACGCCCTGTACTTCAGCCGCGCGCCGCTGCCGTGGCCGCGCGACGCCTTCGCCCGTGACCGCAGCGTGCTGCCGGAAGGCGGACACTGGCTGCGCCACATCGGCATCTACGCCTACCACGCCGGCTTCCTGCGCACCTTCGCGGCGATGCCGCCGGGCGTGCTGGAGCGGGTCGAATCGCTGGAGCAGCTGCGGGTGCTGGAAGCCGGCCACCGCATCGCCGTGGCCCTGACCCCGGAGCCGTTCCCTCCGGGCGTGGACACCCAGGAGGACCTGGAGCGCGCCGAGGCCCGCCTGCGGGAGCTGGGCGCATGAGCACCACCCGGATCCTGGTCGTGTGCCTGGGCAACATCTGCCGCTCGCCGATGGCCGAGGGCGCGCTGCGCGCCCGGATCGCCGCCTCGCACCTGGCCGGGCGGGTGGAGGTGGACTCGGCCGGCACCGGCGGCTGGCACGCCGGCGAGCCGCCGGACCGCCGCGCCATCACCTGCGCCCGCCGCCACGGCGTGGACATCGGCGGCCTGCGTGCACGCCAGGTCCGCAGCCGCGACTTCGAGGACTTCGACTGGCTGCTCTGCGCCGACGCCGACAACCTGCGCGACGTGCGCCGGCTGGCCCCGGCGCAGGCACGCGGCAAGGTCGCGCTGCTGCTGGACTGGGCCGGGACCGTGCCCGGCGGCGAGGTGCCCGATCCGTACTACGGCGGGGAGGAACACTTCGAGGAAGTCTGGAGCCTGGTCGACGCCGCGGCCCGGGCCGCGGTCGAACGGCTTTCCAGCCGCGCCGGCTCCGGCATAATCGCCCCATGAACGCGGCGACCCTCCAGGAACTGCCCGCCGGCCTCGACTGGCTCAACGCCAACCCGGCCTCCCTCCACGACCTGCGCGGCCGCCCGGTCGTGCTGGCCTTCGTCAACGCCGCCTCGGCCTGGTGCACCCAGCGCCTGCAGGAGCTGGCGAACTGGCAGGCGCGCAACCCGGGCAAGCTGCACGTGCTGGTGCTGCAGGTGCCGCGCTTCGATTGCGAGCGCCAGCCGCAGCGCTCGCTGAAGCTGCTGCGCCGCCATGGCAGCAGCTTCCCCGCGCTGCTGGACGCCGACTGGGCGGCCTGGCAGCGCTACGGCATCGAATCCTGGCCGACCCTGCTGCTGGTCGACGCGCAGGGCCGCGAGCGCGAGCGCATCGTCGGCCTGGGCGGCGACCTGGACCGCGCGCTGTCGGCCCTGGCCGCGGACGCGCCGCCCCCGCACCCGGAGGAGGTGCGGCTGGTGGAAACCGTGCCCGAGCCGCGCCTGGCGCTGCGCTTCCCCACCGCGGTGGCGGTCAGCGCCGAGCGCCTGTTCATCGCCGACACCGGGCACCACCGCATCCTGGAGTGCAACCACGCCGGGCGCATCCTGCGCCAGTTCGGCCTGGGCACCGCCGACGCGATGGACGGCCCGCACGACCAGGCCGCGTTCAACCGCCCGCAGGGCCTGGCCCTGGAGCGCGAGTTCCTGTACGTGGCCGACACCGGCAACCATGCCCTGCGCCGGATCAACCTGCTCAAGGGCACGGTGGACACGCTGTGCGGCACCGGTCGCCCCGGCGAGCCGGTGGAAGGGCCGGTGGCCAGCACCGGCACCTCGCTCGACCACCCGGTGGCGCTGGCCGTGGCCGCCAACCAGGTGCACATCGCCTGCGCCGGCGACAACCGCCTGTGGAGCTACGACCTGGGCCGCAGCGAGCTGTCGCTGCGCGCTGGCACCGGGCGCCTGGAGATGCGCGACGGCAACGCCCGCACCATCGCCGCGTTCGCCCAGCCCGCCGGGCTGGCCGCGGTGCAGCAGGTGCTGTACGTGTGCGACGCGCTGGGCTCGGCGATCCGCTCGCTGCAGCTGCGCAGCGACCTGGTCCAGACCCTGGTGGGGCAGGGCATGTGGGATTTCGGCGACGCCGACGGCCCGCGCGCCAGCGCCCGCCTGCAGCATCCGCAGGGCATCGCCCTGAGCGCGGACGCGCCGCTGCTGTGGATCGCCGACAGCGGCAACGGCAGCCTGCGCACCTTGCGCCTGGGCGGCGGCGAACTGACCACGGTGAGCCTGCCGCGGCGCCTGCACGGCCCGACCGGCCTGGCGATCGGCGGCGGCGCGGTCTGGATCGCCGAGACCGACGCCCACGCCGTGCTGCGCTACGACATCGTCACCGGCGAACTGGGCGACGTGACCATCAGCGAATGAGCAGCCCCGCGGTACCGGAGTTCGACGGCAAGGCCTTCGTTTCCGGCCTGAGCCTGGCCCCGGGCGTGTACCGCATGTACGCGGCCGACGGCAGCCTGCTGTACGTCGGCAAGGCCGGCGCGCTCAAGCGGCGCGTGGCCAGCTATTTCAGCAACACGCCCAAGACCCCGCGGATCCAGGCGATGGTCGCCCAGATCGCGCGCATGGAGGTCACGGTCACCCGCACCGAGGCCGAGGCGCTGCTGCTGGAGAACCAGCTGATCAAGTCGCTGTCGCCGCGCTACAACGTCTCCCTGCGCGACGACAAGAGCTACCCGTACGTGCTGCTGACCCGCGAACAGTGGCCGCGGCTGGCCTTCCACCGCGGCCCGCGCGCGGTGCCGGGGCGCTACTTCGGCCCGTACGCCAGCGCCGGCGCGGTGCGCGAGACCATGAACCTGATGCACAAGCTGTTCCGCCTGCGCAGCTGCGAGGACAGCGTGTTCCGCAACCGCAGCCGGCCCTGCCTGCAGTACCAGATCGGCCGCTGCAGCGCGCCGTGCGTGGGCCTGGTGGCGGAGGAGGACTACGCCGAATCGGTGCGCCGCGCCTCGCTGTTCCTGGAAGGCCGCAGCGACGAGCTGGGCAAGGAACTGTCGGCGGCGATGGAGAAGGCCAGCCAGGCGCTGGAGTTCGAGGAGGCCGCGCGCCTGCGCGACCTGCTGGCGCAGCTGCGCGGCATGCAGGCGCGGCAGTACGTGGACGGCCATGCCGCCAACCTGGACGTGATCGCCTGCGAGATGCAGGGCAGCCACGCCTGCGTGCTGCTGCTGGCGTTCCGCGACGGCCGCAACCTCGGCACCCGCGCGTTCTTCCCGCGCACCAACGGCGAGGACAGCGCCGAGGAGGTGCTGGCAGCCTTCGTGTCGCAGTACTACGCCGAGCAGCCGGCGCCGCCGGAGATCGTGCTGGACCGCGCGATCCCCGACGCCGAGGTGATCGAGGCGGCGCTGGCCGAGGGGGCGGGGCGCAGGGTGGCGCTGAAGTCCAGCGTGCGCGGCGAGCGCGCCGGCTACCTGGAACTGGCCAGGCGCAACGCCAAGGTGGCCCTGGCCAGCGAACTGGCCAGCCGCAACGCGCAACAGGTGCGCAGCGAGGCCCTGCGCGAGCTGCTGGGCCTGGAGGAAGTGCCCTCGCGCGTGGAGTGCTTCGACATCAGCCACACCCTGGGCGAGGCCACCGTGGCCTCGTGCGTGGTGTTCGACCCGGCCGGGCCGGTGCGCAACCAATACCGCCGCTACAACATCACCGGGATCGAGCCGGGCGACGACTACGCCGCGATGCGCCAGGCGATCGAGCGGCGCTTCCGCCGTGCGATGGAGGCCGAGGCCGGCGTGGCGCCGCCGGGTTCCAACGCGGTCCTGCCCGACGTGCTGCTGATCGACGGCGGCGCCGGGCAGCTGGCGCAGGCGCGCGCGGCACTGGCCGACCTGGGCGTGGAGAACGTGCTGCTGGTGGGCGTGTCCAAGGGCGAGCAGCGGCGTGCCGGCGACGAGACCCTGGTGTTCCCCGACGGCCGCGAGGTGCGCCCCGGCGCGGCCTCGCCGGCGCTGCAGTTCATCCAGCAGGTGCGCGACGAGGCGCACCGCTTTGCCATCACCGGCCACCGCGGCAAGCGCCAGAAGGCGCGCACCACCAGCCGCCTGGAGGACATCCCCGGCATCGGCCCGCGCCGCCGCGCCGCGCTGCTGAAGCATTTCGGCGGCCTGGGCGGGCTCAAGGCCGCCGGCGAGGAGGAGATCGCCCGGGTCGAAGGCATCAACGCGGCCCTGGCCGCCCGCATCTACGCTACCCTGCACGGGCTGCCCGTGCCTGGCTCCGAATCCGCGCAAGACCGATGACCCTGACCGTACCCACCTGGCTGACCCTGCTGCGGATCATGATGATCCCGGTGCTGGTCCTGGTGTTCTACCTGCCTTACAGATGGACCAACTTCGCCGCCGCCGGCGTGTTCATCCTCGCCGCCGTCACCGACTGGCTGGATGGCTGGGTCGCGCGCCGCTACGGCATGCACTCGGCCTTCGGCGCCTTCCTCGACCCGGTGGCCGACAAGCTGATGGTGGCGGTGGCCCTGTTCCTGATCGTGCAGGGCCATCCGACCCCGTGGATGGCGTTCTGGGCGGCGGTGATCGTCGGCCGCGAGATCGCGGTGTCGGCGCTGCGCGAGTGGATGGCCGAGCTGGGCCAGCGGGCGATGGTGAAGGTGGCGATGATCGGCAAGATCAAGACCACCGCGCAGATGATCGCGCTGTCCTGCCTGCTGTACTCGGTCAGCCCGAACCGCTCGACCGCGGGCATCTGGATGGGCGAGCCGGTGTTCCACGTCGGCGACTGGCTGCTGGCGATCGCCGCGCTGCTGACGCTGTGGTCGGGCTTCCAGTACCTGCACGCGGCCTGGCCGGCGCTGCGCGCGGACGAGGAGGCCTCGGCCGCGCGTTCGAAGGCCAGGAAAATGCACGGGACCAGTTGACAGGTTTCGTGAAAACCCTAAAATGCGCGTCTCCCAAGCGGGAATAGCTCAGTTGGTAGAGCGCAACCTTGCCAAGGTTGAGGTCGCGGGTTCGAGTCCCGTTTCCCGCTCCAGTTCGATGGTCGTGGCAAGCCCTCCATCGAGGGCGAGCGGCGGCTCGACAAGCCCCGGAGACGGGGTTTTGTTTTGAGGGGTTCCGGCGGCCCGGCTGCCGGCGGTACCGGTCACCGGCCTGGTGGCAGAGTGGTTATGCAGCGGACTGCAAATCCGCGTACGCCGGTTCAATTCCGACCCAGGCCTCCATCGGTACCGGCGAAAAACTCATGCGGGAATAGCTCAGTTGGTAGAGCGCAACCTTGCCAAGGTTGAGGTCGCGGGTTCGAGTCCCGTTTCCCGCTCCAATCCGCCAGCCGCCCCGAGCGGCCGGCAAGACAAAGGCCCCGCCAGAGCGGGGCCTTGTCGTTTCCGGCTTCCGCCGGCGCTCAGCGGCGCGGGGCGGGGCCGGTGGAGTGGCGGATCTGCAGCTGGTACGGCACCCGCACCATGTGCGCCGGGCCGTGGCCGTCGATCGCCGCGATCAGCTGCTGGGCGGCGATCCGGCCCATTTCCCGGCTGGGCTGGCGCACCGTGGTGAGGCTGGGCCAGACCTGGCGCGAGATCGGGGTGTCGTCGAAGCCGAATACCGACAGCTGCTCCGGCACCCGCAGGCCGCGCGCGGCCGCCTCGTACAGCACGCCGCAGGCGGTGTCGTCGTTGGCGGCGAAGATCGCGGTGGGCGGGTCGGCCATGTCCAGCAGCTGGCGCGCGCCGGCGATGCCGGACTCGAACGAGAACTCGCCTTCCACCACCAGGTCCGGGTCCGGTTCGATCCCGGCCTGGCGCAGGCCGTCGAGGTAGCCGGCCAGGCGCCAGGCGCGGCCGCCATGGCTGCGGTGGCCGGCGATGTGGCCGATGCGGCGGTGCCCGAGGGCGACGACGTGGGCCATCATGTCCGCCGCCGCCGCGCGTTCGTCCAGGGTGGCGCCGATGCCGCCGCCGTCGCGCTTGGCCGAGATCGTGGCGTAGCGCACGTTGAGCTCGCGCAGGCGCCTGACCAGGGCGGCATCGTCGGTCAGCGGCGGGGTGAGGATCAGGCCGTCGGGACGGTACTGGCTGATCAGCGTTTCCACCGACTCGACGTGGCCGCGCTGGCCGAAGTCGACCGGGCGCAGGGTCAGCCCGTAGTGCGACTGCTCGCAGGCCGCCAGCACGCCCTCGATCACTTCCATGATGTAGCTGGGCGAGGGGTTGTCGTACAGCAGCGAGACCAGGTACGAGCGCCGGCCGGCGAGGCTGCGGGCGGAGGTGTTGGGGCGGTAGTTCAGCTGCCGCGCGGCTTCCTCGACCCGCAACCGGGTTTCCTCGCGGACGTTGGGCTCGCGGTTGAACACCCGCGAGACCGTCTTCATGGAAACGCCCGCGGCGGCGGCGACATCCTCGATCCTGGCGCGCACTGCTCCTCCCCGTGACCCGCGTCGTGCCGCGGGTGGTGGGCCATTCTAGCGGAGCCCGCCGCGGCGGACCCTCCGCCAATGGCACAATGCGCCGGCGGCGCGCGCCGCGGACTGCCCGCCCGGGTGGTGAAACAGGTAGACACAGGAGACTTAAAATCTTCCGGCCGCGAGGCCTTGCGGGTTCGAGTCCCGCCCCGGGCACCACACCACATTGCTGCTGGAGGCACATGCAGGCCACCGACATCGAGGTACCGCTCCCCGCCCGGGATGCCAGGATCGCGGTCATTGGACTGGGCTACGTGGGCCTTCCCCTGGCGGTGGCGTTCGCCTCGCGGCGGCAGGTGACCGGCTTCGACGTCGACGCCACCCGCGTGGCCGAGCTGCGCGCCGGGCACGACCGCACGCGCGAGATGGATCCGCAGGCGCTGGCCGCCGCCACCGGCCTGGAGCTGGCCTCCGACCCGGCCGCGCTGCGCGAATGCGCGATCCACATCGTCGCCGTGCCCACCCCGATCGACGCCTTCCACGAGCCGGACCTGGAGCCGCTGCGCCAGGCCACCGCGCTGGTGGCCGCGGCGCTGAAGCCGGGCGACCTGGTGATCTACGAATCCACGGTGTATCCGGGCACCACCGAGGAGATCTGCGTGCCGATCCTGGAGGCCGGCTCCGGGCTGCGCTTCAACGTGGACTTCAGCTGCGGCTACAGCCCCGAGCGGGTGAGCCCCGGCGACCACCACCGGCGCCTTGCCGACATCCGCAAGATCACTTCCGGCTCGCACCCGGCCGCCGCGCGCGCGGTGGACGAGTTGTACCGCTCGATCATCACCGCCGGCACCTGGCCGGCGCCGTCGATCCGGGTGGCCGAGGCCGCCAAGGTGGTGGAGAACATCCAGCGCGACGTCAACATCGCCCTGGTCAACGAACTGGCCTTGGTGTTCGACCGCCTGGGCATCGATACCGGCGACGTGCTGGAGGCGGCCGGCACCAAGTGGAACTTCCTGCCGTTCCGGCCGGGCCTGGTCGGTGGCCACTGCATCGGCGTGGATCCGTACTACCTGCTGCACAAGTCGCGCAGCGCCGGCTTCCATCCGGAGCTGATCCACACCGCGCGCGAGGTCAACGAGCGCGTGGTCGGGCACGTGGTATCCAGGGTGCTGGGGCTGCTGCGCGGGCGCGGGCGCGAGCCGGCCGGTTCGCGCGTGCTGGTGTTGGGCGTGACCTTCAAGGAGAACTGCCCGGACCTGCGCAACAGCCGCGCGCTGGACCTGGTGCGGGAGCTTGGTGCGGCCGGGGCCCGGGTCGATGCGGTCGATCCCTGGGCCGACCCGGGCGAATCCGCCGCACTGGGCGCGCCGCTGCGCGAGGCACCGGAGCAGGGCGCCTACGACGCCATCGTGCTGGCGGTAGCCCATGCCCAGTTCCGCGACTGGGACGCGGCGCGCGTGCGTGCGCTGGGACGGCCCGGCGCGGTGGTGTACGACGTCAAGTCGGTGTGGCCGCGCGAGGCGGTGGACGCGCGCCTGTAGCCCACGCCACGGCGCGCGTCTGGCTAGACTCGGGGCTCCGTCCCGCGAGGAGGCACGATGCACCGCTATCTCGGCTACGCCGGCGCCTGGGTCCTGCTGCTGGTTTCGATCCCGCTGGCCCTGCGCTGGCCCTCCTGGGGCTGGGGCGCGGCCATCGGCCTGGTTCTGGTCGCGCTCGGCACCCTCGACCTGCTGCAGAAGCGCAGCACCCTGCGCCGCAACTATCCGCTGCTGGCCTGGTTCCGCTACGGGCTGGAATCGGTCGGGCCGGAGATCCGCCAGTACTTCGTCGAGGCCGATACCGACGAGGTGCCGTTCTCGCGCCAGCAGCGGGCGCTGGTGTACCGGCGCGCCAAGAACGTGATGGACGTGGTGCCGTTCGGCACCCTGCAGGACGCCTACGCCACCGACTACGAGTGGATCAACCACTCGCTGGCGCCGACCAGGATCGCCGACCACGACTTCCGCATCACCGTCGGCCCGGACGCGGCCCAGCCGTACCGGGCCAGCGTGTTCAACATCTCGGCGATGAGCTTCGGCTCGCTGTCGGCCAACGCGATCCGCGCGCTCAACGAGGGCGCCCGCCGCGGCGGCTTCTACCACGACACCGGCGAGGGCTCGATCTCCCCCTACCACCTGGAGCCGGGCGGCGACCTGGTCTGGGAGCTGGGCTCGGGCTATTTCGGCTGCCGTGATGGCAACGGCCGCTTCGACCCGGAGCGCTTCGCCGAGCAGGCGGCGCGGCCGCAGGTGAGGATGATCGAGGTCAAGCTGTCGCAGGGCGCCAAGCCCGGCCACGGCGGGGTGCTGCCGGCGGCCAAGGTCAGCGCCGAGATCGCCGCCACCCGCGGCGTGCCGATGGGCGCCGACTGCGTCTCGCCTTCCAGCCATCCGGAGTTCGACACCCCGCTGGGCCTGTTGCAGTTCGTGGCCAGGCTGCGCGAACTTTCAGGCGGCAAGCCGGTGGGCTTCAAGCTGGCCATCGGCCATCCCTGGGAATGGTTCGCCGTCGCCAAGGCGATGCACGAAAGCGGCCTGCTGCCGGACTTCATCGTGGTCGACGGCGCCGAGGGCGGCACCGGCGCGGCGCCGGTGGAGTTCATGGACCACATCGGCGTGCCCATGCACGAGGGCCTGATGCTGGTGCACAACACCCTGGTCGGGCTGGGCCTGCGCCAGCGCATCCGCCTGGCCGGGGCAGGGCGGATCACCAGCGCGTTCGACATCGCCCGCACCCTGGCCATGGGCGCGGACTGGTGCAACGCCGGCCGCGCCTTCATGTTCGCCCTGGGCTGCATCCAGTCGCTGAGCTGCCACACCGACCGCTGCCCGACCGGCATCGCCACCCAGGACCCGCGCCGCTGGCGCAACCTGGACCCGCAGGACAAGGCCACCCGGGTCTACCAGTTCCACCTCAACACCGTGCGCGCGCTGCGCGACCTGTTGTGCGCGGCCGGGCTCACCCATCCATCCGAGCTGGGCCCGGAGCACATCCTGCGCCGGGTGTCGCCGACCGAGATCCGCTCGCTGGCCGCGCTGTACCACTTCCTGGAACCGGGCGAGCTGCTGCACGGCACCCCGTCGCATGCGGTGTTCCGCGCATTCTGGGCCGATGCCGACCCGCGCAGCTTCGGCCCGCCGCCGCGGCTGGCCGCGCTGCGCTCCAGCAAGAGCCGCTGAGCAGGCGCCGCCGATCCGGCCTGCGCGCGGCGGGCCATGCCTCACCGCCCGCCGCCGGCGTCGGTGGGGTGGCCATGCACGGGCAGCCGCGGCGCGTCGTGGCGGGCCGCCGAATGCAGCGGGCGCCCGGAGAGCCGGCGCATGGCCAGGTAGAACACCGGGGTCAGGAACAGCCCGAACAGGGTCACGCCCAGCATCCCGAAGAACACGGAGATGCCCATGGCCTGGCGCATCTCCGCGCCCGCGCCGTGCGCGAACACCAGCGGCACCACGCCCATGATGAAGGCCAGCGAGGTCATCAGGATCGGGCGCAGGCGCAGCCGGCAGGCCTCGAGCACGGCGTCGAGCGTGCCGTGCCCGGCCATCTCCAGCTCGCGCGCGAATTCCACGATCAGGATCGCGTTCTTCGACGCCAGGCCGACCAGCACAATCAGGCCGATCTGGGTGAAGATGTTGTTGTCGCCGCCGGTCAGCCACACGCCGGCCAGCGCCGACAGCACGCTCATCGGAACGATCAGCACCACCGCCAGCGGCAGGGTCAGGCTTTCGTACTGGGCCGCAAGCACCAGCAGCACCAGCAGCACGCACAGCGGGAAGATCCACAGCGCGCTGTTGCCGGCGATGATCTGCTGGTAGGTCAGGTCGGTCCACTCGAAGCCGATGCCCGGCGGCAGGGTGCGCGCGGCCACGCGCTCGATCGCGGCCATCGCCTGCGACGAGGAGTAGCCCGCGGCCGGGGCTCCGCTGAGGTCCGCCGCGGTGTAGCCGTTGTAGCGCGTGACCAGCTCCGGGCCGTAGGCCTGCCCGACCCGGGCGAAGGCCGCCAGCGGCACCATCTGGCCGTCGGCCGCGCGCGTCTTCAGCTGCAGCACGTCCTCCGGGTGCGCGCGGTGCGGCGCGTCGGCCTGGGCGCGCACCTGGTAGACGCGCCCGAACAGGTTGAAGTCGTTGACGTAGAACGAGCCCAGGTACACCTGCAGGGTCTGGAACACCTCCGTGACCGCGATGCCCAGCTGCTTGGCCTTGATCCGGTCCACGTCCACGCGCAGCTGCGGCACGTTGATCTGGTAGGTGGAGAACAGTGGCGTCAGCTCCGGCTCCTTCGCCGCCTCGGCGATGAACTCGCGGGTCGCCGCGTGCAGGGCGTCGTAGCCCAGGTTGCCGCGGTCCTCCAGCTGCAGCTTGAACCCGCCCATCGAGCCGATGCCCATCACCGGCGGGGCCGGGAACACCCCGGCGAAGGTGGATTTCTCCAGGCCAGCGTACTTGGCGTTGAGCGAGGCGGCGATCGCGTCGGCGCTGAGTCCTTTGCGCTGCGCGAACGGCTCCAGCAGGATGAAGCCCAGGCCGGAACTGGAGCTGGTGGTGGTGCCGTTGATCGAAAGTCCGGCATAGGACGAGGTCGACGCCACGCCCGGTTCGGCCAGGGCGATGTCGGTCATCCGCGCCAGCACCTCATCAGTGCGGTCCAGGGTGGAGCCGGCCGGAAGCTGCACGAAGCTGATCAGGTACTCCTTGTCCTGCGCCGGGACGAAGCCGCCCGGGACCACCTTGCCCAGCGCGGCGGTCGCCAGCAGCAGCAGACCGTACACCGCCATCACCAGGGTCTTGCGCCCGGCCAGGCGCGCCACGCCGTGGCCGTAGCGCTCCGCACCGCGGTTGAAGACGCGGTTGAAGCGGGCGAAGAAGCCGCCGAAGACCCGGTGCATGGCCCGCGTCAGCCAGTCCGCCCGCGCGCCGTGCGGCCTCAGCAGCAGCGCCGACAGCGCCGGCGACAGGGTCAGCGAGTTGATCGCCGACAGCACCGTGGACACGGCGATGGTCACCGCGAACTGCTGGTAGAAGCGGCCGGTCAGCCCCGACAGGAAGGCCAGCGGGACGAACACCGCCACCAGGGTCAGGGCGATGGCGACGATCGGGCCGCTGACCTCGCGCATGGCGCGGTAGGTGGCCTCGCGCGGGTCCAGTCCGGTGGCGATGTTGCGCTCGACGTTCTCCACCACGACGATCGCGTCGTCGACCACGATGCCGATCGCCAGCACCAGGCCGAACAGGCTCAGCGCGTTGATCGAGAAGCCGAACAGGTACAGGCAGGCCATCGTGCCCACGATCGACACCGGCACCGCGAGCAGCGGGATGATCGAGGCGCGCCAGGTCTGCAGGAACAGGAGCACCACGACCACCACCAGGACGATGGCCTCGAACAGCGTCCGCACCACGGCGTCGATGCTGGCCTGCACCGAGCGGGTGGGGTTGTAGACGATCACGTAGTCCAGGCCCTCGGGGAACTGGCGCTTGAGCTCCTCCATCGTCGTCCTGACGTTGGCGGCGATGTCCAGCGCGTTGGCGCCGGGGGCCTCCATGATCGCCAGCGGCACCGCCGGTTCCTTGCCCAGGTAGGCGCGCACGCCGTACTCCTGCGCCGCCATCTCGATCCGGGCGACATCGCGCAGCAAGGTGGTGCGGCCGTCGTGCGCGGCGCGCAACACGATGTTGCCGAACTCTTCCGGCGTGCGCAGCCGGCCCTCGGTGCTGACCGACATCTGGAACGGCGTGCCCTCGGGCACCGGCGCCGCGCCGATGCTGCCCACCGCCGCCTGGGTGTTCTGCTCGCGGATCGCGGCCACCACCTCGGCCGCGGTCAGCCCGCGCGCGGCGACCGCGTCCGGATCCAGCCACACGCGCATCGCGTAGGCGCCCGGGCCCCACAGGTTGACCTGGCCCACGCCGTCGATCCGCGCCAGCCGGTCGCGCACGTTCCGGATCGCATAGTTGCTCAGGTAATTGGCGTCGTAGCGCCCGTCCGGGGACAGCAGGTGCACCGCCAGGGTGATGTTGGGCGAGCTCTTGGTCGTGGTGACGCCCAGCCGCTGCACCTCCTCCGGCAAGCGCGGCACCGCCTGCTCGACCCGGTTGCGCACCCATTGCAGGGCCTGGTCCGGATCGGTGCCCCGCCTGAAGGTGACGGTGAGGAACAGGTTGCCGTCGGCGTTGGCCAGGGACTGCATGTACAGCATGTTCTCCACGCCGTTGACGGATTCCTCGATCGGCGCGGCGACGGTCTCGGCGAGGGTGGTGGCGTTGGCGCCTGGATACTGCGCCTGCACCATGACCGAGGGCGGGACCACCTGCGGGTACTCGGAGACCGGCAGCCGGAACATCGCGATGGCGCCGGCGATGAAGATCAGCGCCGAGACCACGCCGGCGAAGATCGGCCGGTCGATGAAGAAGCGCGACAGGTTCATCGCCGCGGCCCTCCCTCGCGCGGCGAAGCCGGCACGGCGGCGACGGCATCACCCGGGCGCACCCGCTGCGCGCCCTCGACGATCACCTGGTCGCCCGGCGCCAGGCCGCTGCGCACCACGCGGAGGCCGCCCTGGCGGCTGCCCAGTTCGATCTGGCGGTACTCGACCCGGCCGTCCCGGCCGACCACCAGCACGAAACGGCGGTCCTGGTCGGTCCCGATCGCGGCCTCGTCGACCAGCACCGCCAGGTAGGGCTCGCTGGCCTGCAGTCGGACCCGGGCCTACAGGCCGGGAATCATGCGCCCGTCGGGGTTGTCCAGCACCGCGCGCACGCGGATCGTGCCCGAGCGCGTGTCCAGCTGGTTGTCCAGCGAATGCAGCCTGCCGGCGTGCGGATGGCCTTCCTCGCCGGCCAGGCCGACCTGCACCCGCAGCGGCCGGGTGCCCTTGCGCGCGTCCAGGTAGCGCAGCAGGGTCTGCTCGTCGACGTTGAACGAGGCGTAGATCGGATCGAGGGTGACGATGGAGGTCAGCGGGGCGGCATCGCCGCCGGCCTTGACCACGTTGCCGGCGGTCACCTCCGAGCGCGAGATGCCGCCGCTGATGGGCGCGCGGATGAGGGTGTAGTCCACGTCCAGGCGGGCGCGGTCGGCGCTGGCCCGTGCCGCCTGCGCCGCCGAGGCGGCCTCGCGCGCCGCGTTCTCCAGCGCGTCGAACTCGCGCCGGGAAATGGTGTTGGCCTCCAGCAGGCGCCGCCCGCGTTCCAGTTCCAGGGCGGTGAAGCGCTGGCGGTCCCGGGCCTGGGCCAGCGCCGCCGCCGCCCGCCTGGCCTCGACCTCGAACGGCTCCGGGTCGATCGTGTACAGCAGGTCGCCCTCGCGGACCTGCTGGCCGTCGTGGAAATGCACGCCCAGCAGGGTGCCTGCGACCCGCGGGCGGATTTCCACCTGCCCGACTGCCTCCAGGCGGCCCGAATATTCCGCCCAGTCGGTGACGCGCCGGGTGGCGACGGTCTGCACCTGCACAATCGGCGGGGCAGGGGCCGGGCCGGGCTGCGCGCGGCTGCCCAGCAGGGCCGCGGCCGCGCCACCGGCGACCAGTACGGAGGCTGCGGCCCACAGGACCGTCCGGCGTTGGGGGATGGTGGACATGGCATGGCTCTGCGCGGGAGAGGGGCGCAAAGTCTCCGGGCGCGGGACGCGCCGATACAGGCGCCGGCCGGGCTTTCTGTGTTGCCTTGCGTGGAATTATCGGCGCAGGCGCGCGCGCAGCGGCATTTGCCGCGCAGCGCCGCGCGCGCGAATACCGGGTTCCACGCACGGCAATAATCGTTGCGCAGGCGCCGGCTATGCTCGGTCCCCACTTTCCGAACATGGTTCCGCGGACATGAGCTTTCCCGATCCATCGACGGGCGCCGGCATGCCCATCCCGCAACTGGGCTACGGGGTATGGCAGGTCGAGCCGGATGCCAGCGCCGCCCTGGTCGCCCACGCCCTGCGCACCGGCTACCGCCTGATCGACACCGCCGAGGCCTACTACAACGAGGAAGGGGTGGGCGAAGGCATCCGCGCTTCGGGCGTGGCGCGGGACCAGCTCATGGTGGCGACCAAGGTCTGGAACACGCACCACGGCTACGACCAGACCCTGCGCGCGTTCGACGCCAGCCTGCACCGGCTCGGCCTGGACTACGTCGACCTGTACCTGATGCACTGGCCCTCGCGGATCCGCAATGCCTACGTCGATACCTGGCGGGCGATGGTCCGGCTGCGCGAGGAGGGGCGCGTGCGCGCCATCGGCGTGTGCAATTTCGCCATCCCGCAGCTGCAGCGCCTGATCGGCGAGACCGGGGTGGTACCGGTGTTGAACCAGGTCGAGCTGCATCCGTACTTCCAGCAGCGGGCGCTGCGGCGGTTCCACCGGGAAGCCGGGATCGCCACCCAGTCCTGGAGCCCGCTGGGCGTGTGGAAGGACGGCCCGGCCTCGCCGCTCGACGATCAGGTGGTCCGGGCACTGGCGGCCAAGCACGGCAGGACCCCGGCCCAGGTGGTCCTGCGCTGGCACCTGGACAACGGCCTGCTGGTGGTCTCCAAATCGGCGCGTCCGGCGCGCATCGAGGAGAACTTCCGGATCGGGGACTTCGCGCTCGACGGGGAGGACCTGGCGCGCATGGCGGCGCTGGACCGCGCCGACGGACGCCTGGGGCCCGACCCGGAAACGGCGGAGTTCTAGCATTCCACCGGCGCGTCCGGCGCGGCGCACGGCAGGCAGAGGAGGGAGAGGAATGGATCGACTTCAGGCCATGCAGGTGTTCGCCCGGGTGGTCGAGGCCAACAGCTTCAGCAAGGCGGCCGACAGCCTGGCGCTTCCGCCTTCCTCGGTCACGCGCGCGGTCAAGGAGCTGGAGAACTACCTCGGCGTGCGCCTGCTCCAGCGCACCACCCGGCACCTCAGCCTGACCCCCGACGGCAGCCTCTACTACGACCATTGCCGGCGCCTGCTGGCCGAGATCGAGGCGGTGGAAGCCTCGTTCCCGGGCAGCGCCGGGCGGCCGCGGGGTCGGCTGCGGGTGGACATGACCCCGTCGTTCGCCCGGCTGTTCGTGCTGCCTGCGATCCGGACCTTCCAGGACGCCTATCCGGAGGTCGAGCTGACCCTGACCCTCGGCGACCGCACCGTCGACCTCGTCCAGGAGGGCGTGGACTGCGTGGTCCGCGCCGGCGTGCCCCGGGATTCGGCCACGCTCGTGGCGCGCCGGATCGCCGGGTTCGAGTGGGTCATCTGCGCCGCGCCGGCCTACCTGGAGCGGTACGGCGAACCGCGCTCGCTGGAAGACCTGCGCCAGCACCGGGCGGTCGGCTTTCTGTCCGGCCGCAGCGGCCGCCGCACGCACTGGAGCCTGGTGGTCGACGGCGAGGAGTACGCGGCGCAGCTGCGCGAGGACATCACCGTCGACGACACCGATGCCTACGTCGCCTGCGGGCTGGAAGGCCTGGGACTGGTCCGGGCGGCCAGCTACATGGTGGTCCCGCACCTGCGCAGCGGGCGCCTGCGGCGGGTGTTGCCGGAACTGAAGGCGCCGACCGTGCCCTTGTCGCTGATGTATCCGCAGAACCGCCACCTGTCGCCGACGGTGCGCGCCTTCGCCGACTGGATCGGCGGGCTGATGCGCGCGGTGGAACCACAGTGGAAGTTGCCCGGCTAGGCGCGGCCACGGCCCCGGACCGTCGCGCGGGCCGTGCCGCCATCGGGCAGGCCAGCGTGCGACCGCAACCAGGCACGGTGTGTCCCGGCCGCGCCCGGCTCCGTGCGACGGCGCCGTGGTGGCTGTCCGGCTCCGGGGCAGGGCGATGGATGGATGCCCCGGCCGGATGGCCAACGCGCACGAGCCACCGCGCGCGGATCGACCGGCAGATGCCGCGGGACGAAGCCGGCGCGAAAACCGTTGACCTTTCCGCGACGCCCCTTTAACATGCGCAGCCCGCACCGACTGGTGCGGAGGAAAACCCGGGCGGTTAGCTCAGCGGTAGAGCATTGCCTTCACACGGCAAGGGTCGCAGGTTCGATCCCTGCACCGCCCACCAGCTTCCAGGAAAGGCCGGCTGCCAAGCCGGCCTTTTTGCATGCCGCGTTCACGCGGGCCTTAACAATGCCCCGATTTGGCCGCATCATCGGGAGCGTCTCACGGTGTTGGCCGCGAACAGGGAGTTGGAACTTGCCGGGAGCCATCCCACCCAGGTACATCCGCTGGCGCCTGCCGCTGCTGGTTTCTGCGGCCTTGCTGATCCTGCTGGTGCCGTTCCTGCTGGTCCGGGAGTGGACCAACTACAGCGATGACGCCGACCGCCACGTGCAGCACAGCCTGCAGGTGGAGGCCAGCAGCCAGCGCCTGCACGCCCTGGTCCGCGAGATCGATTCCCTGGCCTTCGCCATCAGCAGCGGCGCCGACAGCCCGCAGCTGCGGCGGCGCCTGGCGCTGGACCTGGCCGAACTGGATCCGGCGCTGGAGCGCCTGGCCGAGCTGACCCGCGACAACCCCGACCAGCAGCAGCTGATCGGGCGCCTGCGCACCCTTATCCGGCAGCGCCTGGAGCTGGTGCGCGGCCTGGTCGACGCGCCGGCCGAGGAGGCGCAGCGGCTCGGCGCGATCGACGAGATGTACGGCCGCTACCAGATCCGCGACCTGTTCGCGGAATTCATCCAGAACGAGTACACCCTGCTGTCGGAGCGCTCGGCGTACGCCGACTCCCAGCGCGACCGCGCGCGCTGGCTGGCGTTCGTGGCCCTGCTGGTGCAGGTCCTGCTGACCGGTGGCGTGTTCTGGATGCTGTACCGCCAGGAGGCGCGGCGCACGGCCTCGGAGGAGGCCCTGGCGCGCGCCAGCGCCCGCGCGCTGGCGGTGCTGCAGACCGTGCGCGAGCCGATCGTGCTGCTGGACGGCCAGCAGCGGGTGCTGATGCACAACGCCGCGTTTTCCGAGCTGTACGGCCAGCCCGCCGGCACGGACGCCGCGCACGTGCGCCTGCAGGAGGTGGGCAGCGGCTCCTGGGACGACCCGGTGGTGCTGCAACGCCTGGCCGACGTGCTCAGCCGCGACCGCGAGCTGTGGGACTACGAACACGTGCAGCGCACCGCCGACGGCCAGACCCGCACCATGCTGATCAACGCGCGCCGCATGCATCTGCCGGACCGCGCCGACGACGTGGTGCTGATGACCGTCAGCGACATCACCGCGCAGAAGGCGGCGCAGCAGCGCATCGCCGACCTCAACCGCCAGCTGGAAGGCAAGGTCGAGCAGGTCTCGGAGGTCAACCGCGAGCTGGAGGCCTTCAGCTACTCGGTCTCGCACGACCTGCGCGCGCCGCTGCGGCACGTGGCCGGCTTCGCCGACAAGCTGGCCCGCCACATGGGCGATTCGCTGGACGACCGCGGCCGCCACTACCTCGACGTGATCAGCAGCTCGGCGCGGCGCATGTCCTCGCTGATCGACGACCTGCTGGTGTACTCGCGCCTGGGCCGCAGCGCGCTGAAGCTGCAGGCGGTGGACATGCAGTCGCTGGTGGAGGAGACCCGGGCGGTGCTGGACACCGGCAGCGCGGTCGACGCCGAGGAGAGCGTTCGTCCGCTGCACCGGATCGAATGGCGGATCGCGCCGTTGCCGATCGTGGTGGCCGACGAGAACATGATGCGGCAGCTGTGGCTCAACCTGCTGGGCAATGCGGTCAAGTACTCGGCCCACAGCGAGCCGGCGGTGATCGAGGTCGGTTGCGAACCCACCCCCGAGGGCGGCCACCACTTCACCGTGCGCGACAATGGCGTGGGCTTCGACATGGCCTACGCCGCCAAGCTGTTCGGCGTGTTCCAGCGCCTGCACAAGGCCAGCGAATACCCCGGAACGGGCATCGGCCTGGCCAGCGTGCGCCGCGTGCTGGGCCGCCATGGCGGCCGCATCTGGGCCGAATCCGAGCCCGGCAAGGGTGCTACCTTCCACTTCATCCTGCCCGCGCAGGATTCCACGACGTCCGGGAGCTTCAACGCATGAGCGCCATCCGCACCATCCTGCTGGCCGAAGACAGCGCAGCCGACGCCGAAATGGCGATCGACGCCCTGCGCGAAGCCAACCTCGCCAATCCGATCGTCCACGTGGAGGACGGGGTCGAGGCGATGGAGTACCTGGAGCGCACCGGCAGGTTCGCCGACCGCCCCGACGAGAACCCGGCGGTGCTGCTGCTGGACATCAAGATGCCGCGCATGGACGGGCTGGAGGTGCTGCAGCGTATCCGCGCCAACGACAAGCTGCGCCGCCTTCCGGTGGTGATCCTGTCGTCCTCGCGCGAGGAGAGCGACCTGGCCAGGAGCTGGGACCTGGGCGTGAACGCCTACGTGGTCAAGCCGGTGGACATCGACCAGTTCTTCGGCGCGGTCAAGACCCTGGGCCAGTTCTGGGCGGTCATCAACGCCACGCCGGATATCGAAGGTTGAGCCGATGCCGCTGCGTGCCATAAGCCGCGACGCCAAGGTCAGGGTCCTGTTCATCGAGGACTCTCCCGAGGACGCGGAGCTGATCCGCTTCCAGCTGGAGGACGCGCACCTCAACGCCGAGTACCTGCGGGTCGAGGACGAGGAGGGCCTGCGCGAGGCGCTGGCCGGGTTCAAGCCGGACATCGTGCTGTCGGACCTGAGCATGCCCGGCTTCTCCGGGCACGACGCCCTGCAGATCGTGCGCGAGCACTCGCCGCAGGTGCCCTTCATCTTCGTCTCCGGCACCATCGGCGAGGACGTGGCCGTGGCCGCCCTGCGCGAGGGCGCCAGCGACTACATCCTCAAGCACAGCAGCGCGCGCCTGCCGGCGGCGGTGGAGCGCGCCCTGCGCGAGGCGCGCACCGAGGCCGAGCGCCAGCGCGCCGAGCGCGAACTGATGCGCACCCAGCGCCTGGAGAGCCTGTCGCTGCTGGCCGCCGGCCTCAGCCACGACCTGCGCAACATCCTGCAGCCGTTGCTGATCGTCCCGGACCTGATCGCCCAGCGCAGCGACGACCCGCGCCTGAAGCAGCTGGCCGCGGTGGTGGCCGAGTGCGGCCGCCGTGGCCACGAGATGGCCGAGTCCATGCTGTCCTTCGTGCGCGGCTCGCGCCGGGCCAGCGAGCGCTTCCGCGTGGCCGACCTGTTCCACGCCGTGGCGCTGCTGCTCAAGGGCAGCCTGCCGCGCACCGTGCAGTTCGAGCAGGAGCTCGAGGACCCCGCGGTGGAACTGCACGGCAACTACACCGAGCTGCAGCAGTGCCTGCTCAACCTGTGCCTCAACGCGGTGCAGGCCATGCCCAATGGCGGACGGCTGGAATTGGCGGCGGCGGTGGACGGCGAGCAGGTGGTGCTGAGCGTCAGCGACACCGGCGTGGGCATGGACCAGCGCACCCTGGAGCAGCTGTTCACCCCGTTCTTCACCACCAAGAGCGACGGCACTGGCCTGGGCCTGGTCTCGTGCCGGCGCATCGTCGAGGGCATGGGCGGCAGCATCGGGGTGAGCAGCACCCCGGGCGTGGGCACGCGCTTCGAGGTGCGGCTGCCGCTGCCTTCGGAGGCCGCGGAGGAGGAGACCCGCATGGCACCGGTGGTGCCGGGGCAGGGCGAGCGCATCCTGATCGTGTTCCGCGACGGTACCCGCCTGTCGCTGCTGGGCAACGCCCTGGCCAGCCAGGGCTACGCCCCGCAGCTGGCCAGCGACGGCGCCGCGGCCCTGCGTTCGTTCGCCGAATCCGGCGAGCCGGACGTGGTGGTGGTGGACAACAGCATCGCGCTGTTCCCGGCCACCGCCCTGCTGTCGACCATGTACGAGTCCGGCTACCGCGGCCCGGCGATCCTGGTCGGCGAGGACGAGAAGTTCGACCGTTCGGTGGTGCCGGAGGGTGCGGTGCTCGAGGTCCTGCCGCAGCCGCTGGACATGCACCGCCTGTTTGCAGCGGTTGCCGGAGTGCTGGCGCGGCGCCAGCCGCGCTGAGCCACGGCCCCGGCGCCCGCCTATACTCCGGGGCATCTGCCACGGGAGGATGTATGGGGAACAGGGGCATGCGCCGCTGCGGCGCGTTCGCGGCGATGGTGGTCGTGCTGGCGGCGCTGCTGGCTTCCGGATGCGGGCGTGATCCCGGTGGCCAGCTGCCCCGGGCCAGCGGCGAGAAGCTGCAGGCCGAGCGCGAGGCGCCGGCCGGTTTCGCCCTGGTCCGCGCCTGGGCCGACCAGCACGAGGGCCGCCTGGCCCTGGCCCTGGAGTTCTCCCGGCCGTTGGTCGGCACCCAGGACTTCGACGCCCTGCTGAAGGTGGAGCCGGCCGGCAATGGCCGCGACGGCAGCGGCTGGACCCTGTCCGACGACGGCAAGGTGCTGCGCTATCCCTTCGTCGAGGCGGCGCGCGACTACACCGTGACCCTCGCCGGCGCGCTGCTGGCCGCCGACGGCAGCCGCCTGGAGCCGCCGCTGGAGCAGGCCATCCACACCGGCGAACTGGAGCCGGTGGCCGGCTTCGCCTCGCAGGGCAGCGTGCTGCCGGCGCGCGAAAGCCGCGGCCTGCCGGTGGTGTCGGTCAACGTGGACGAGGTCGACGTGGAATTCCTGCGCGTGCGCGAGGACGCGCTGCCGCGCTTCTTCGCCCAGTTCCAGCGCGGCGGCCGCCGCGGCGGCTGGGAGCTGGACCGCGACTACGGTGACGGCACCCCGCTGCGCGAGCTGGCCGAGCCGGCCTACCTCAACCGCTTCGTGCTCGGCGGCGGACGCAACGAGCGGGTGGTGAGCCACCTGCCGGTGCAGGACATCGCCGAGCTGCAGCAGCCGGGCCTGTACTTCGCGGTCATGCGCCGCGTCGGCCGCTATTCGGATTCCTACGACACCGCGTTCTTCACCGTCAGCGACATCGGCCTGCATGCGCGTGCCTACCGCGACCGGCTCTACGTGCATACCGCCTCGCTGCGCGACGGCGCACCGCTGAAGGGCGTGGAACTGCGCGTGCTCGACGCCAGGGGCCAGCCACTGCTGAAGTCGGCCACCGATGGCAACGGCAACGCGCTGCTGGACTACCGCCTGGACGCCGGCCACGTGCTGGTGGCCCGGCGCGGCAAGGACGTGTCGCTGCTGCCGTTCAACCAGCCGGCGCTGGACCTTTCCGAGTTCGCCGTGGCCGGCCGCGCGCAGGCGCCGTTCGACGTGTTCGCCTGGTCCGGCCGCGACCTGTACCGGCCGGGCGAGACCCTGCGCATCTCCGCGCTGCTGCGCGATTTCGACGGCCGCGCCATGCCGGCGCCGAAGGATGGTGGCCAGCCGCTGTTCCTGCGCCTGAAGCAGCCGGACGGGCGCGTGTTCCGCGAGACCCGGCTGGAGCCCGGCGCGCAGGGCTACTACGCCTTCGAGCTGGCGATCCCGGAGGACGCGCCGACCGGGCGCTGGCAGGTGGAGTTCCGCACCGACCCGGCCGAGGGCCCGGCGGTGCAGGGCATGAGCCTGCGCATCGAGGAATTCCTGCCCGAACGCCTGAAGCTGGACCTGGCCACGGCCAGCGCCGGCGACACACTGGCCCCGGGCGCGCCGCTGCGGCTGCGTGCCGAGGCCGCCTACCTGTACGGCGCGCCGGCGGCGGGCAACCGCTTCACCGCGCGCATGGCGCTGGCGGTGGCGCGCGAGCCGGTGGCCGGCTGGCCGGGCTACGCCTTCGGCGACGCCACCGCCGAGCTGCCGGGCGGGCCGCGCGAGGTGCTGGACACCCAGTTCGATCCCCAGGGCCGCCTCGAGGCCGAGCTCGCGTTGCCGGAGGAGGCGGCGCGCGCGAAGACCCCGGTGAAGGTGACCGTGCTCGGCGAGGTACACGAAAGCGGCGGGCGCCCGGTCGCGCGCAGCCTGCAGCGCGTGCTGTGGCCGGCGCCGGCGCTGGTCGGCGTGCGCCCGCTGTTCGAGCCGGAGGAGGGCGCCCCGGCCGAGGCCAACGCCGGCTTCGAACTGGTGCGGGTGGATGCGCAGGGCAGGCCGCAGCCGGGCAAAGGGTTGCAGCTGACCCTGGTGCGCGAGCTGCGCGACTACCACTGGCGCCACGACGACGAGGGTGGCTGGAACTACGACTTCACCCGCCGCTTCGAGAACGTGGAAACCCGAACCCTCGACGCCGGCGCCGGCCCGGTGCGCTTCGAGGTGCCGGTGGCCTGGGGCGAGTACCGGATCGACGTGTTCGACCCGGCCACCGGCCTGACCATGCGCTATCCATTCCACGCCGGCTGGAGCTGGGGCGACGACAACCGCGGCCCGGACGCGCGCCCGGACAAGGTCAAGCTGGCCCTGGACCGCACTGCCTACCGTGCCGGTGACACACTCAAGGTCACCGTCACCCCGCCGCATGCCGGCCGCGGCGTGCTGCTGGTGGAGAGCGACCGCCTGCTGTACGTGCACGACATCGAGGTGCGTGGCCAGCCCGGCAAGGCCGCGGCGACGTTCGAGATCCCGGTGACGGAGGACTGGGAGCGGCACGACGTCTACATCACCGCGCTGGTGTTCCGCCCGTCCGCGGCCGATGCGCTGGTCGCCCCGGCGCGCGCGGTGGGCGTGGTCCACGTGCCGATGCGCCGCGACGAGCGGCGCGTCGCCGTCGGCCTGAGGGTGCCGGAGCAGGTCCGCCCGCAGCAGGACCTGCCGGTGACGGTCAGCGTGCCGCAACTGGCCGGCAAGCTGGCCCACGTGACCGTGTCGGCGGTGGACGCCGGCATCATCAACATCACCCGCTTCCCGGTGCCGGACGCCGCCGCGCACTTCTTCGGCCAGCGCCGCCTGGGCACCGACGCCTACGACGTTTACGGCCGGGTGATCGGCAGCTACGAGGGCGGCACCGCACGCCTGCGCTTCGGCGGCGACATGGCCCTGGCGGCGCTGCCGCAGGCGCGCCGGCCGACGGCGCGGGTGCAGACCGTGGACCTGTTCTCAGGCCCGGTGCGGCTGGACGCCAACGGCAACGCGCGGATCGCGCTGCCGTTGCCGGACTTCAACGGCACCCTGCGGGTCTCGGCCCTGGTCTACGCCGACGCCCACTACGGCAAGCGCGATGCCGAGGTGCTGGTGCGCGCGCCGGTGGTGGCCGAGGCCGGCATGCCGCGGGTGCTGGCCCCGGGTGACCGCGGCACCTTGAGCCTGGACGTGCAGAACTTCAGCGGCAGTGCCGGCGAGTTCCGGGTGCGGGTGGACGGCGAGGGCCCGCTGCAGGTCGGCAACGGCGAGCGCCGCATCCGCCTGGAGGACGGCGCCAAGGCGACCCTGGAATTCCCGCTCGACGCGCGCCCGGGCAGCGCCGTGGCCAGGGTGCGCGTGCGCGTGGACGGCGGCGGCTACAGCGTCGACCGCCGCCACGAGCTGCCGGTGCGCCCGGCTTGGTCGGCGGTGCTGCGCGCGCAGACCCGGGTGCTGGAGGACGGCGCCACGCTGGTGCTGGACCCGGCCCTGGCCGAAGGCCTGCTGCCGGATACCGTGGACTTGCGCCTGCGCATCAGCGCGGGCCCGCCGATCCCCTACGCCAGCGCCCTGCAGGGCCTGCTCGACTACCCCTACGGCTGCGCAGAACAAACCACCAGCAAGGGGTACGCCGCGCTGCTGATGGATCCGCGCACCGCCGACCGCCTGGGCGGGCCGTCGCTGCCGGCCGAGCAGCGACGCGCGCGGGTGGAGGGCGCGATCGGGCGCCTGGTGGCGATGCAGACCGCCGGTGGCCACTTCTCGATGTGGGGCGGGGAGGGCGGCGCCGAGCCGGCGCTGACCCCGTACATCGCCGAGTTCCTGCTCGACGCGCGGGAGGCCGGCTTCGTGGTTCCGGCTGGCGCCTTGCAGAAGGCGCTGGACCGCCTGTCCGAGGACCTGCTGTCCGGCGACCCGCAGTTCTACGGGCGCGAGCACCGCGAGCACCTGCGCTTCGCTTACCGGGCCCATGCCGGCTACGTGCTGGCGCGGGTCAACCGCGCGCCGCTGGGCACGCTGCGCGCGCTGTACGACCAGGAGAAGGGACGCAGCCTCACCGGCCTGCCGCTGGTCCAGCTGGGCCTGGCGCTGGCCCTGCAGGGTGACGTCCGCCGCGGCGATGCCGCGATTGCCGACGGCTTCGCCCTGGATCCGCGCAAGCGTCCGCGCTGGACCGGCGACTACAGCAGCGCGATCCGCGACGACGCCCTGATGGTCGCGCTGCTGCACGAGCGCGACCGCGCCGACGCGAAGTTCGACGCGCGGGCGATGGAGGTGGCGCGCGCGCTGCAGGCCAGGCGCGCGGCCGACGGCAGCGGCCGCCTGTGGCTGAGCACCCAGGAGCAGATGGCGATCGCGCGCCTGGGCCGCGCCCTGCAGGCCGGCGACGGGCGCAAGGTCGCCGGGCAGTGGCGTGCTGGCGGCCAGGTGCAGGCCGTGGAACCGGCGGCGGTGTTCGCGCGCAGCCTGGACGCGGTGGCACTGGCTGCCGGCGCCCGCTTCCAGGCCGAGGGTGGCCCGTACTACGCCAGCATCGAGGTGGCCGGCGTGCCGCGCCAGGCACCGGTGGAGGAGCGCAGCGTGGCTGGCATCAGCCGCGACTGGTTCTGGCCCGATGGCCGCCGCTGGAGCGGCGGCACGCTGAAGGAGGGCCAGGTGCTGGTGGCGCGGCTGACGGTGGAAGCCGGGCAGCCCATGCCCGATGCGCTGGTCACCGACCTGCTGCCGGCCGGGCTGGAGGCGGAGAACCTCAACCTTGGCGACGCCGCGCAATGGGAAGGCATCAGCATCGAGGGCGTCGCCCTGTCCGGGCGCGCCGGCGAGGCCGACATCCGCCACGAGGAGTACCGCGACGACCGCTATGTCGCGGCGATCTCGCTGGGCGAGGGCGGACGCGCGCGGCTGTACTACCTGGTGCGCGCGGTCACCCCCGGTACCTATGCCGTGCCGCCGCCGCAGGTGGAGGACATGTACCAGCCGGCGCTGCGCGGCACCGGCGCGGCGCGCCCGGCCCAGGTCACGGTGACCCCGCCGTGACCCGGGGCATGAAAAAACCCCGCCGGAAGGCGGGGTTTTTCCTTTGCCTGGAGATCCGGGTGGATCAGTCCAGCGGAGTGATGTTGGACGCCTGGGCGCCCTTGGGGCCCTGGGTGACCTCGTAGCTCACGCGCTGGCCTTCCCTCAGCGAGCGGAAGCCCTTGGCGTTGATCGCGGAAAAGTGCGCGAAGACATCCGCGCTCCCGTCTTCCGGCGAGATAAAGCCAAATCCCTTGGCGTCGTTGAACCACTTGACGGTGCCGTTGGCCATGATGCTGCGTAATCCTTGCGTTTGATGGAGATGCGACTGCCGTCGCGAGCGCGAGTATGCAAATACCGGGGCCAACTGACAATCAGTTTGATCAATAGGTTTCGCTTGTTACCGGTAACTTCGTGAATCAGCCGGCCTGCAACAGCGCCTGGATCAGCTGCGGAAGCCCGGCCGAAGCGGCCGCCACGTTCTCCAGCACTTCCTCCAGGGTGATCTCCGCCGCGTCGCCGCAGCCGGCCGCCCAGTTGGCCACGATCGCCAGGCAGGCGTACTCCAGGCCCAGCTCGCGGGCCAGCGCAGCCTCGGGCATCCCGGTCATGCCGACCAGGTCGCAACCGTCGCGGCGCATGCGGGCGATTTCCGCATTGGTCTCCAGGCGCGGCCCCTGGGTGGCGCCGTAGCAGCCGCCGTCCACGACCTCGATCCCGGCCGCGCGCGCGGCCGCCAGCACCTTGCCGCGCAGTTGCGGGCTGTAGGGCTGGCCGAAGTCCACGTGCAGCGGCTCGCCTTCGCCGTCCCAGAAGGTGGAGGCGCGGCCCCAGGTGTAGTCGATCAGCTGGTCAGGGCAGGCCAGCACGCGCGGCCCGTAGGCCTCGGTGATGCCGCCGACGGTGTTCAGCGCCAGCACCCGGCGCGCGCCGGCCTGGTGCAGGGCATGCAGGTTGGCGCGGTAGTTCACCCGGTGCGGCGGCAGCGCGTGGCCTTCGCCGTGGCGGGCGAGGAAGGCCACCCGCGCACCGCCCAGGCGGCCGATGCGGACCGGCCCGGACGGGGCGCCGTAGGGGGTTTGGAAGCTGCGCGACTCGACGTCTTCCAGGGCGGCCAGGCGGTACACGCCGGTGCCGCCGATCACGGCCAGGTCCAGCGCCACGGCTCAGTCCTTCAGCGCGTAGATGGCCGGCAGGTTGCGGCCCTGCTCGTAGTAGTCCATGCCGAAGCCGAACACGTAGCGGTCCGGCAGGTGCAGGCCGGCGTAGTCGGCGCGCACGCCCTCCACGCAGCGGTCGTGGTCCTTGACCGTCAGCGCGGCGATGCGCACGTCGGTGGCGCCCTGCTCGATGCACCAGCGGCGCACTTCCTTCAGGGTCTGGCCCTCGTCGAGGATGTCGTCGGCGATCAGCACCCGGCGGCCGTACAGCGAGGTGGCCGGGCGGTGTTTCCACACCAGCTCGCCGCCCTGGTTCTGGCCGCGGTAGCGGGTGGCATGCATGTAATCGAACTGCAGGTCCAGGCCGCGCTTGCCCAGCTCCAGGGCGAGCTGGCCGGCGAACAGCATGCCGCCGTGCATCACGGTCAGGAACACCGGGACGAAGCTGTCGCCGAGGCGGTCGGCCGGGACGTCGCCGATGTAGTCGCGGGCGATCTCGTCGGCCATGCGGGCGATGGCCGCGTCGATGGTGGGCCGGTCGACCAGCAGGTCGGACTTGGCGAGGACTTCGGAAATGATGAGCGGAGTGGACATCGGGTCAGGCTACAGGAAGGAGGGCGGTAAGTGGGCGCTCAGGCGGCGGAGGAGGGCAGGCGCGCGCGGGCGCCGGCATGGCGGGCGTCGGCCAGCAGGCCGTCCCAGCCCAGCGCGCCGCGGCCGAGCAGGCCCAGCAGCGCGGCGGTGTTGAGGGGGCGGTCGCGCACCGCCTGCAGCGATTCGGCGACCAGTTCGGGATGGCAGACCAGGACCACGTCGCAGCCGGCGTCCAGGTGCGCCAGCACGCGGGCGCGCACCCCGCCGGCGGCGTGCGCGGCGGCCATGCCGATGTCGTCGGAGAACACCACGCCGCGGAAGCCCAGTTCGCCGCGCAGGAACTGCCCGATCCAGAACGGCGAATAGCCTGCCGGGTCCGGGGCGATGGCCGGGTACTGCACGTGGGCCATCATCACCGCGTCGGCGCCGGCCTCGATCCCGGCGACGAACGGCACCAGGTCCTCGCCGCGCAGCGCCTGCAGCCGGCGCGGGTCCACCGCGTGGTCGACGTGGGTGTCCTCCAGCACGGTGCCGTGCCCGGGGAAGTGCTTGAGGGTGGCGGCCATGCCCACCGAGTGCATGCCGCGCACGTAGGCGCGGACCAGCTCGGCCACCGCTTGCGGGTCGGGGCCGAAGGCACGGTCGCCGATGGCGAGGTTGCCGCGGCCCAGGTCGGCCACCGGGGCGAAGCTCAGGTCCACGCCGCTGGCGCGGATCTCGCTGGCCATCAGCCAGGCGTGCTCCTCGGCCAGGGCCAGGGCGGCCTCGCGGTCGCGCGCGTACAGCTCGCCGATCCGCTGCAGCGGCGGCAGGTCGCTGTAACCCTCGCGGAAGCGCTGCACGCGGCCGCCTTCCTGGTCCACGCAGACCAGCTGCGGGCGCGGCGCCGCCTCGCGGATGGCGGCGGCCAGCTCGGCCACCTGCGCGCGCGAGGCGAAGTTGCGCTTGAACAGGATCACGCCGGCGACCGCATCGTGCTGCAGCCAGTCGCGCTCCTGCGCGGTCAGTTCGGTGCCGGCGACGCCGATCAACAGCATGCGGGGGACTCCAGGACGCGCGGATGCGCGTGGTGCGCATTGTCGCAGATGCGGGGCGGAGGCCGCGATCGCGGCGCGGCAGGGCTCAGCCGGCGGCCGGGCCGGCGCGCTCGGCCTCGCTCCATTGGCTGTAGGGGCGGTCGGCCAGGGCCAGGTTGTAGTAGCGCTGCAGCTCGGTGACCTCGGCGCCCAGCCAGTCCGGGCGCTGGAACGCCTCGTCCACCGCGTCCAGTTCGATCTCGGCCACCACCAGGCCGGCGTTCTCGCCCTCGAACTCGTCGATCTCCCACAGGTGGCCGCCGTGGCGCACGTAGTGCCGCTGCTTGCGCACCAGGCCGCCGACGCACAGCTCCAGCAGCTGGCGCGCGTCCTCCACCGGGACCGGGTAGTCGAACTCCAGCCGGCTCGGCCCGGACTGGGCCGACTTGATGTTGAGGAAGGCCGCCTCGCCCTCGATCCGGACCCGGATCGAGGCCTTCTGGATGCCGCCGGACAGCACGTCCAGGTCGTTGAGGTAGCCCTGGGCCATGGCCTGGGTGCGTTCCACCGACCGGCGCCAGCCGTCGCCGGCCAGCAGGAACTTGCGCTCGATCTCCACGCCCATGGCGGCCGGACTCCTTGCTGAGGGGGCGACATGATGCCAGCGGCGCCCGGCCGCTGTCCGCGGCGGCGGCATTGTCGCGGTTCATGGACGCTCCGTGCCTGGTTCGTGTATTAAACCGGCTGCCCTTCCTCCTGGACCCGGGACCGCCGCATGCAGAAAGACAGCACGATCCGCCTGCTCATCGTCGACGATCGCGTGGAGGATGCGGAGGCGGTCGTGACCGCCCTGCGCAACGGCGGCATCGCGGTGCGGCCGCTGCGGCCCCAGGACCCGGCCGAGCTGGCGCAGATGGTCGCCGGGCAGCCGGTGGACCTGGTGCTGGCCAGCAATTCCACGGCCATGCCGCTGGAGCAGGTCTGCGCGCAGGTGGGCGCCAGTGGCAAGGACCTGCCGCTGCTGGCCCTGGTCGACCGGATCGACGACGCCGCGGTGCTGGCCTGCCTCGGCAACGGCGTGCGCGCCCTGGTGCTGCGCCACCGCCCCGAGCACCTGCTGGCCACGGTGCGCCGCGAATGGTCCGACCTGGAGGCGCGCCGCGGCCTGCGCCGGCTGGAGGCGCAGCTGCGCGAGACCGAGCGCCGCTGCGACGCGCTGATCGCCTCCTCGCGCGACCCGGTGGCCTACATCCACGAGGGCATGCACATCCGCGCCAACGACGCCTACCTGGAGATGTTCGGGTTCGAGTCGTTCGAGGAGGTGGAAGGCATGTCGCTGCTGGACCTGGTCGCGGCGCAGCACATCGATGCCTTCAAGCAGCTGCTCAAGGCGCTGTCGCGCGGCGAGCCGCCGCCGGCCGAATACCTGATGGAGGCGCGCCACCTCGACGGCAGCACCTTCCCGGCGAAGATGGAGTTCGCCACCGCCACCTACGAGGGCGAGCCCTGCATCCAGGTGGTGTTCCGCCGCCGCGAGGAGCTGGACCCGGAGCTGGCGCGCGAGGTCGAGGAACTGCGCCAGCGCGACCAGGTCACCGGCCTGCTCAACCGCCCCACCTTCATGCGCATGCTGGAGGATGCGGTGGCGCGGGTGGGCCGCGACGGCGGCCAGTACGGCTTCCTGCTGCTGGAGCCGGACCATTACGCGCGGCTGCTGCCGGACATCGGCCTGGACGCCGCCGACGCCTTCATCGCCGCCCTGGCCGAGCGCGTGCGCAGCGCGCTGCCACCGGAGGTGCCGGTGGCGCGCTTCGGCGAGGACAGCTTCGCCGTGCTGGTGGAGGGCAACCACGCCAGCACCCGCAACGTGGCCGAGGCGCTGCGCGACGCCATCGCCACCCACGTGGTCAGCGTCGGCACCCGCTCGGTGGCGGTGACCGCCAGCATCGGCGGCGTGCAGGTGGGCGAGAAGATCGCCAGCGTGCCGCAGATCCTGTCCAAGGCGAACCACTGCCTGCACGCGGCGGTGGAAATGGGTGGCAACAGCGTCCAGGTATTCGACCCGGGCGCGGCAGACCGCGCCGAGGAGGAACGCATCGCGCGCTGGGTCGAGCGCCTGCGCGAGGCCCTGGCCGGCGACGGCTTCGTCCTGCACTACCTGCCGGTGCTGGGCCTGCAGGGCGACAACGGCGAGCTGTACGAGGCGCACCTGCGGATCGAGGTCAACGGCGAGCTGGTGCGGCCCTCGGCCTTCGCCGCCATCGCCGAGGAGCACGGCCTGCTGGGCGAGATCGACCGCTGGGTGGTGCGCAAGGCGATCGCCACCCTGGCCGAGCGCGACCGCGCCGGCCGCAACACCCGCATCCTGGTGCGGCTGTGCCCGGACTCGTTCGCCGGCGACGCCATGGCCACCCTGATCCGCACCGAGCTGGCGATGAACGGCGTGTCCGGCGACCGCCTGTGGCTGGAGGCATCCGAGGCCAAGGTGTTCACCCACCTGCGCGACGCCCAGCAGTTCCTGTCGGCGGTGTCCTCGCTGGGCTGCCGCATGGGCCTGGAGCAGTTCGGCTCCGGCCTGGATTCCTTCCAGCTGCTGGCGCACTTCCGCCCGGCCTTCCTCAAGATCGACCCGGGCCTGACCGACGACCTGGGCAAGGGCGGCGATGCACTGGAGAAGGTGCGCGAGATCACCTCCCGCGCCCAGGCCGACGGGATGGCGACCCTGGCCGAGCAGGTCGGCGACGCGCCCACCATGAGCCAGCTGTTCACGCTGGGCGTGGACTATGTATCCGGCGGGTTCGTGGCCCCGGCGGGGCCTGAGATGAACTTCGAGTTCGGCTGACCGCGCGGCGGCGCGGCCGGCCATCCCGGTGGCAGGAGGAGCGCATGCAGCCGAACCGTTTCGAGACCCACGCCGTCGCGAACCAGCCGCCGCCGCTGGTGCCGCGCGACCTGTGGGGCGACGACCTGGCCCTGCGCGAGGCGGTGTCGCGCGGTGGCGCGGGCGCGTTCGTCCCGCGCCTGCAGGCCTATGGCGCGCTGGCCGGCGACGAGCTGTACCGCCTCGGCTTCGACGCCAACCGCGACCGCCCGCGCCTGCGCACCCATGATGCCCAGGGGCGGCGGATCGACCTGGTCGAGTTCCCCCCGGCCTACCACCGGCTGATGGAGCTGGCCAAGGCGCACGGCGTGGTCGGCCTGTCCTGGCACGAACCGGTGCCCGGCGCCCACGTGGCGCGCGCGGCGCTGGCCTATCTGCACCACCAGGCCGAGGCCGGCACCAGCTGTCCGCTGACCATGACCCACGCCGCGGTACCGGTGCTGCGCCAGGCGCCGGCGCTGGAGGCATGGGCGCGCGGCGCGGCGACGCCGGCCTACGACCCGCGCGACCTGCCGATGGCGGAAAAAGCCGGGCTCACCCTGGGCATGGGCATGACCGAGAAGCAGGGCGGCTCGGACGTGCGCGGCAATGCCACCACCGCCACCCCGCTGCCAGGCGGCGATGCCTGGCAACTGGTCGGGCACAAGTGGTTCTTCTCCGCGCCGATGTCCGACGGCTTCCTGGTGCTGGCGCAGACCCCCGACGGGCTGGGCTGCTTCCTGCTGCCGCGGCGGCTGCCGGACGGGTCGAAGAACGCGTTCCGGCTGATGCGGCTGAAGGACAAGCTGGGCGACTGGTCCAATGCTTCTTCCGAAGTGGAGTTCTGCGACGCCCTGGCCTGGCCGGTGGGCGAGCCCGGGCGCGGCGTGGCCACGATCATCCCGATGGTGATGCTGACCCGGCTGGACTGCATGCTCGCCGCCGCGGCGCAGGTGCGCTGGGCGATGGCCAATGCGCTGCACCACGCCCGCCACCGGATGGCCTTCGGCCGGGTGCTGGCCGGGCATCCGCTGATGGCCAACGTGCTGGCCGACCTGGCGATCGAATCGGAGGCGGCCACCGTGTTCGCGCTGGACGTGGCCGCCGCGGTGGACGCGGGGCCGGGCGATCCGCAGGCCGCGGCCTACGCCCGCGTGGCCACCGCGCTCGGCAAGTACTGGCTGTGCCGGCGCGCGCCAACGCTGGTCAACGAGGCCCAGGAATGCCTGGGCGGTGCCGGCTACGTGGAGGAATCGGTGCTGCCGCGGCTGTACCGGCAGGCACCGCTGAACTCGATCTGGGAAGGCAGCGGCAACATCCAGTGCCTGGACGTGCTGCGCGCGCTGGCGCGCGAGCCACAGGCGGCGCAGGCGCTGCGGGCCGCGCTGGAACGGGCCGCGAGCATGGACCCGGTGCTCGCCCGCCAGGCCGCGGCCATCGCCGGCCTGCTCGCGCAGCCGCGCGAGGAACTGGAGATCCGGGCGCGCCACCTGGTCGAGCGCATCGCCCTGGTGCTGCAGGGAGCGGCCCTGCACGCGGCGGGCAGTCCGGTCGCCGGGGCCTTCGTGCGCAGCCGCCTGGACGGCGCCCACGGCCTGGCCATGGGCACGCTGCCGCCCGGCATCGACTTCGCCGCGGTGATGGAACGGGCGCTGCCGTAGTGCCCGCGGCTCAGTCCAGGAACTGCAGCTTCGCCAGCTCGGCGTACAGCCCGCCCTGGGCCAGCAGCTGCTCGTGGGTGCCCTCGGCCACGATCCGGCCCTGGTCCATGACCACGATGCGGTCGGCGCGCAGCACGGTGGCCAGGCGGTGGGCGACCACCAGGGTGGTGCGGCCGCGCATCAGGTTCTCCAGCGCATGCTGCACCGCGCGCTCGCTCTGCGCGTCCAGCGCGCTGGTGGCCTCGTCCAGCAGCAGCACCGGCGCGTCCTTGAGCAGGGCGCGGGCGATGGCCACGCGCTGCTGCTGGCCGCCGGACAGGCGCGCGCCGCGCTCGCCCAGCTCGCTGGCATAGCCGCGGGGCAGGGCGGAGATGAAGCCGTCGGCCTCGGCCGCCGCCGCCGCCGCGCGCACTTCCTCGTCGCTGGCCTCCAGCCGGCCGTAGCGGATGTTGTCCATCGCGCTGGCGGCGAACAGCACCGGCTGCTGCGCCACCAGTGCCACCTGCGCGCGCAGGTCGGCCGGGTCGAGTTCGCGCAGGTCGATGCCATCCAGCAGCACGCGCCCGGACTGCGGGTCGTGGAAGCGCAGCAGCAGCGACAGCACCGTGCTCTTGCCGGCGCCCGAGGGGCCGACCAGGGCCACGGTCTCGCCCGGGTGCACTTCCAGGTCGAAGCCATCCAGCGCCGGGGCGTCGGCCCGTTCCGGATAGTGGAAGCGCACGCCCTCGAAGCGGATCGCGCCGCGCACCGGCCGCGGCAGCGGGCGCGGCTGCGCCGGCGCGGCGATCGCCGGCTGTTCGTTGAGCAGCTCGGAAATGCGGCCCATGCCGCCGGCCGCGCGCTGCAGCTCGTTCCATACCTCGGCCAGGGCGCCGACCGAGCCGCCGCCGATCAGCGCGTACAGCACGAACTGGCCCAGGGTGCCGGCGCTCATGGTGCCGGCGACCACGTCGTGCGCACCGGACCACAGCACCAGCACGATCGCGCCGAACACCAGGACGATGGCCACCGCGGTCACCAGCGACTGCGCGGCGATGCGCCGCCGCGCGGTGGCCACCGCGACCCGCAGCGCCTCGCCGAAGCGGGCGCGTTCGTAGGGCTCGCGCGCGTAGGCCTGGACCGTGCGCACCGCACCCAGGCTCTCGGCGGCCAGGGCGTTGGCGTCGGCGACCCGGTCCTGGCTGGCGCGGGAGGCCTTCTCCAGCCGGCGTGCGCCGAGCACGATCGGCAGCACCGACAGCGGGATGCCCACCAGCGAGTAGGCCGCCAGCCGCGGGCTGGTGACGAACAGCATGACCAGGCTGCCGACCACGGTGACGCTGCTGCGCAGGGCCACCGACATGGTGGTGCCGATCACGCTGCGCAGCAGCTCGGCGTCGGCGGACAGGCGCGAGACCAGCTCGCCGCTGCGGCTGCGGTCGTGGAAGGCCGGGTCCAGCCCGACCAGGTGCGCGTACAGCCGCTCGCGCAGGTCGGCCACCACCTTCTCGCCCAGCAGGGACACGAAGAAGAAGCGCGCGGCGGTGGCCAGCGCCAGCACCACGGCCACCGCGAACAGCACGGCGAAGGCCTGGTTGATCATGGCGCCGCCGCCGAAGCCGCGGTCGATCATGTAGCGCACCGCCACCGGCAGGCTCAGGGTGGCGCTGGAGGACAGCGCCAGCGCCGCCAGCCAGGCCGCGAACAGGCCGCGGTGGCGGGCCACGAATGGCCACAGCGTGCGCAGGCTGCCGATCCGTTGCAGGCGGCTGCCATCCTTTGGGGTCTTTTCGCTCACGGGTTGCTTCCGGGAATGGCGACGCGCACGCGGTCGCGGGTGGCGTCGCGCAGGCGCGCGCGCAGGGGCTCGGCCTGGGTTGCCGGCAGGCGCAGGCCCAGGCGCGCGCCGTCGGCCACGAAGGCCTCGGAGGTCTTTTCGGCCGCGTGCGCCGCCAGTGCGGCATGGACCGTGCCCAGCGCATCGAACGGGCACTCCAGTTCCAGCTCGACCATTTCCACCAGCGGCTCGCGCCTGGCCAGGCGCAGGCACTCGGCCGCCGCGCCGCCGTAGGCGCGGACCAGGCCGCCGGCGCCGAGCTTGATCCCGCCGAACCAGCGGGTCACCACCACCGCCACGCGGTCGTAGCCCTGGCCGTCGATCGCGGCCAGGATCGGGCGGCCGGCGGTCCCGGCCGGTTCGCCGTCGTCGCTGGATCGGTAGTCCTGGCCGATGCGGTAGGCCCAGCAGTTGTGGGTGGCATCGGCGTGGGACGCGGAGGCCACGAACTCCAGTGCCTGCTCCGGGGTGGCCACGGGCGCGGCATTGGCCAGGAACCGGCTGTGCTTGACCTCGAGCAGGTGGCTGGCGGGCGCGGCGAGGGTATCGGTCATCGCCGCCATTCTAACCGGCGCGTGTGCACGCGCCGGTCGCACTCACGGCGCCTGTTCGAGCAACGGCCGCAGGTCCTCGGGCACTTCCAGTTGCGGGTGCTCGCGCACGAACCATTGCAGGCTCGCGCGTGCGCCTTCGATGTCGCCGTCGGCCTGCAGCCCGCGGATCCACTGCAGCCATTCCTGCGGATCGGCCAGGGCCATGGCCACCGGCGGTGGCCCGTCCTCGATCGCGGCCGCGGATACCGGCGCCGATGCCGGAGGCGGTGGCGGGGCGGCGATCGCCTGCCGCGGCGCCATCGCAGGCGCAGGGCGCATTGCACTGGCCTCCTGGCGGGAACGTTCGGCAGCGCGGCGCGCGGCCCCCTGCGCCTGGCGGGCGCGGGCCATGTCCTGCGCCGCACGCGTGGCTTCCGCGGCCGCGGCCACCTCGGCAGCTGGCGAGGCCGCGGGCGCCGGTTCCGCCATTGCCGCGACCGGCGCCGGAGCGGCCGGCAAGGGCGCGCGCGGCATCGCCACGGCAGCGTCGTCCGGTGGCGGCGGCGGCAGCTTGCGCGCGACCGCGGCGGCGGGGCGCTGCACCGCCGGGGTGGCGGCGGAATCCGCGGCACCCGCATCCGCGGCCGGCGCCGCCTCCTCTGCTGCCGGTGCATGCACGGCCTGCGCCGCGGCTGGTGCAGAGCGGTCGGCAGCCGCCGGCGCTGCCGCCGGCAACGCCTGGCCGGGCACCGGCGGTTCGCGCAACTGCCAGGCCACGCCGAACGCCAGCACCAGCGATGCCGCCAGCCCCAGCGGAGCAATCCAGCGCCGCCGCCGCGCACGCCGCCAGCCGCGGGCCACCGGCGCCGTGGCGGTTGCCGGGTGCGCAGGGGGTGCCGCGGCCTGGCGCGCCGCGGCGAGGATGCGTGCATCCAGTTGCGGCGACGGCCCCGGGCCGGCAGCCGCCTCGAGCTGGCGCCGCAGTTCCAGTTCCTCCGGGGTCAGGGGGGCGTGCCGGCTCATGCTTGCAGCCTCCCGCGCAGGCGGTCCATGGCATAGCGCAGCCGCGACTTCACCGTCTCCCGGCCGACCCCGGTGATGCGGCCGATCTCCTCCAGCGGCAGTTCGCCATGCAGGCGCAGCAGCAGCGCCTCGCGCTGCTCGGCCGGCAGCTCGTCCAGCGCCCGGTACAGGCGCGCGGCCTGCTGCGAACGGCTGGCGTGCCGCTCCGGGTCGTCCGGGTCCGCCAGCGCGGTGGTGCGCTCGTCGGCGTCGGCCGGCGCCGGCGGCCGGTGCTTCAGCGCGCGCCAGTGGTCGGCCAGTCGGTTGTGGGCGATGCGGTACAGCCAGGCCGCGAACGGCGCGTCCGGGCGCCAGCCGTCGCGTGCGGCCACCACCCGCTGCCACACGTCCTGGAACAGCTCCTCGGCCAGGGCGCGGTCATGCAGCTGGCCCAGCAGGAAGCGGAACAGCGGCAGGCGGTGGCGCGCGTACAGCGCCTCGAACGCGGCAACGTCGCCCGCGGCCCAGGCCTGCATCAGGATCTCGTCTCCGGGTGGGTCCACCGCCTGCTCCATGTGCGGCACCCTAGCGCGCCCGGCGCCGGACGCAAGCGGCACCGCGGCGGGCAGGGGCAGGGCGGCGGCGGCGGGGCACGTGCTCATGTTGGATACAACGCACAGAACAGTGCGTTGGGGTCGAGAAATCGGCGGGGGCGGACCGTTATGCTGGCGCCCGCCGTTGCCGGCAAGCTCGATCCAGGACAGATGATCCATTGCAGTGGCCTTGAGGGTGCGGCACCGGTCGCCGGTGCCGCCGTGCCCGATGGGCCCGGGCGGACCTGGGCCGTGCTTGCGTCCCTGCTGCCGGAGGCAGGGTGGATGGCCCTGGGCTGGCAGGCCGCGGGCCTGGCCACCTGCGCCGGTGCCAGCGACGGTGAGGCCTGGGCGCGGCTGCAGCAGGTGCTGGACGGCGGCCCGGTGCCCGACGGGGTCCTGGGCGCGGCCTGGGACGAGGGCGAGGCCCGGCTGGCCGCGCTGGCCGGGTGTCCGGACACGCTGGAACCGGCGCGCCGGCAGGCCTGGTGCGCGGCGGCGCGCACCCTGCTGGAAGCGGAGCTGCACGAGCGCCGGCTGCAGGCCCGGGTGCAGGAACTGGAACAGTCGCGGCGGCTGCAGCAGGCGCTGTACGAGATCGCCGACCTGGCCGGCGGCGAGGTCGAGATGCAGGAAGTGCTGGCGCGCCTGCACGGCATCATCGGCACGCTGATGTACGCGCCCAGTTGCTACATCGTCGAGTACGACGAGCGGCGCGGCAGCCTGCGCTTCCTCTATTACGCCGACGACCGCGACCCGCAATTGGCGGACGGCGGCCGCGAGTGGCCGGTGCAGGAGATGGCCGACAGCCTCACCCTGGCCCTGCTGCGCCACGGCCGCGCCCTGCGCGGGCCCTCGGCCGGGATCCGCCGCGCCCTGGGCCTGCCGCAGCGCAGCCGGCGCCATGGCTCGGACAGCCTGGACTGGCTGGGCGTGCCGCTGCGCCGCGGCGAGCGCGTATGCGGCGCGATCGTGGTGCAGAGCTACGACCGCGCCGGTTGCTACAGCGAGGAGGACCGCACGCTGCTGGGCTTCGTCGCCCAGCACGTGCAGACCATGCTGGACCGGCGCCAGGCCCAGGTGGAACTGGAGCGCCGGGTGCTGGAGCGCACCCTGGAACTGGAACGGGCCAACCGCGAGCTGCAGGAGGAGGTGCTCGAGCGCCAGCGCGCCGAGCGGCTGCAGCACGCGCTGTTCCGCATCGCCGAGATGGCGATGAGCTCCGAGAGCCTGGAGCAGTACTACGCCAAGGTCCACGCCGCGGTGGACGAGCTGATCTACGCGCGCAACTTCTACATCGCCCTGCTGAGCGAGGACCAGCAGTCCATCGAGTTCGTGTACTCGGTGGACCAGGGCGGCGACCACCGCCCGCCGCGGCGTACGGGCAAGGGCCTGACCGAGTACGTGATGCGCACCGGCACGACCCTGCTGGCGCACCGCGCGGACATCGACCGCCTGATCGCCGCCGGCGAGGTGCACGACCCCGGCCCGGTGCGGGCCAGCAGCTGGCTGGGCGTGCCGCTGCGCCGCGACGGCGAGGTGGTGGGCGTGATCGCGGTGCAGAGCTACGACCCGAAGATCAGCTTCAGCAGCGACGACGAACGCCTGCTCTCGTTCGTGGCCCACAACATCGGCACCGGCCTGGCCCGGCAGGCGGCGCAGGAACGGCTGCGCCTGGCCCATGCGGACCTGGAGCGGCGCGTGGCCGAGCGCACCAGCGAGCTGGAGCGGGCCAACGAGCAGCTGCTGGCGCAGATCGGCGAGCGCCTGCGCGCCGAGCAGCGGCTCACCCACCAGGCCCTGCACGACGCCCTGACCGGGCTGCCCAACCGCGCCTGCCTGCTGGATTCGCTGGGCGCCGCGCTGCGGCGCGCCGGCGATGGCGCCGGGCACGCCTTCGCCGTGCTGTTCCTTGACCTGGACCGGTTCAAGGTGGTCAACGACAGCATCGGCCACGCCGCAGGCGACGAGTTGCTGGTGGAGGTGGCGCGGCGGCTGGTGTCGGCCATGCGCCCCGGCGACGTGGTCGCGCGCCTGGGCGGGGACGAGTTCGCGGTGCTGGCCGCCTGCCCGGACGGGCACGATGAGGTGCGCGAGCTGGCGCGCCGGCTGCTGGGCGTGATCGGCCAGCCACTATGGGTCGCCAGCCGCGAACTGTTCCCCTCGGCCAGCATGGGCATCGCCCTGTGGCACCCGCGCTACCGCAGCGGCGAGGAGCTCCTGCGCGACGCCGACGCGGCCATGTACCGGGCCAAGAACGAGGGCCGCGACCGCTACGCCATGTTCGACGAGGCCATGCGCGAGCAGGCCGTGCGCAGCCTGGACCTGGAGGCGGACCTGCGCCGGGCGATCCAGCGCCGCGAGTTCATCCCGTACTACCAGCCGATCGTGCGCCTGGAGGATGGCGCGGTGGTCGGCCACGAGGCCCTGCTGCGCTGGCGCCACGAGAAGCGCGGCCTGCTGTCGCCGGCGGCGTTCATCGCCCTGGGCGAGGAGAGCGGGCTGATCGAGCAGGTCGACTGGCTGCTGTACGAGCAGGTGATCGAGGAGCTGGCGCGCGGCGGCAGCGGCTACATCTCGGTCAACGTCTCGCCGCGCCACTTCCGTTCGCCGGGTTTCGCCCGCCGCCTGCTGGGCCTGCTGGACGGCGCCGGCGCCGACCCGGCGCGGCTGCGCCTGGAGATCACCGAGGTGGCGCTGATGGACGACGCGCCGCGCATCCGGCGCATGCCCGACAGCCTGCGCGCGCGCGGCGTGGGCGCCTTGCTGGACGATTTTGGCACCGGTTTCTCCGCGCTGTCGTACCTGCACCGGTTCCCGATCCTGGGGCTGAAGATCGACCGCAGCTTCGTCGCCGGCCTGGACGCCGAGGGCGGGCGCGAGGAAAGCCTGGCCCTGGTGCGCGCGATCCTGGCGCTGTCGCACAGCCTGGGCATGGAGACGGTGGGCGAGGGCATCGAGACCGAGGCCCAGCGCGCCACCCTGCTGGAGCTGGGCTGCAGCGCCGGGCAGGGCTACCTGCTGGGCCGGCCCTCGGCCTGCCGGGTGCGCTGAGCGCGGCGGCTCAGCTGCGGATCACCAGCAGCCGGATCTCGCTCATGTCCTCGATGGCGTACTTGACGCCCTCGCGGCCGAAGCCGGAATCCTTCACCCCGCCGTAGGGCATGTTGTCCATGCGGAAGCTGGGCACGTCGCCGACCACCACGCCGCCGACCTGCAGCCGGTCCCAGGCGCGCATGGCGTGGTCCAGGCTGTCGGTGAACACGCCGGCCTGCAGGCCGAAGTCCGAATCGTTGGCCGTCTCCAGGGCCGAATCGAAATCCTCGAAGCGCTGCAGCAGCGCCACCGGGCCGAACGCCTCCTGGCGCTGCAGCTCGCAATGCGCCGGCACGTCCTCCAGCAGGGTCGCCTCGAGCATGTTGCCCTTGCGGCCGCCACCGACGACGACCTTCGCCCCGGCCTTGCGCGCCGACTCGATCCAGCCTTCCAGTCGGCGCGCCGCGTCCTCGTCGATCATCGGGCCGATGAAGGTCTTCTCGTCCTTCGGGTCGCCGGCGACGAAAGTGGCGATCTTCGCCGCCAGCTTGTCCTTCAGCGCGTCGTAGACGTCGGCGTGGGCCAGGATCCGCTGCACGCTGATGCAGCTCTGCCCGGACTGGTAGTAGGCGCCGAAGGCCAGGCGCTCGACCACGTGGTCCAGGCACCCGCCCTGGTCGGCGTCGACGATGCAGGCGGCGTTGCCGCCCAGCTCCAGGGTGACCTTCTTGCGCCCGGCGCGGGCCTTGAAGTCCCAGCCGATGAGGCCGCCGGTGAAGGACAGCAGCTTGATCCGGTCGTCCTCGACCAGCGGCGCGGCCACCTCGTTGTCGCAGGCGAACACCGAGAATGCGCCCCTGGGCAGGTCGGTCTCGGCCAGGATCTCGGCGATGATCAGTGCGCCCACCGGGGTCTTGCCGGCCGGCTTGAGCACGAACGGGCAGCCGGCGGCGATCGCCGGGGCCACCTTGTGCGCCACCAGGTTGAGCGGGAAGTTGAACGGGGTGATGAAGCTGCACGGCCCGATCGGCACCCGCTTCCAGATCCCGCGGTAGCCGCGGCCGCGCTCGGAGATCTCTAGGTTCACGGTCTGGCCCTCGATCCGCACCGCCTCCTCGGCGGCGATGCGGAAGGTGTCGATCAGGCGGGTGACCTCGCCGCGGGCGTCCTTGATCGGCTTTCCGGCCTCGATGCACAGGGCCAGGGCCAGCTCCTCGGCGCGCTCGCGGAAGCGGGCGATGCAATGCTCCAGCACCGCCTGGCGGCGGAACGGGGGCAGGGCGGCCATGGCCGGGGCGGCCTCCACCGCCGCGGCGATCGCCCGCTCCACCGTGGCCGCGTCGGCCATGGCCACCCGGGTGGCGACCTCCCCGCTGTACTTGTCGCGGACTTCCAGGTCGGTATTGGGCGTTTCGGCGGCGTTGGCGACGTAGAGCGGGTAGCTGGGCTTGAGCATGGCGGTGTCCTGGGCGCGCGGGCCGGGTGCGACGAGTATGCCGCGGTCGGTGGCAAGGCCGCGTCGGCCGCCGGCCGGAATGCGCCGGTTCGGCCATGTTCGGCCGCGGGCGACTAGAATGCGCACATGCAGCACGATGCCGTCACCCAGCCCACGCCGCCGGCTTCCATCGGACCCTGGCCGCGCCGTCCCACCCGCCAGGTCAACATCGGCGGCGTGCCGGTCGGCGGCGGTGCCCCGGTGGTCGTCCAGTCCATGACCAATACCGACACCGCGGACGTGGCGTCCTCGGTCAAGCAGGTGGCCGAACTGTGGCGCGCCGGCTCGGAGCTGGTGCGGCTGACGGTCAACACCCCGGAGGCGGCCGCGGCGATCCCGCGGATCCGCGAGAAGCTGCTGATGATGGGCATCGACGTGCCCCTGATCGGCGACTTCCACTACAACGGCCACCAGCTGCTGGCCGCCGAGCCGGCCTGCGCCGAGGCGCTGGCCAAGTACCGGATCAACCCGGGCAACGTCGGCTTCGGCAAGAAGAAGGACACCCAGTTCGCCGCGATCATCGAGAAGGCGATCGAGTACGGCAAGCCGGTGCGCATCGGCGCCAACTGGGGCTCGCTGGACCAGGCCCTGGCCGCGCGGCTGATGGACGAGAACAGCCAGCGCGCCGAACCCTGGGACGCCGGCCGGGTGCTGCGCGAGGCGCTGATCCGCTCGGCGGTGGATTCGGCCGACCGCGCGGTGGAGCTGGGCCTGCCGGCCGAGCGCATCGTGCTCAGCTGCAAGGTCAGCGGCGTGCAGGAGCTGATCGCGGTGTACCGCGACCTGGCTGCGCGTTGCGACTACGCCCTGCACCTGGGCCTGACCGAGGCCGGCATCGGCAGCAAGGGCATCGTGGCCTCCGCCGCGGCGCTGGCGGTGCTGCTGCAGGAAGGCATCGGCGACACCATCCGCATCTCGCTGACGCCGGAGCCGGGCCAGCCGCGCACCCAGGAAGTGGTGGTGGCGCAGGAGCTGCTGCAGACCACCGGCCAGCGCGCCTTCACCCCGATGGTCACCGCCTGCCCGGGCTGCGGCCGCACCACCAGCACCTTCTTCCAGGAGCTGGCCAAGACCGTGCAGGAACACGTGCGGGCGAAGATGCCGGAATGGCGCGTGTCCCACCCCGGCGCCGAGAACCTGACCCTGGCGGTGATGGGCTGCGTGGTCAACGGCCCGGGCGAGTCGCGCCATGCCGACATCGGCATCTCCCTGCCGGGCACCGGCGAGGCGCCCTCGGCGCCGGTGTTCGTGGACGGGGAAAAGAAGGTCACGCTCAAGGGCGAGAACATCGCCGCCGAGTTCGTGGCCCTGATCGACGAGTACGTCGAGAGCCGGTATGCCCGGAAGGCCGGCTGAGCCGCCTCCGGGAGACTCCGCGGCGCCGGTGCTGCCGCCGCGCCGCAGGCTGGGCCTGCTGCTGTTGCTGTTCCTCGGGGTGCTGGCCCCGCTGTGGCTGTTCGCCGAGCTGGCCGACGAGGTCCACGAGCTGGAGGAAATGGTGCACGCCGACGAGGCGCTGCTGCGCTGGCTCAACGGCCTGGCCGGGCCGCGCCTGGACGCGTTCTTCGTCGCCGTCACCCATGCCGGCTACGAGTACGGGGTGATCCCGCTCGACGTGCTGCTGTCGCTGGTCCTGTTGCTGAAGCGCAAGTGGCGCGAGGCGACCTTCGCGGTGGTGTCCTTCGTCGGCTCGGCGCTGCTGAACCTGGCCGCCAAGCACAGCTTCCAGCGCGCGCGCCCGGACCTGTGGGAATCGATCGCCCCGGAGACCACCTTCAGCTTCCCCAGCGGCCATGCCATGGGCTCGATGACCCTGGCCATGGTCGCGATCCTGCTGGCATGGCGCACCCGCTGGCGCTGGCCGGTGGTGGCGGCGGCGGCCGCGTTCGTGCTGCTGGTGGGGCTGTCGCGCCTGTACCTGGGCGTGCATTACCCCTCGGACGTGCTGGCCGGCTGGGCCGCGGGCCTGGCCTGGGTCGCCGGGAGCTACCTGGTGCTGTTCCGCGCACGGCGGCCGTGGCGCAGGCGCGCGCACTGAGTCAGTCCACGGGCGTTTCCCAGGGCGGGGGCAGGGCATCGATGTGCGCCACCAGCGCGTCGCGCAGGCGGGCATGGTCGGCCGCCGATGGATGCCAGTGGCAGGCCTGCATGTCCAGGCCGTCGACCGGCAGGAAGCTGATCCGGTGCTCGCCCTCGCGCTGCAGGGTTTCGACGACCTGGCGCGCGTGCTCGCGGATTTCCCCCTCGAAGAAGCCGGTGGCCCACAGCACGAAGTGCGCCTGCGGCCAGCGTGCACGCAGCTGGCGTACGAAGCCGGCATACGTGCGCACGTAATCGGCACGCAGGGCGGCGCGGTCGGCCCAGGGTTCGCCCTCGTGCAGTGCGGTGGAAAAGTCGTTGGTGCCCAGGGCGATCACCACCAGCTGCGGCTGCCAGGAGGCGTCGTTGTCGGGGTGTTCGTGCGAGAGCAGCAGGTAGGGCCAGGCGACGGGCAGGGTGTCGCCATCGTGGCCGTCGTAGTTGCGGACCACGCCGCGGCCGGAAATGGCATTGATCCGGTAGTCCGCGCCGTAGTGCTTCGCCACCTGCGGGCCGAAGGCTGCGCTGGTGTCGGTCGTTGCATCGACCTCCTCGCTGCTGCATTCGCGGTGGGTGGAGATGCTGCCGTAGCCGACCGTATGCGAGTCGCCGATGAACTCGATCCGGCGTGCCCGCAGCGGCATCGGCGCCGGCTTGCTCCCTTCCGGCAGCAGGAAGCCGCCGAAGACATGCACGCTGGACTGGCTTTCGCTCGCCGTTTCCAGGCGAAGCTGGTGCCGGCCCGGGGCCAGTCCGGTCACGCGGTAGCGCCCCGGCGTGGCCTGGCGCAGCGTGTCGATGCGCTCGCCGTCCACCAGCACGTGCAGGGCCAGCGGCGGATGAACCAGCTCGAATACGGCCTCGCTGCCATCGAATGCGGTCTCGAAGTAGACGCCGGGCCACTGGTGGGCGATGCCTTGCGGATGCGGCGCGGTGCGGCCGCCCACGTTCGCGGCAATGCGTTGGCCGGTGGCGGCGGGATCGGGGAACACCCGCATCCCGGCATGGGATGGGGCGGAAACGAGGCCCGCCAGCAGGGCGAGGGCGATCCAGGGACGGGGTGCCATGGCGTTCCTTTCCGTGCCGCGACCGGCGAGGCGGCGAGCATCGCAGCGGAAGCCGGAAAAGAACAAGGCCCGGGGGTTGCCCGGGCCTTGTCTGGAATATTGGTGGTGGGGCGGCAGCCCGCGCCAAACGACCGTTGAAGAAAGTACGCGATACCGGCGTTCCGGCAAGTTGATAAGTCCTGCTGGCTGCTGCGAAAAGCGGGGGTTGACAGGCCAGAGGCAGCGGACGATCAAGCGGTTTTTCCCGTGGATCGGTCACCGATATGGCCGTTCAAATTCGTATGCTTCTCTGGTCCGGTTCGATTCCGGAATCGGGAATTGAACCCGCGTCCGTCCTCCCGACCAAGAGCACACCCATTCACACCCATTCCGGGGTAAGGCAGCCCGGGGTGCGGGGAATCGCACCTTCTATCGCCGCATTATATGCGGTGAATAACTTGCGCATGCGGAGAATGAAGCCCATAATCTCCGCATGAACAGCGGCGATTACAAGTACATCTGGCAGGCCAGTGACTGGCCGGACTGGCGCTTCGACCTGGCGGCGCTCGCTGGCCCTATGGCGGATGTGAGTCGTGCTCAAGGGCTCTTGCTGGGGCGTCTGGCCGACGTGGGCATGGCGCTGCGCGATCAGGCCAGCCTGGCGGCGCTCACCGAAGACGTGGTCAAGACCAGCGAAATCGAGGGCGAGCAGCTCAACGTCGAGTCCGTGCGCTCAAGCATCGCTCGCCGGCTGGGCGTCGACATCGGGGCGTTGGCTCCAGTCGATCGTCATGTCGAAGGCGTGGTGGAGATGGTGCTCGACGCCACGGTCAACTGCGCGGCGCCGGTGACCCGCGAGCGGTTGTTCGGCTGGCACGCGGCGCTCTTTCCCACTGGTTACTCCGGCCTCTCCAGGATCAAGGTCGGCAGTTGGCGCGACGACGCCAGTGGCCCCATGCAGGTGGTTTCCGGCCCCATCGGCCGCCAGCGCGTGCATTTCGAGGCGCCGCCCGCCGATCGACTGGAGACCGAGACAGGTCGTTTCCTCGAATGGGTCAATGCGGACTCGGGTGAGCCACCGCTCGTCAAGGCGGGGCTTGCCCATCTGTGGTTCGTGACCTTGCACCCGTTCGACGACGGCAACGGCCGTATCGCCCGGGCCATCGGCGACCTGCTGTTGGCGCGCGCCGACGGCAGCCCGCAGCGCTTCTACAGCCTGTCGGCGCAGATCCAGCGGGAGCGCAAGGCCTACTACGATATTCTGGAGCGCACCCAGAAGCGGTCCATGGACGTCACCGAGTGGCTGGCCTGGTTCCTCGACACCCTGCATCGCGCCGTCGATCAGGCGCAGCACACCCTCGATGCCGTGCTGACCAAGGCACGCTTCTGGCAGCACTGGGCAGCCACACCTTTGAACGAGCGACAGGTGAAATTGCTCAACCGGCTACTCGATGGCTTTGAAGGTAAGCTCACCAGCAGCAAGTGGGCGGCGATCGCCAAGTGCTCGCCAGACACGGCGCTGCGCGACATCAACGACCTGCTCGCGCGCGGCGTGCTGCGGAAATCGAATGCGGGCGGGCGCAGTACCAGCTACGAGCTGAACGATCTCCCGTAGTAACCGCGCGTCTTCTGAATTGACCTGGCTGGCGGACCGAACAGCGCCTTCATGGACTCCTGCCAACTCATGCGGAAGGAGACCAAGATGGACGTCGTTCACCTCAATCAAAAACAACTGGCCGCCCGCTGGAGTATCAGCGAAGCCACCCTCGAACGCTGGCGTAGCGTGGGAATTGGGCCGAAATTCCTGAAACTCTGTGGTCGGGTGATTTACCGCCAAGTCGACATCGAAGCCTACGAGGAGTCGTGCCTGCAGATATCAACCAGCCAGTCTGCGGTCGTTGCCCATGGCCAAACAAACTGAGATCGTCAGCCGCTGGATCGATGCGCAGCCGGAGGGCGCCTTGCTCAGGAGCCTGGACCTGGAGCACTTGGTCAATCGCGATCAAGCGTCGCGGCAGTTGGTTCGCTTGGCACGGCATGGGCGTTTGAGGCGCGTGGCGCGCGGCATGTACGTCGCCGTGACGGCCAGCCGCTTCGGTCCAGTCCCGCCGCCCGCCGACAAACTGGTCCAGTCCCTCACGCGCATCACGGGGCACGCCATCGTCCGTCATGGCGCGGCTGCGGCCAGTGCCCTGGGGCTGACCACGCAGGTCCCCGTCCGACAGATCTACCTGACCGACGGCCGCGCGCGGACGCTCAATCTCGGCAAGCAGGTCATCGAGATCCGCCGTGCCCCCAGGTGGATGTTGGTGCTGGGCGATAGTCTCGCCGGTGATGTCGTCATAGCCCTTGAATGGCTTGGCCCGGACCTCGCCGAAACCACGTCGGCAAGTTGGTTGGGCGCATCGGGCGGGATGACTGGAACGCCGTGCTCGAAACCAGGACTCACCTGCCGGCGTGGATGGTAGTGGCAATCCAGAAAGGTCTTCCCGCGTCGGCACTTGTTCCGTTTCGTCGGTAGATGTCGACAAGTACCGACGTTTCGAAACACGGCGGCATCCGCTCCCGATTAAACCTTTGCCTATCGCCGGATCGGACTGCCCCAGCACACCCTCTCTGGAAATTTGAGTCACATCATTCGCCAAGCAGATCGCGGGATGTTGACTCTTGACTTCCTGCATGTTAGGCGCAATGTTCTTGCAAGGTTTTGCAAAAAATCCTCGATTGAGGCTGTACGAAGGCGGAACTTGTGGGGGTGATATGACAGCGCGCCAGCAGGCGATTTTCACACTCGACGAGTTGGCTGCCTACTTGAAAGTCGGCAAGCGGACGCTTTACCGGCTCGCCTCGCACGGGGAGATTCCGGCCTTCAAGGTCGGCGGGACGTGGCGGTTTCGTCAAAGTGAAATCGATCGATGGATCAATGATCAGATCCAAGCAGGCAGAAAGAAGGAGGTGATACGCACAGATGAGCAGCCAAAGTCAGCGGAACACTCCGTGTCGTCTGGGCGCGCTGTCCGTCGCCGCAGGCAAACGGCGTGAGCGAGAGTCTTCAATTTTTCTTCTGGAGGTGTGACATGGACATTGATTTTAAGCAATTGGCTCCCTGGAACTGGTTCAAGAAGGAGCAGGAAGAACAACAGAGCACTGCCTCGCTGCCGGTGCAGCGCAATGACCTGCCGGTGGCGGGTGGGCCGGTCAGCCCCATCCTGCAATTGCATCGCGAGATCGATCGCCTGTTCGACGACGCGTTTCGAGGCTTCGGTTTCCCGACGCTGGCCATGCCACGCTGGCCGTCGGAGTGGCCGGGCCTGCTGAAACCGGCGCTGGACATCCAGGAGACCGACAAGCAGTACAAGATCGCCCTGGAAGTGCCCGGCGTCGAGGAAAAAGACATCCAGATCACGCTCGACAACGACGTGCTGCTGGTGCGCGGTGAAAAGCGTCAGGAGCAGGAAACGAAAGACGGCGGTTTCCACCGGGTGGAGCGCTCCTACGGCAGCTTTCAGCGCGCTCTGAACCTGCCGGCCGATGCCAACCAGGACACGATCAAGGCCGCTTTCAAGAACGGCGTGCTCACGATCACGATGGAAAAGCGCGAGGCCAGTACGCCCAAGCAGGGGCGCTCGATCCCGATCAACGGCTGACGCGGGGCAGCGCGTTTTTCTCAAAAACCACAAAGAGATGACCGTGATCGGCGGGGCCTCGTCAGATCTTTACAGGAGCATCAGCATGGCCAGAAAACAATGCCAAGTCTGCGGCCAACCCGCCACGGTGCGGGTGGAAGCCAATCTCAATGGTCGCCACAGCACCATGCTGTTGTGTGACGATCACTATCGCCAACTGGTGCGCCAGCAAAAGCGCACCGTCTCACCGCTGGAAGCCTTGTTCGGCTCGCGCAGCGGGCTGTTCGAAGACTTCCTTGGCAGCGACTTCTTCCGCATCGGTGACGACGCACCGTCCATGGCGGCCGATACCGACGAGGTCGTCGATGCCTCGTTCGGCGAACCCGCCCCGGCCGGTACGGGCACCGCGCGCCGTCGCGGCAGTGGGCTCGCCAGCCGTATCAGCGAACAGTCCGAGGCCCTATTGCAGGAGGCCGCCCGACACGCTGCAGAGTTCGGGCGCGCCGAAGTCGATACCGAACACCTGCTGCTGGCGCTATCCGGCAGCGACGTGGTCAAGACCATCCTGGGGCAGTTCAAGATCAAGGTCGATGACCTCAAGCGCCAGATCGAATCCGAAGCCAAGCGCGGCGATAAGCCGTTCGAGGGCGAGATCGGCGTGTCGCCCCGGGTCAAGGACGCGCTCAGCCGTGCTTTCGTGGCCTCCAACGAACTCGGCCACTCTTATGTCGGGCCGGAGCATTTCCTGATCGGGCTCGCCGAGGAAGGCGAAGGTTTGGCGGCCAACCTGCTGCGCCGTTACGGCCTCACGCCACAAGCGCTGCGCCAGCAGGTAAGCAAGGTGGTCGGCAAAGGGGCCGAGGATGGCCGCGCCGAGACGCCGACCAACACGCCCGAGCTGGATAAATACTCGCGCGACCTCACCAAGATGGCGCGCGAGGGCAAACTCGATCCAGTCATCGGCCGTGCGCAGGAGATCGAGACCACCATCGAGGTGCTGGCCCGGCGCAAGAAAAACAATCCGGTGCTGATCGGCGAGCCCGGCGTCGGCAAGACCGCCATCGTCGAAGGGTTGGCGCAGCGCATGGTGGCCGGCGAAGTGCCTGAGACGCTGCGCGACAAGCGCCTGGTGGAACTCAACATCAATGCCATGGTGGCTGGCGCCAAGTACCGGGGCGAGTTCGAGGAGCGCGTGCAGAAGGTGCTCAAGGAAGTGACCGAGCACCAGGGCGAGCTGATTCTCTTCATCGACGAGGTGCACACCATCGTCGGTGCAGGCCAGGGTGGCGGCGAAGGCGGGCTGGACGTGGCCAACGTGTTCAAGCCGATGATGGCGCGCGGCGAACTGAACCTGATCGGCGCCACCACGCTCAACGAGTATCAGAAGTACATCGAGAAGGACGCCGCGCTGGAGCGTCGCTTCCAGCCGGTGATGGTGCCCGAGCCGACGGTAGCGCAGACCATGATGATCCTGCGCGGCCTGCGCGACACCTTCGAGGCGCACCACAAGGTCAGCATCACCGAGGATGCGATTATCGCCGCCGCCGAGTTGTCGGACCGCTACATCACCGCGCGCTTTTTGCCTGACAAGGCCATCGACCTGCTCGACCAGGCGGCCGCACGCGTGAAGCTGTCGGCCACGGCCCGCCCGGTGGCGGTGCAAGAGCTGGAGTCCGAACTGCACCAGCTACGGCGTGAGCAGGACTATGTGGCCTCGCGCAAGCAGTACGACAAGGCCGCCGAGCTGGGCAAGCGCATCGAGGCCAAGGAGACTGAACTCAAGAAGCTCGTCGAGGAATGGGAACGCGAGCGCGCCTCGGGCAGCGCCGAAGTCAAGGCCGAGCATGTCGCGCAGATCGTCTCGCGTCTGACCGGCATTCCGGTCAACGAGCTGACGGTGGAAGAACGCGAGAAGCTGCTGCATCTGGAGCAGCGGCTGCACGAGCGCCTGGTGGGCCAGGACGAAGCGGTGCGCGCGGTGGCCGATGCCGTGCGGTTGTCGCGCGCGGGCCTGCGCGAAGGCAGCAAGCCGGTGGCGACTTTTCTGTTCCTCGGGCCGACCGGCGTGGGCAAGACCGAGCTCGCCAAGGCGCTGGCCGAGTCCATCTATGGCGATGAAGGTGCGCTGCTGCGCATCGACATGTCCGAGTACGGGGAACGCCATACCGTGGCACGCCTGGTGGGCGCGCCTCCGGGTTATGTGGGCTATGACGAGGGCGGCCAGCTCACCGAGAAGGTGCGTCGCAAGCCCTACAGCGTGTTGCTGCTGGACGAGATCGAGAAGGCTCACCCCGACGTCTACAACATCCTGCTGCAGGTGTTCGACGACGGGCGGCTCACCGACGGCAAGGGCCGGGTGGTGGATTTCACCAATACCATCATCATCGCCACCTCGAACTTGGGCTCGGACATCATCCAGCGTCGGCTGAAGGCCCGTGGCGCCGCCGGCGAAGAATACGAGAAGACCAAGGCCGAGGTGATGGACGTGCTGCGCGGACACTTCCGCCCCGAGTTCCTCAACCGCATCGACGAAATCATCGTCTTCCACGCGCTGGGCAAGGAGGAGATCCGCCATATCGTCGGCCTGCAGCTCGATCGTGTGGCCCGCAACGCCGCCAGCCAGGGCGTGACGCTGACCTTCGACCAGACCTTGATCGATCACTTCGCGGAGGAAGGCTACAAGCCCGAGTTCGGCGCGCGTGAGCTCAAGCGGCTGATCCGCAGCGAGCTGGAGACGGCACTGGCGCGCGAGATGCTGGGTGGCGGTATCGGCAAGGCCGATCACGTCAGCGCCCGCTGGGACGACAAGGCCGAACGGGTGGTCTTCGAGCGCCAGGAGCCACCCGCGAAGCCGGCCGAGCCTGAGAAGCCCGATGCCGCGAACGCGGCCGAGACGCCGCCTAGCGACGCGAGCAAGCCTGCGCGCAAGAAGAAGTCAGCGGGCGGCGAATCTTGAGTCATGAGGAGGCTGTCGTGTCCGACCCCAACGGGCTGACATGGGCAGCCACCCTCGTGTCGCTGGCGGTCGCTATCCCCACAGCGGGGCACGCGGTCATCTACAAGCGTGACCCTCGATCGGCCACGCTGTGGGTACTGCTGATCGCCTTGTTGCCGCTGGGCGGTTCGCTGCTGTATGGGCTGTTCGGCATCAACCGTTACCAGCGGCGGGCGCGGCGGCTCTTCTCGGGGGCAGATCCTGCTGCTCGGCAGGACCTCTCGCCCACGATGCCCGAGGCTGTATCGCCGCCGCTTGCCGGTCTGGCCCACCTAGTGGGACGCGCCACCGGCCAGTCGCTGACCGGCGGCAACCGCATCGAGCCGCTTGTCGATGGCGAGCAGGCCTACCCGGCCATGCTCGCCGCCATCGAATCGACGCGGTACAGCGTCGCCTTGACCTCGTACATCTTCGACAGCCAAGGCATCGGGGCGCAGTTCGTCGATGCGCTGCGCCGGGCTCATGAGCGCGGCGTGCAAGTACGGGTGCTGATCGACGACGTGTATGTCCGCTGGACGCCCCGCAGCGCCTACCGCGCCTTGCAGCGCGCCGGCGTTCCGGTGGCGACGTTCAACCCGACGTTGATTCCCGCGCGCCTGCATGCCGCTCATCTGCGCAATCACCGCAAGCTGCTGGTGATCGATGGCGAGACGGGTTTCACCGGCGGCATGAACATCGTCAGCCCGTATTGGCGGCCCGATGCGCCGGAGCAGGCCTGTCACGATTTGCACTTTCGTCTGCGCGGGCCGGTGGTTGCGCATCTGATGCGGTGCTTCACCGACGATTGGTGCGATACCACGGGCGAGCGGCTCAACGAGGGTTTCTGGGGCGAACCGCCCGCAACGGCTGATGAGCAAGGAACCTCTTGGGCGCGCGGCATCGAGGCCGGTCCCGATGAGGCCCTGGACCGGCTGCGCTGGACCTTCATGGGCGCTTTGAGCGCGGCGAAGCATTCGGTGCGCATCTGGACACCTTACTTCGTGCCCGATCAGCCGATGATCGCGGCGCTGAGCACGGCCGCGTTGCGCGGCGTGCGCGTCGAGGTGCTGACGCCCGCAAACGGCGACCATCCCACGGTGCAATGGGCCGCGCGCGCCCACTACTGGCAGGTGCTGGAGCACGGTGTACGCATCTTCGAACGGCCTGGCCCGTTCGACCACAGCAAGCTGATGCTGATAGACGGCCAGTGGTGCTGCCTGGGTTCGGCCAATTGGGATGCGCGCAGCCTGCGCCTCAACTTCGAGTTCAATGTGGAGGTGTACGACACCGCGCTGTCTACGCGGCTGGAATCCCTTTTTGATGCCGCCCGTGATGCATCGAACGAGATATCGGCCATGGCGTTGCGCGCCCGCCCGCTGGCCATCCGCTTGCGCGACGGGGTGGCCCGTCTGTTCACCCCCATTCTCTAGCGGCACGACTTGCGAGGAACATTGCCATGGAAAAGAAAGATCAATGGAACATTGGCTACTGGATCGTCGCCGGCCTGTTGCTGCTGACGCTGCAGAACTACTGGCAGGCGGCCAAGACCGTCGAGCCCGTGCCCTACAGCGAATTCGAGAAGGCGCTGGCCGAGGGGCGCGTCGCCGAAGTGCTGGTGTCGGACCGCACGGTCACCGGGCGCCTGAAATCGCCGGACAGCCAGGGCAAGACCACCATCGTGGCCACTCGCGTCGAACCCGACCTGGCCGAGCGGCTGTCCAAGTACGACGTGCCTTACGCGCGGGTGGTGGAAAGCACCTGGCTACGTGATGTGCTCTCCTGGATTCTGCCGGCGGTGGCCTTCTTCGGCGTCTGGTTCTTCCTGTTCCGCCGCTTCGCCGAGAAGCAGGGCATGGGCGGCTTCCTGAGCATCGGCAAGAGCCGCGCCAAGGTGTTCATGGAGAAGAACACCGGCGTCACCTTTGCCGATGTCGCGGGTGTCGATGAGGCCAAGGCCGAGCTGGTCGAAATCGTCGACTTCCTGAAGAACCCGCAGGATTACGGCCGCCTCGGCGCGCGCATCCCGAAAGGTGTGTTGCTGGTTGGCCCGCCCGGCACGGGCAAGACCCTGCTGGCCAAGGCCGTGGCGGGCGAGGCCGGGGTACCGTTCTTCTCTATCTCCGGCTCGGAGTTCGTCGAGATGTTTGTCGGCGTGGGCGCGGCGCGGGTGCGCGACCTGTTCGAGCAGGCGCGCGGGCAGGCGCCGGCCATCATCTTCATCGATGAACTCGACGCGCTGGGCCGTGCACGCGGCGTCGGCGGGCCCATCGGCGGCCACGACGAGCGTGAGCAGACGCTCAACCAGCTGCTCACCGAGATGGACGGCTTCGACAGCTCGGTGGGGCTGATCATCCTCGCCGCCACCAACCGGCCCGAAATCCTCGACCAGGCGCTGCTGCGCGCCGGTCGCTTCGACCGTCAGGTGCTGGTGGACCGGCCCGACAAGAAAGGTCGCCTGGATATCCTGAAGGTCCACGTCAAGAAGGTGACGCTGGCTCAGGATATCGATCTCGAACAGGTGGCGGCGCTAACCACCGGCTTTTCCGGCGCTGATCTGGCCAATCTCGTGAACGAAGCAGCGCTGAACGCGACGCGGCGCAAGGCGCAGGCTGTGGAACTGCAAGACTTCACCGCCGCCATCGAGCGCATCGTGGCCGGCCTGGAAAGGAAGAACCGTGTGCTCAATCCGAAGGAGCGGGAAACCGTGGCCTATCACGAGATGGGGCATGCGCTGGTGGCGCTGGCGCTGCCCGGCACCGATCCGGTACACAAGATTTCAATCGTTCCGCGTGGCATCGGTGCACTCGGCTACACCCTGCAGCGGCCCACCGAAGACCGATTTCTGATGACACGTGCCGACCTGGAGCACAAGATCGCCGTGCTCCTGGGAGGGCGCGCGGCTGAGAAGCTCGTGTTTGGCGAGCTGTCCACAGGGGCTTCAGACGATCTCGCGCGGGCCACCGACATCGCCCGCGACATGATTACGCGCTTCGGCATGGATGAGGGCTTGGGGTACGTTGCTTTTGAGGCACAGAGGCCGCGTTTTCTTGATGCGCCTGAACTGGTACAGGGTGGCTGCCGGGTAGCCGAATCGACTCAGACACGCATCGACCAAGCCATCCGTGACATCGTGATGGGTGTGTTTGATCGTGCATACCGAATTCTCGAAATCAACCGGGAAGTGCTGGAGCGGTGCGCGCGCGAACTGCTCGCACGGGAAACGCTGGATGAATACAGCATCCGGCAACTGACACAAGGGCTACAGCTCGAATCCCCATGTCACAGCGACCCAACTGCCGGAGCCATTACTTCCTCTGTGTCCCAAGGGGCCACCTCATGAGTGACAGCATTCATATCGTCTGCCCACACTGCCAATCCATCAATCGCGTGCCAGCCAACAAGTTGGCAGAGAAGCCCAATTGCGGGCGGTGCCAGCCCCCGCTGTTCACCGGAGAACCCATTGATCTGACCACAGCGACCTTCGCCCGTCATCTGGAGCGCAGTGACCTGCCGCTGCTGGTTGACTTTTGGGCGCCGTGGTGCGGACCGTGCAAGATGATGGCGCCTCAGTTCGAGCAGGCAGCCTCCCTGCTTGAACCCAAGGTGAGGTTGGCCAAGGTAAATACCGAGGCCGAGCCTCACCTGGCCGCCCAGTTCGGTATTCGCAGCATTCCAACCCTGATTTTGTTCCGAGGGGGGCATGAGGTTGCACGTCAGGCGGGCGCCACGGGCGCGCAGGACATTATGCGCTGGGTGGCTTCGCAATTGCCCCGATGATTCAGGTGCAATCGAGTCGTCTTCTCGGACTCCCCGTTCCATTAACGTTTCATTGAAAGAGGGAGCGCAACGCTTATGCATAAAGAATCTGGCCACACGGCCCTTGACGAGATGCGCTCCCAGTGGCGGTTGATGACGGTTTACGAGCGCTTCGAGCAGGTCGTCGCCCTCGTTCTGTCGGCGGTAATTGCCGTCATCATCGTGGTGTCGCTGTTCCAGCTCATCGCCATCGTCTTCACGCTGCTGGTCCTCGATGCCTTCAATCCCCTGGATCACAAGGTATTCCAGAGTGTGTTCGGCATGATCATGACGCTCTTGATCGCGATGGAGTTCAAGCATTCCATCGTGCGCGTGGCGCTGCGTCGGGACAGCATCATCCAGGTCAAGACCGTGATCCTCATCGGCCTGATCGCGCTGGCGCGCAAGTTCGTGATCCTCGACGCCGAGGCGAGCCCTGGCAAGATCGCCGCGCTTGCAGGAGCCACACTGGCGCTCGGTGCCACTTACTGGCTGCTGCGCGAGCGCGACGACCGCGCCGCCAAGACATCTGAGCATGATCCGTCATCATCCCAGTGACCCGCGCGCGGCGTTGTTGCAACACCGCTGGCTCAACCGCCTGCAGACTGGGCTGTTGGTCCTGACCCTGATCGGGATCGCAGCCACCGCAGGAAGCCTGCTGTTCGGGGAAAGCGGCCTGTGGCTCGCGCTGTTTGCAGTTGCAGGCACGCTGTTGCTGGAACCGGCAGCCGCATCCGCCTTGACCTTGCGCCTGTACCGCGCACGCGCTTTGCGCCCGCACGAAGCCCCGGAAATTTGGGCTCTGTTGCGCGAGCTGTCCGCCCGTGCCGGTTTGCCCGCCACGCCGGTGCCGCACTACGTGCCCAGTGCCGTCGTCAACGCCTTCGCCACCGGCTCGAAGCAGCATGCATCGATCGCCCTCACCGATGGCCTGCTGCGCAACCTGAGTTCGCGCGAACTGGCGGGTGTGCTCGCGCACGAGGTCGCGCACATCGCTAATGAGGATCTGCGTGTCATGGGGCTGGCGGATTCCGTCAGTCGCCTCACGAGCCTGCTGGCTATGGTCGGACAGATCGCTATTGTGTTCAGCTTGCCCGCACTGCTGGCCGGCGCGGTGGCGGTCAATTGGCCTGGACTGCTTCTGCTGGCCGCCTCGCCCCAGCTGGCCCTGCTCGCACAGCTCGGCTTGTCTCGCGTGCGTGAGTTCGACGCTGACCGCCTCGCGGCGGAACTGACCGGCGACCCGCAAGGGCTGGCGTCCGCGCTGGCGAAGATCGAGCGGGTCAGTCGCTCCTGGCGTGCCTGGCTGTGGCCGGGATGGGGCAATCCCGAGCCTTCCTGGTTGCGCACCCATCCGGCAACGCAAGATCGTATCTCACGCCTGCTGACGTTGGCGCCTGGACCAGCAACAGCCTTGCCGTTTCACGCGCCCCATTTCTTGCCGGAATCCGCTGTGACGCCGCGCCCGCCGCGCTGGCGCCCGAGCGGGCTATGGCGCTGATTGCCTATCAACAGGAGAGTTCTCATGGCCTACCCCGACCCGTACGGTCGCCCGCCACAGGACCACTTTATCCGTCGCTGGCTCTTCATCACCGCCTGCATTGCCGCGCTCATGCTGCTGTGGCAGTTTCTGCCCGCCATCGAGGACTGGTTCAGTCCGCGCGAGGCGGCAGAACGGACTGTGACGGCGCGCGGCGACCTGGCGGCGGACGAGAAAGCCACCATCGAACTGTTCGAAAAATCGCGCGCCTCGGTGGTCTACATCACCACCGCGCAATTAGTACGCGATGTCTGGACGCGTAACGTCTTCTCCGTGCCGCGTGGCACCGGCTCGGGCTTCATCTGGGACGACGCCGGCCACGTCGTCACCAACTTCCACGTCATCCAGGGCGCGTCCGAAGCCACCGTCAAACTGGCCGACGGCCGCGACTACCAGGCCGCGCTGGTGGGGGTAAGCCCAGCGCACGACATCGCTGTGCTCAAGATCGGCGTCGGTTTCAAGCGCCCGCCGGCCGTGCCGGTCGGCACCAGTGCCGACCTCAAAGTGGGTCAGAAGGTGTTCGCTATCGGCAACCCCTTCGGCCTGGACTGGACGCTCACCACCGGCATCGTCTCCGCGCTCGACCGCTCGTTACCCGGAGAAGCGGGCGGCCCGGCCATCGATCACCTCATCCAGACCGACGCCGCCATCAACCCTGGCAACTCTGGTGGGCCGCTGCTCGATTCGGCAGGAAGGCTCATCGGCATCAACACGGCGATCTATAGCCCCTCCGGCGCCTCGGCCGGGATTGGTTTCGCCGTGCCGGTGGACACCGTCATGCGCGTAGTCCCGCAACTCATCAAGACTGGTAAGTACATCCGTCCGGCGCTGGGCATTGAGGTGGACGAACAACTCAATCAGCGCCTGCTGGCGCTGACTGGAAGCAAGGGCGTGTTCGTGCTGCGTGTTACCCCTGGTTCGGCAGCGCACAAGGCCGGCCTCGCGGGTGTCGAAGTCACGTCGCAAGGCATCGTGCCCGGCGACCGCATCATCGGTGTTGATGGCAAGGCGACAGACGATGTGGCTAAGCTGCTCGCGCGGCTAGACGACAGGAAGGTCGGCGATGTGGTGGTCTTGTCAGTGGAACGGGCCGGCAAAACGCGCGAAGTGCGTGTGGAGCTGCAACCGGGGATTTGATCGAGTCGACCCGGCCTATCAGGCGGCGCGGAGCAGGCAAGTCGCCTCGGCCTCCCGCCGCGTGACAAGCCCCGGCAGCACCTTGCCACCGCCAAAGACCCAGCGCCGCAGCTCGGTTGCGGCGCTGGGCCAGTCGCGCTGATTGACTCGCCTCCGTAGCGTCGACGTCTGCAGCCGCCCCGCGCCGAGGTTGAACGTGAAGTCCACGATGGCGGCGAGCCTGCTCTCGGGTTCGGTGGCCAGCACCGGGCAGTAGCGCAGCGTTGCGGCGAGTGCCGTCTGCAGATCTCGAACCAGATAGACCTCGGCTTCGGCCTCGCTGATCGGTGGGTGCTTCGGATCGCAGAGATGGCCGTAACCAATCGTCCAGAAACCTGCGGGGCACACGTAGGGGATGGCACTGATTTCCGTGCCGCGCTTCACCTTGCGTTCAAACCCTTCGAAGCGCTTGGCCAGTTCGATGGCCGCCCGCGGGACCGGAATCATGCGCGCACCCGGTCGAAGACGCGGCCGAGGAACCAGAAGTTCAGCACGCCGGCCCATAGGGCTTGGTCGGCGTCGGTCCAGGCGGCCTGGATGGCCGGAATCCATCCGACGCCTGCATCGACCGCGCCGACGAAGGCGGCGGTCTTGGCCGCGCAGTACAGCGCCATGAACCAATAGGTGATCACCGGCCGCACGCTGATGGACAGTGCATCGGCCCATTTGGCGCGGTGGACCGGCCAGATTTCCGTAGACACTCAGTCGCCGTTCTGCGCGTAGCGCCTCTCAAACTCTACCGGTGACAGTCCGCCAGCGGAACCATGTCGGCGGATGGGGTTGTAGAACATCTCGATGTAGTCGAACACGTCCGATGCCGCAGTGGCCCGTGTCGGGTAGATCCTTCGCTTGATCCGCTCCTTCTTCAAGACGCTGAAGAAGCTCTCGGCCACCGCGTTGTCATGGCAGTTCCCGCGACGACTCATGCTCGGCACCATCCGGTGAGCCTTCAGGAACGACTGCCAATCGCTGCTGGTGAACTGACAGCCCTGGTCGGAGTGGACCATCACGCCCGGTCCCGGCTTGCGACGCCATGCCGCGGCGACCAGCGCCTGCAGCACCAGATCGCTGGTCATCGTCGGTGCCGTGGCCCAGCCCACGATCTGGCGCGAATACAGGTCCATCACTGCCGCCAGGAACAGCCAGCCCTCGTAAGTGCGAATGTAGGTGATGTCCGTGACCCTGACCTGAGTATGGAACTTGTAGCCAATCAGGCAGTGAGTCCGGGGTGAATGGTATCGGGTTCCGACCAGTTCCGGCGAACGGTCGCCGGGGGGTTGTAGCCATGGGCGCTGTGCGGCCGCTGCTCGTTGTAGAACTGCCGCCAGCGTTCGATCAGCACCTTCGCTTCGGCGCGGCTGCGGAACCATTCCCGGTTCAGAAGCTCGTCCCGAAGCTTGCCGTTGAAGCTCTCGACGAACCCGTTCTGCCAGGGGCTACCCGGCGCGATGAAGGCCGGGCCGATCGCCGCGTCGCGCAGCCAGCGCATCACCTTGGCCGCGGTGAACTCGGCGCCGTTGTCGGAGCGGACAAAGGCCGGTTTGCCGTAGATCCGCATCAGTCGCGACAGGGTCAGGATCACGTCTTGCGCCCGCAGGCTTGCCCCGACTTCGATCGCCAGGCACTCCCGGGTGTATTCGTCGATCACGCACAGCATCTTCAAGGCGCGTCCGTCGACCATCTGGTCGTGGACGAAGTCGTAACTCCAGACCGCATTCGGGCGAACCGCGCCCGGCAGGCGGATGTCGTTGCCGGAACGGCGGCGGCGCGGCCGGCGGCGGGGAATGTTCAAACCCAGCTGGCGCCACAGGCGCCGCACCCGGGCCTCGCCCAGGTCCAACCAGGCCGCCATGCGGCGATACCCGAACCGCGGCACCTTCGGCGACGCGGCCAGCAGCCGCTCGGCCACCGCCTGGTCCTTGGCGGCCTGGCGCGGGGCGTAGCTGGCGATGCGGCGGCTCAGGCCCAGGTAACGAAGGGCCTTTCGCTGCGAGATACCCCGACGGACCAGCACCTGGACCGTGTCGCGTCGTTCCGACGGGGTCATCATTTTTTTCGGACGATCTCCTTCATCCCGTCGATGACCAGCATCTGCTCGGCCACCAGCCGCTTGAGCCGGGCGTTCTCGGACTCGAGGTCCTTGAGCCGCCGGGCGTCGGGCACGTCCAGGCCACCGAACTTGTTGCGCCAGCGGAAAAAGGCCTGCTCGGTCAGGTTGTGCTTCTTGCACAGGGCCTTGATCGACATGGCGCCGACCTCGGCCTCGCGCAGGATGCCGATGATCTGCTCGTCGGTGAATCGCTTCTTCATGGAGCTCTCCTTGCCTGTTAAGGGTAGAGAACTCACCAGCCAAATGGCTACACGATCCGTCTCAGGTCAACCCAGATCTTGTTCGGGGCCTCTGGCGTGAAGTCCCGGTTGAGTACATTGGTCACCAGGCCCACGGGGCCGCCGCGATGGCGCGGCTTGCGGCCATACCCGACCTGCGCACGCAGGCCCTCGGCCTTCATCAAGCGCAGGACACGGTGCCGGCTACAGTGCTCGCCAGCCTCGCGCAGATCCAGGGTGATCTTGCGATAGCCATACACTGTCCCGCTGGCCAGCCAGTGATGCTTGATCAGGCCCAGCAGACGCTGATCCTCACGTTCGCGAGTGCTGGCGCCGTGGCGCAGCCAGGCGTAATAGCCGCTGCGTTGCACACCCAGCACCCGGCACATCGCCACCAGACGGAACTCGCGGACGTGCGCACGCATGAACGCGTACTTCGCCCTTACCCCTTGGCAAAGTACGCGGCGGCTTTTTTTAGGATGTCGCGCTCCTCGGTCACCCGCCGCAGCTCGGCCTTGAGCCGGCGGATCTCGGCTGAGTCGGTCGGCGCTACTGCAGCACCGGATGCCGGTGTCGCCTTCCTGGCGGCCTGCACCCATCCATAGAGCGTGTGCTTGGGAATGCCGATCCGGGAGGCGACGTCCACCACCGTGAAGCCACGCTCGATCACCTGCTTCACCGCTTCGGCCCGGAACTCATCCGTGTACTGCTTGCTGTTGCCCATAAACACCTCGGTCATTGCCATCAATTATGGCGTCCGGATGTCTACGAAAGGCTGGCCGGTCCACTGCTGGATCGCAACAAGCGGCGGATCGCCGATCTGGTGGAAACCGGCAAGGTCAGGAAGCACGACCGCGATTATCGGCCGGCGGCCGGCACGGTGCTGACCCGGGAATACAAGGGCGTCGAGTACAGGGTTGTCGCGACCGCCGATGGTCAGTACGAATTCCAGGGGCGCACATTCGCCAGCCTTTCGATGATCGCCCGCGAGATCACGGGCACACGGTGGTTCGGTCCGCTGTTCTTCGGACTCAAGCCGTCGGCCAATCCCAAGTCCGGCACTAGGAAGGGAGGCCGGCGATGAGCGAAGTCTTGAAGCGTCGCATGCGCTGCGCGGTCTACACGCGCAAGTCCACGGACGAGGGCCTGGACCAGGAATACAACTCCATCGATGCGCAGCGCGACGCGGGCCATGCCTACATCGCCAGCCAGCGCGCCGAGGGCTGGATTCCAGTTGCCGACGATTACGACGATCCCGCGTTCTCGGGCGGCAACATGGACCGGCCGGCGCTCAAACGGATGTTGGCGGATATCGAGGCCGGCAAGATCGATGTGGTTGTCATCTACAAGATCGACCGTCTGACACGCAGTCTGGCGGACTTCTCCAAGATGGTCGAAGTGTTCGAGCGGTATGGGGTGTCCTTCGTCTCGGTCACGCAGCAGTTCAACACCACCACCTCGATGGGGCGGCTGATGTTGAACATCCTCCTGTCCTTCGCCCAGTTCGAGCGGGAGGTGACCGGCGAGCGTATTCGCGACAAGATCGCCGCCAGCAAGCGCAAGGGCATGTGGATGGGCGGCGTGCCGCCACTTGGCTACGACGTCGAGAACCGCCGGCTGGTCCCAAACGAAAGCGAGGCCAAGCTGGTCCGCCACATCTTCCGCCGTTTCGTCGAGCTCGGCTCCAGCACGATGCTGGTCAAGGAGTTGAGGCTGGACGGCGTGACGTCGAAATCCTGGACCACGCAGGACGGCAAGGTCAGGGAAGGCAAGCTGATCGACAAGAGTTTGGTGTACAAGCTGCTCAACAACCGCACCTCCCTCGGCGAACTGCGCCACAAGGAGCAGTGGTACCCGGCCGAGCATCCGCCGATCATCGACCGGGAGCTGTGGGATCAGGCTCACGCCATCCTGGCCACCAACGGCCGGGTCCGCGGCAGTTGCGTGCGATCCTGCGCGCGCACCATCTTCTGGGCGAGGTGTTGCCGCAGGCGATCGAACTCGACCCGACCCTGGACGAAGTGCAGGTCACGGTGGCCATGACCCGGCTCGACGCGATCTGGGATCAGCTGTTCCCGGCCGAGCAGAGCCGGATCGTCCGGCTGCTGGTTGAGAAAGTCATCGTGTCGCCCAACGATCTCGAGGTGCGGCTGCGCGCCAACGGCATCGAGCGTCTGGTGCTGGAGCTGCGTCCTGAGCCCGTCAAGCAGACGGAGGAGGCGTTGGCATGAGCGATATCCGCATCCAGAAGACCGGCGAGCCGGACATCCTCCAGACGAGTGACGGCCGGCTGACCCTGTCGGTGCCGATCCAGATCAAGCGGCGCAGCGGGCGCAAGCTGATCACGCTGCCGAACGGCGAAACCGCTCCCGTAAGGCCGTGGGATATGACACCGACGCCGCTCCAGTTGGCGCTGGCCAGGGGGCACCGCTGGCTGGCCATGCTGGAGTCGGGGGAAGCGACGTCACTGAAGGAGATCGCCGCGCGGGAGGAGATCGACAACAGCTACGTGAGCCGGATGGTCAACCTGACCACGCTGGCGCCGGACATCGTGGCCGCGATCCTGGACGATACGCTGCCGAATCACGTCACCCTGTTTGATCTGGCGTCGGGGACGCCGCTGTTGTGGGATGAGCAGCGAGCCATCATCGATCGCTGATTGCCGCTGGCTCTGACCCTTCAGGTTGGCTTACTTGTCGAGAGACCAGCCGGAGGCCTTGATCAGCTGCAGAACCCGTCCGACTTGGGATGAGGCCGGAGTGGTATCGATGAACGGGAAGAGTTCCTTCAGCATGTCGCCGAAGGTCAAGATCTCGATGGGGTTACCGCCGAGATGCTCACGAAACGTCGCGTTGTCCTGCCAGGCCGATCGGCTGCCGATGACTTTCGTGACGGCCGTGATGTAGGTGAACGAGGACGATCCCGTCAGCTCGGCGACCGTCGCCCTGAACGCCGTTGCCCATTTCTCCTTGGTCAGCTCGCGAAATCCGCGCCACGCTTCGCGCCCCGAGACCACCTTGTTTTTCGCGATGGCGTCGATCCAGTATTCGGGACGAAAGCCACTCTGCCAGCTCTTGCAGCTCACCACGATCACCCGACGCGCGCCGTCGAGTCGCGGGTGGATGCCGATCACGTCGATGTCGCTGTGCACGGCGTCCTGGCGAGTGTCGTACTCCGCGTGATCGCCGGCAGGGCGGAACTTGATGTTGTGCCTGGTGAAGTACCCTTTGTGCTGCAGGTACTCGTCCACCATTTGTTCGAGGATGTCTTCTTTCATTCCTGTTCGCCCTCGCGATCGATCATCCGTTGGCTGGAGAATCCCTCAAACTCGGGCTGGAGGCGGCACTGCAGGAACGCTTCGAGCAGGTTGAGTACGTGGATGCCGAGCACCGCATCGAGGATGAAGTTCACCCGATCGGTGTGCTCCCTGATCCAGCCGGGGACGTTCGTCTCGTTCAGGCCGGCGACGCCGATGCGCTCGCCGTGTTTGATCAACGATGCTGCCAGGGTGCTCTTCGCGCTGCCGGCGTTGTAGTGTTGAGCCGTGTAGCGGGCAGCGCTGTTGGGGCCGACCTTCCCGACCTTCAGCACATGCTGCCCGAACGCGAAGACGTAGACGGCCATCTTGCCGGGCGGTAGCGGCTTGGGCGGCAGATGCGGCGCAGGGCGTCGATCGATCGCGATGGCATCGGGCGCCAACGAGACGCCGGCCATGCCGGCGACACGGCGAAAATCCTCCAAGAGCAGATCCGGATTCCAGGTCATCGGCCAGATTCCTCGGTGCTCGGCGTCCACCCGCTATCTGCACGCCACGCCAGCGGAAAAGCGGCAGCTTGCCGTAGCGCGTCCAGCGGGAATGACAGGAACGCACGCAGCCCGGCAATGACCTCGGAAAGCTGAAGCTCGACCAAAGCATTCTTCCTCAAAAATGCCTGCCATTGGGTCTGCTTCTGCCGATCCTGAGCGAATTCGTCACTTAAGCCGAAGGGGACGCCGTCCGGCAGCGGCGTCCTGCGGCGCTCGAAGGTGGCGTGGATCGCCTTGGACAGGAGCGCGCCGTCGAATTCGCTGTGGCGCGACAAGATCCAGAGGTCGAAGTAATCCTTCATGCGGCTATTGGCGATGCCGAGTGACACCAGCGCCTCCAGTTTCTCGGCGACGACCGTGTAGCGGGGGTAGGCACGCAGCTTCGGGGCAGGCATGTCCGGCAGCATCACCGGGTAATCGACAGCCTCGGGGCCGGGTGTCACGGCGTCACCGAAACCCACGTCGACCTGCACGTGGCATCGGGCACCGTCCAACAGTCCGAGGAGCGTGACCCGGACACCGGAGTAGTTGGCTTCCTTGCGGATCTCCTCCGCGTGTACCGAGTCGGCTTGGAAGCGTATGCCGTCGTCCAGTTCCACCGCACAGATCTCCCGAAACGCCGCCTCGACATGCGGAATCTCGGCCGAGCCGAAGCCCAGCAGGTCGGCGTCGCGTGTCGGACGATGCGGGATGTCGAACCACAGGTCGAACAGTAACGCCCCCTTCAGGAGAAAATGGTCGGCATGAGCCGAGACGCTCAGGCGATACAGGAGCCGCTCCAAGGCGTAGCGGGTGAGGACGAGGTTGAAGTCCTGCTTGTCGGTGCGGGCCTTGACGAGCAGTCGCGCGCGGACCGAGGCGGCGGTGTTCCGTTTGCTCACGTCAGACTCTCCAGGTAGGGCCGCATCACATTGGCCACTCGGCACAGCTCAGCAAAGCGCCACAGCTCATCCATGCTGACACGCTTGGCGCGCCAGGCTTCCTGCAGCGCCTCCAGCGCGACATCGAGGCCGATCTTGTTGCGGAACTTGAAGCAGTCGGCCACCGTCCGGGCGACGTTGGTCACGCGCACCGGCACACCATCGACGGAGTGTTCCTCAATCCCCTCCGTCAGCGCTGCGCCAGAGAAGCGCACGATGCGCAGCGGGGGATAATCCATCTTTGGCGCGCGCGCCTTGTTCGGGATCGCCAGCCAGACCTCGAATGGCGACTGTGTGGTGAGTTCGTGCACGCGCAGTGCCGACAGCAGGCAGACGATGGCCTGCGGGTGTTTGCGTGCCACTTCGGCCAGCGCGCCGTGCTCCGAGACGGGCCGGTCCGGAATCGCATACAGGCCCCGTCCCACGCGCTGGAGCAGCCCTTGCCGCACCAGCCGCGTGAGGGCGACAGTGGGTAGCCCGCGCTCATTGAGATCACGTGGGCGAATAAGGCCGCGCTGGGCGGCAAGTTCCAGAATGCTCTGGTGTGAACTGCCCATGCCGTCATAATGTTGCGGAACGTCGGTAGTTGTCAATAATTACCGACAAAACACAACGATCATGGTTTCCTGTGCCTGCCGATGCTGCAATCAAACCGCTTGATTCGTCCGCGCGTAAGCCATTGATCTGTATGGTGTCGCGTTGTGGCCTTGCGGACTTCGTGCCAGTTTCAGCGAGCGAGGCCGGAGAGAAAAACGGCCGGGAGAGAGTGGAAGGTGGCCCCGGACGGTGCCATAGGCCGGATGCCGAAGTCCGCAGGCTTCCGCAGGAATCCCCGCGAACACGCGGGAGTCGGCGCGATCGGGCAAGAAAAAACCCCAACCGAGAACGGTTGGGGTTTCATTATTGGTGGAGCCAGGGAGGATCGAACTCCCGACCTCGTCATTGCGAACGACGCGCTCTCCCAGCTGAGCTATGGCCCCACGGTGACGGTGACGTCAGGGCGCGCATTCTAGCGCGGCCTTTGCGGTTCGCCAAGCCTCCCCGCGCAGGAAACCGCCGATGCGTTCAATCCGCGGTGGCGGCGCGCTTGCGGCTGCGCTTGCGCGCCGGCGCGGCGGCCTTTTCCGCGGGCCGTGCCGGCGGTGGGTCGACCTGGCCGATCCAGGCCAGGGTGTCCAGGTGGGCGAGGAAGTGGCGCAGGTACTGCGGCGACAGCTGCCCCATCAGGTTCAGCGCGCGGTGCACCAGCTTGCCGGAGTTGAGCGGGCCGGCGTCCTCGGGCAGGTCCTGCAGCGAGCGCCGCAGCTGGCTCTCGCTGCGTACCTGCGCCCACAACCGGCGCAGCTCGCCGAGCACGGCCATTTCCTGCACCTCGCTGGAGGCGGTGGTGCCGTGGCGCTGGCGGGCGATGCCGTCCAGCTGCGCGACAAGTTCCGCCAGCGGCCCCGGTGTGGGCGCCGCCGGCGGGGCGGGCGCGGGCGCGGGCGCAACCGCGTCCAGCGCGGGGGCATAGCGCTCGACCAGGCGTGCCAGGCGCGCCTCGGTCCGCTCCCGCGCCAGGCCCTGCTGCGCCCGTGCGCGCCGCGCCAGCGCCTGCAGCGCGGCGAAGCGCAGCGGCTGGGTGCGGTCGGCGCCGGTGGCGCGCCAGCGCTCGAGGCGGGCCTGGATGTCCTCAGTCGGCATCGGCGGCACCGGCGGTGCGCACGGGACGGGGCACGGGCGCGATTTCCACGCGGCGGTTGCGCGCGCGTCCTTCCTCGTCGGCGTTGGAGCCGACCGGCTGGTGCTCGCCGAAGGCGGCGGCAAACACCGAGTCGGCCGGCACGCCTTCCTCGATCAGGGTGCGGGTCACGGTCAGCGCGCGCTGCGCCGACAGTTCCCAGTTGTCGGCGAAGCGGCGGTTGCCCTCGTGCACCGGACGGTCGTCGGTGAAGCCGCTGACCATCAGCACCTGCTCGCGCGCCTTGAGGTAGCCGGCCAGCGGCGCGGCCAGCGCGCGCAGGACCTGGCGGCCCTCCGGCTGCAGCTGGTCGGAATTGAGCGCGAACAGCACGTTGCCGCGGATGCCGATGCGGCCGTCGACCAGGGTGATGCGGCCGTCGGCCAGTGGCGCGGCCAGCGCCTGTTCCAGCGCCTGGCGCTGTTGCGCCTCGGCCTGGCGCTGGCGCACCGCCTCGTCCAGCCGCGCCGACAGCTGCAGCTGCACCCCGATCACGCAGACCAGGATCAGCACGAACACGCCCAGCAGCACCGCCATCAGGTCGGCGAACGCTGCCCAGACCGGCGCCGCCAGGCCGTCCTCTTCGCCGGCGTGCTCGATCATGCCGCGCTCCGCGCCGACAGGCGCTGCAGGTCCTCGACGATCTGCTTCTGGCTGAGCACGCCCAGGTCGATCACCTCGCGGGCCTGGGCCACGTAGTAGGCCAGCTGCTCGTCGCTACGCGCGGCGGCCTTCTCCAGCGCCGCCTCGATCTGCTGCATGCGCTCCACCAGCAGGGCATTGCCCTGGGCGAAGGCCTCGACCGCGGCGCCGAAGGCCTCGGCCAGGCTGGCGACCTCGGCGGCGCCGGCGGCCACCTGGGCGCCGGCTTCCTGAAGCTGCCCGCCGCGCGCCTGCACCTGCTCCTCGAAGCGGGCGCCGGTGCGCTCGAGCAGGGAGGCGGTGGACTCGACCAGCGATTCCAGCGCGGCGCGCTGCTCGCCGGAGGCGCGGTTCACGCCTTCCAGCAGCTGGCCGAACATGGCCATGTGCTGGCTGCGCTCCTCCAGCAGGGCGGTGTCGCGGGCCAGGCTTTCGGACAGCTGGCGGCGCACCTCGGTGATGACCTCGGCCGCGGCCCGCGGCGCCTCGGCGGCGGTGCGGGCCAGCTGCGAGATCTCGGCGATGGTGGCCTCGGCCTGGGCCTGGGTGCGCTCGCTGATCTGCGTGGCGGTGCTGGCCAGGGTGTCGCACACCGCCTGCTGGCGCGCCGCGGCCTGCTCGCCGGCCTGCTGCCACTGCTCGCGCAGGGCGGCGCCGGCATGCTCGAGGGTGGCGCTCCAGCGGGCCAGGCGTTCCTGCTCCTGGCTGGCGAAGGCGGCCTGCAGCTGCGCGTGCGCCTGCTCCAGCGAGTCCAGCAGGGCGGCGGACTGGCGCTCGATCGCGCCGGCGGCCTCGGCCAGCGCCTGGTGCTGCTGTTCGGTGGCGGCGCGGTTGGCCTCGTCCTGGCGCGCCAGCACCTGTTCCCAGCCGGCGGCCAGGCCGCTGCCGGCCTGTTCCAGCTGCGCGCCGATCCGCCCCACCAGGGTTTCGGCCTGCTGGCCCATGGCTTGGACCAGCTGCTCCTGGCCACCGCGCAGGTCCTGCAGCAGGGCCGCGCCGGCTTCGCGCTGGGCCTGCAGCGCCTGGCTCCACTGCGCGGCGATCTCCCCGCCCAGCGCGCGCAGGCTTTCGCCGGCGCCGTCCAGGTGCCGCTGCACCGCGTTGGTGACGCTGTCGCGGGTCGACTCGGCGTGGCCGGCGATCGCCGCCAGGGTCGATTCCAGCACCGGCTGCACCGCGGCGCGGGCCTCGCGCGCGCTTGCGGCCACGCTGTCGGACAGGGTGGCCTGGACCGAGCCGGCCAGCTCGCGGAAGGTGGCCTCGGTGCGGGCGTGGAAGGCCTCCTGTTGCGCCAGCTGGCGCTCGGCGCTGGCGGCCTCGCGCTGCTCCAGGGCGGCCGCCATCCGTTCCAGGCGTTCCACCAGGGCCGGCAGCAGCCCGGCCTGGGCCTGCAGCAGCTGCACCGTCTGTTCGCGCTGGTACGCCTGCGACCACGGGCGCAGCACGCCCGCGGCGGCGGCGTCCAGGCGCTGCGCGGCGCGCGCGCGGCCGCGCCGGCACAGCGCCGACAGCAGGCCCAGCGCGGCCGAAGCGGCCACGCCGGCGATCGAGGTGCCGAAGGCGAAGCCCAGGCCGCGCACCGGGGCGGCCAGCGCATCGCGGATCGCGTCCAGCTCGGCCGTGCCTTCCAGGGCCACGCCAGTGCCGCGCAACGTGGTCATCATGCCCAGCAGGGTGCCGAGCATGCCCAGCAGCACCAGCAGGCCGACCAGGTACGGCACCAGCGCCGGGCCCGGCAGTGGCAGGCGGCCGCCCTCGATGCGCAGGCGCACCGGCTCGCGCAGGCCCGGATCCAGCTGCGCCAGCCACGCTTCCAGGCTGGCCGGCGCGGCGTCCAGACCGTCCAGCGCGCGCTCCAGGCCGGTGGTGGCCTGGCGGTAGCGGCGCAGTTCCAGCGCGCCCAACAGGTAGAAGGCCAGCACCAGCAGGGTGAACAGCAGGGCCAGCGGGTGGCCGGCGGCATAGCCGGCGCCGATCCAGCACACCACGGCCAGGCCGGCGAGGAAGGTGGCCAGTTCAGGGAGGATTCGTTGCATGGGTTCCATCGGGGGCGGGGCCGAGGGCGGCAAGCAGGCCTTCGGCGGGTTGCAGGCGGATATCCAGTTCGGCGAGCAGCAGCTCGTGCATGTCGTGGCGGAAGCGTTCCAGCCAGGCGGGCGCCTCGGTCCCGGGCGCCTCGTCGCTGGCGGACAGCAGTTCCTGGAAGCGGTGTTCCAGCACCGCGGTGGCGCGGCCCAGCAGGCTGCGGGTGGGACGGGCCAGGGCCTGTTCCATCACCGCGTCCACCGCGGCCAGCCGCGCCAGGGCCGGGGAGCGGGCGGCCAGGCGCTGGCGCAGGGTCTCGCGCAAGCGTCCGCTGCCGCTTTCCAGCAGGTGCTGCAGGGCCATGTGCCGTTGCTGGAAGTAGCTCCATTCGAACGGTGGGCGCGGGCCTTCGGGCGGCGCGGCGAAGGCGCGGTCGCGGCCGATCGATTGCGCCAGCGCGGCGCGGGCCTCGGCCAGTTCCGCCGCCGCGTCCCCGGCCGGGGACACGGCCGGGGACACGGCCGCCGGGCCCGTGCCCGCCGGTGCGTCCAGCACCCGTGCCAGCGCCACCGCCTGCTTCCATTCCAGCCAGTGGCTCAGCAGCTGCGACAGCGGATGCGCTGGCGCGTCGGCCGCCGTGCCGGCCAGCTGGGCCAGCTGGCGGACGAAGCGGGGTCCGCTGGGGGTGGGGCGTGGCTGGGACTGCATCGGGCGGACGGTGTTCTCTCGACCGGGCGGGGCCGCAAGCCGCCGCGGGACCGGCGCGACGCCGGTGCGGGGCGGGCGGGGGATTCCTGCGGTGAGTGGCTCCGGCGCTGGCTGCGGGCCGGGACGCGGCCGGGACGCCGGCCCGGCCGGCGCCGCGGTCGGGGCCGCCGGGCGGCCCGGAACGGGCGGAGCCGGGGGCGCGGCCCGCCCGGAAAGGGGCGGATTCTAGCCCGCGGCGCCGGTGCGGGCCAGCAAGGGCTGCAGCACCGGCTCCAGTTCGCGCCGGCGCCAGCCCTGCAGGGGCTGCGGCCAGCTGCCGCTCTCCAGCAGGGCTTCCAGCTGCTTGCGCGAGGCCAGGACTCCGTCGGGAAGGCCCAGGTCGGCGCTGCGCCGGGCCACCGCGTCCTGCAGCCGGCGCACCGCGTTGCGGTCCGGCTCGGCGGCCACGGCCGGCATCTGCTCCTCGTCGGCCACGGCGGTGGTCAGGGCCTGCCACAGCGACTTGCCGAGCTTGCGCGGGGCCTTGGGCGTGGCCTCCAGGCGCGCCTGCAGGGCGGTGCCGTCGGCCGGCGGGTCGCGGGCCAGGTCCAGGGCCAGGTCGTTGTCCAGGATCCAGCTGCGGGGATGGTCCTGGGCGCGCGCCTGCTGCTCGCGCCAGCGGAGCAGGCGCAACAGCCGGCGCTGGCCGGCGGTATCGAGGAACTGCGCGGCGCGCAGGCCCAGGTGTGGCCACCGCTCCGGCTCGTCGTGCGCGGCCTGCTCGGCGGTGCGGGCCATGTCCTCCTCCAGCCAGGCCTCGCGGCCCAGCTCGCGCAGGCGGGCGAGGGTGGCCTGGTACAGCGCGTCGAGGTGGCGCACGTCGTCGGCGGCGTACTCCAGCTGGGCGGGGCTCAGCGGGCGCCGCATCCAGTCCGAGCGGGTCTCGCCCTTGGCCAGCGTGGTGCCGGTGACCTGGGCGACCAGGCGCTGGTAGCCCATGCCGGCGCCGAAGCCGGCCAGGGCCGCGGCCACCTGGGTGTCGTACATTGGCCGCGGCACGGTGCCGCAGGCGCAGCGGAAGGTGACCAGGTCCTCGCTGGCGCTGTGCATCACCTTGAGCACGTGGGGGGCGTCCAGCCAGGCGGCGATGGCCTCGGCCATGCCGGGGACGAGGGCGTCGACCAGGAGGACGTCGCCGTCCACGGCCATCTGCACCAGGGCCAGGCGTGGCCAGAAGGTGCGTTCGCGGATGAATTCGGTATCCAGGCCGATGCGGGAGGGCGCCGACTGCAGGCGGCGCAGCAGTTCGGCGGGCTGGTCGATCCAGAGGACTTCTGACACTTAGGGATTCCGGTCTTGCGTGGTCTTGCGCGTATTGGCTGGGATAGCCTAACGGCAAATCCGCCGGCGGGCGGCAGGTTTTCTCCAGGGAGGCGTCTTGCGCGCGAGCGGTCGGGCATTGCTGTGGACGGGGATGCTGCTGGGCGTGGCCGCCTGCGGCGGCCCGCAGCCGCAGGACGCGGACGAGACTGCCGGCCAGGCCCCCGCCACCGCGCAGGCGCAGCCGGAAGCGCCGGACATCGCCCTGCCCAGGGTGACCGTCAGCGGCGACGAAAGCGCCCACGTGGTAGAGGCCTGGACCCCGCCGGCCGTGGAGATCGGCGAGGACGCCGACCGCCGTGCCCTGCGCCGGCAGGCCGAGGCCGCCCTGCGCGAGGGCCGGCTGTACGAGGATGCCGCGGCCGCCGCCCCGATCTACCTGGCCCTGTCGCGTACCGATCCGCAGGACCGGCAGGCCCGCGACGGCCTGCGCCGTACCACCACGGCGGTGCTGGCGGCCGCCGACCGCGCCCTGGCCGAGGCCGCCACCGATCCGCAGTCCGGCGCCCTGGAGCGTGCCGTCGCCCTGGCCGCGGTGGCGCGCACCCTGGATGCCGAGGATCGCCGGGTGCGCAGCCTGCAGCAGCGGGTGGAGCGCGCGCGGCGGGTGGCGGCGCTGGTGCGCGCCGGGCGCGAGGACCTGCGCGGCGGCCAGCTGGACGGGGCCCTGGCCTGGTTCCGCGAGGCCCTGGCGCTGGAGCCGCAGGACCGCGATGCGCGCCAGGGCCTGGGCGCGGTGGAAAGCGCCCTGGTCGACCGCGCCCAGGGCGAAGCCGACCGGCTCGAGTTCGACGCGGCCGCCGGCTGGCTGGAGCAGGCGGGCGCGGTGCGCGGCGACATGGCCGGGGCGGTGGCCGATGCGCGCGCGCGGATCGAGGCGCAGCGCGCGCGCGCGGTGGCCGGCCTGCGCGACGCCGCCCTGCGCGACCTGCTGCGCCCCAACGGCGTGCGCGACGCCCGCGTGCGCCTGGCCGAGGTGCTGCGCATCGCCCGCCCGGGCGACCCGGTGGCGGCGAACCTGCGCGAGCGCATCGACCTGGTCACCTACTACGGCCCGTTCCGCCCGGGCCAGGTGTTCACCGACGCCCTGGCCGACGGCAGCCGTGGCCCGCAGATGGTGGTGGTGCCGCACGGCGCGTTCCGGATGGGCTCGGAGGATTCCGACCCGCTGGCCTCCGACGCCGAGAAGCCGGCCCACTACGTGCGCTTCAACCGCGGCTTCGCCATGTCCCTGACCGAGGTGACGGTGGCCGAGTTCGCGCGCTTCGTGGAATCGGCCGGCGCCCGCCCGCGCGCGACCCGGCGCGGAAACTCGCTGGTGTACGACGAGCGCAGCGGCAACTTCGTGCGCCGCAGCGGGGTGGACTGGCGTTCCGGCTACGACGGCCGCCCCGCCGACCCCGGCGACCCGGTGCTGCACGTGAGCGTGCGCGACGCGGAGGCCTATGCCGCCTGGCTGTCGGAACAGACCGGGCGCCACTACCGCCTGCCCAGCGAGGCCGAGTTCGAGTACGCACTGCGCGCCGGTAACCCCGGGCGCTATCCCTGGGGCGACCACGGCGTGCCGCCGCCGGAGAGCGGCAACTTCACCGGCGGCGACGACGTCTCGCCCGGCGGCCGCACCTGGAACAACGCCTTTCCCGGCTATGGCGACGGCTACTGGGGCGTGGCCCCGGCCGGGCGCTTCCGGCCCAATGCATGGGGTCTTCACGACCTGGCCGGCAATGTTTCCGAGTGGGTCGCCGACTGCTGGCATGCCAGCTACCGGCGCGCCCCGGCCGACGGTGCGCCCTGGTACAACCCCGGTTGCCGGGCGCGGGTGGTGCGTGGCGGTTCCTGGGCCGGTTCGCCGGCGCAGACCCGCTCGGCCTGGCGTTCGCGGGTGGATTCGGACGTGACCAGCGCGCGCATCGGCTTCCGCGTGGTGCGCAGCATCTAGGGCAGAGGAGGGGGGAGCGATGCGCATGGATCCTCACCGCGGGCAGGTCGCCCGCCGGCGCGGCGGCGGCCTGGGCGGAGGGCTGCGCCTGGTGGTGGTGCTGGCCTTCCTCGCCTACGGCGGCTGCTATTACCTGTCCAACCGCACCCAGGACCCGTACACCGGGCAGACGGTGCTGATCGACGCCAGCCTGGGCCCGGAGCAGGAACGCGCGCTGGGGCTGCAGGCCTACGAGGAGATCCTGGCGCAGGAGCCGCCGCTGCCACGCTCGGACCCGGCGGCGCAGCAGGTGGCGCGCATCGCCGCGCGGCTGATCGACAAGGTGGACGAGGTCACTGCGGAGCTGGCCGCGGCCAATGGCCTGGAGGCGCCGACCCACTGGCGGCAGTTCGAGTGGGACGTCAACGTGATTCCTTCCGACCAGGCCAACGCGTTCTGCCTGCCCGGCGGCAAGATGGCGGTCTATACAGGCCTGTTCCCGGTGGCACAGAGCGAGGACGCGCTGGCGGTGGTGATGGGCCACGAGATCGCCCACGCCCTGCTGCGCCACGGCGCGCAGCGGATGAGCCAGCAGAAGCTGGCGCAGATCGGGCAGATGGCCGGCGCCGCCGGCGGGCTGGACCCGCAACAGCAGCAGATGGTCATGGCGGCGATGGGCTACGGCTACCTGCTGCCGTATGCGCGCACCCACGAGACCCAGGCCGACGAGGTCGGGCTGATGCTGGCGGCGGCCGCCTGTTACGACCCGAACGCGGCGATCGGGCTGTGGGAGCGGATGTCCGGCGCCTCCGGCGGGCAGGCGCCGCCGGAGTTCGCTTCCACCCACCCGAACCCGGGCACGCGCATCCAGACCCTGCAGGCGCTGATGCCCAGAGCCATGGAGTACCGGGAGAGGTTCTGCCGGCAGTGACGCCGGCAGCGGGCGACCTTAGCGGCGGGTCTTGCCGGGCGGGGTGGTGTCGCGCTCGCGGGGCGTGGTCGGGCGGCCGAGGCTGCCGGCCAGTCCGCGCTGGAACTCCTGCCACAGTTCCAGGTTGCGCTCGGTGAGCTGGTTCATCGCCGTCCACGGCGTCTGCCCCAGCAGGTTCCCCATCTGCTGGCGGAAGGTCTGCTGCTGTTCCAGGAACAGCTGCATGCTGCGCTCCAGGTAGTTGCCCATGAAGCCCTGCAGCGAGTCGCCGTAGAAGCGGATGATCTGGCTCAGCAGCTGGGTGGACAGCATGGGTTCGCCGTCCTGCTCCTGCTCGGCGATGATCTGCAGCAGGACCGAACGGGTCAGGTCCTCGCCGCTCTTGGCGTCGCGGACCTCGAAGGACTCGCCGTCCAGGATCAGCTGGCGCACGTCCTCGATGGTGATGTAGCTGGAGATTTCGGTGTCGTACAGCCGGCGGTTCGGGTACTTCTTGATGATGCGGGTGGCAGCCATCTAGAGCGCTCACTCGGGTCTTCAACGTTGCCCGAGCATGGCGCACCGCAGCAGCGCATGCAACTGCCGCCCGTCCCCTTGACGGGCTACCAGCCCATGTGGTGGCCGCCGTTGATGTCCAGGTTGGAGCCGGTGATCCAGGCGGCCTCCTCGGCGACCAGGAAACCGACCGCGTAGGCGATTTCCTCGGGCCGGCCCAGGCGGCCGGTGGGGATGTCGGCCACGATCTTGGCGCGGACTTCCTCCGGCACCGCCATGACCATGTCGGTGGCCACGTAGCCGGGGGAAACGGTATTGACGGTGATGCCCAGCCTGGCGTTCTCGCGCGCCAGGGAGATGGTGAAGCCGTGCATGCCGGCCTTGGCCGCGGCGTAGTTGGCCTGGCCGTACTGGCCCTTGAGGCCGTTGATCGAGCTGATCTGGACGATCCGGCCCCACTTGCGCTCGCGCATGCCCTCGATCACCGGGCGGGTGACGTTGAACACCGAGTTGAGGTTGGTGTTGACCACCTCGTGCCACTGCTCGGCGCTCATGCGGTGGAAGGTGGTGTCGCGGGTGATGCCGGCGTTGTTGACCAGGATCTCGATCGGCCCCAGCGCCTGCTCGACCCCGCGCACCAGGGCGGCACCGCCCTCCGGGGTGCCGACGTCGCCGGGGACCAGGGTGATTTCGTAGCCGGCCTCGCGCATCTGCTGCTGCCAGGCCAGGGCCTTTTCCTCGTTGCGGTAATTGGTTGCGACGCGGTGGCCCATGTCCACCAGGCGCTTGCAGATGGCGGTGCCGATTCCGCCGGTTCCGCCGGTAACAAGTGCGACGCGACTGTTCATCAAGGCCCCTGCCGGGTGCCCCGGCTATTCAGACATGTCCGGCGAAGTTGTAGTGAGGGGCTGATGAAAGTGCAAGCGCGCCGGCAGCCTTGCACGATCGAAGTGCGAAATCGCGCGCCATAGCAGTGCATCCAACCGTTTTTCGCCCCGTAGCGGTGCCGGGTCCTGGCCCAGCAGGGTCCAGCAATGACGCAGTGCGGGAAGCGGATCCGCGGGATCGACCGGCAGCGCGGCGCTGGACTTGGACAGCTTGTGCCCGGAGGCGTCCAGCAGCAGGGGCAGGTGCAGGTAGCGCGGGGTGGGCAGGCCCAGCGCGCGCTGCAGGAGGATCTGGCGCGGGGTGGAATCGAGCAGGTCGGCACCGCGGACCACGTCGGTCACCCCCTGCTCGGCGTCGTCGACCACCACCGCCAGCTGGTACGCCCAGAACCCGTCGGCGCGCAGCAGGACGAAGTCGCCGACCTCCCGGTCCACGTCCTGGGCGAAGCGCCCCTGCAGGCCGTCCTCGAAGGCGACCTGGCTGCCGTCGGCCACCCGCAGCCGCACCGCCGGCCGCGGGCGCGGGGCGGCGGCGACGCAGCGGCGGTGGACTCCGCCGGCCGCGGCCAGGTCGCTGCGGCTGCAGGAACAGGGGAAGGCCAAGCCGGCCTCGAGCAGGCGCTCCAGGGCGGCGCGGTACAGGGGCTCGCGCTCGCTCTGGCGCACCACCGGCAGGTCGGACTCCAGGCCGAAGGCCGACAGGGTGGCCAGCTGCGCTTCGGCGGCTCCGGGCACCTCGCGCGGGCGGTCCACGTCCTCGATCCGCACCAGCCACTGGCCGCCGGCAGCGCGCGCCAACAGCCAGCTGCCAAACGCGGCCAGCAGCGAGCCGGCGTGCAGCGGACCGGTGGGCGAGGGCGCGAAGCGGCCGCGGTAGGGAACGTCGGATGCCTGGGATGCCTGCGCCATCGCGCCATGGTCGCGGCCGGCCGCACTTGATTTCAAGCGTGGCCATGCCCATCTTCCCGGTGTCATCGACGCAACCCACCGGAGTCCGTTTCGTGTTTACCCGTATCGCGTTGTTCCTCGCGACCAACCTCGCCGTGCTGTTCCTGGCCAGCATCGTGATGTCGCTGCTGGGCGTCAGCCCGGACCAGATGGCCGGCCTGCTGGTACTCGGCGCGATGTTCGGCTTCGGCGGCTCGCTGGTCTCGCTGCTGACCTCCAAGTGGATGGCCAAGCGCGCCACCGGCGCCCACGTCATCACCCAGCCGCGCAGCGAGGCCGAGCGCTGGCTGGTCGATACCGTGCGCCGCCAGGCCCAGGCCGCCGGCATCGGCATGCCCGAGGTGGCGATCTACGATGCCCCGGAAATCAACGCCTTCGCCACCGGCGCCAACCGCAACAACGCGCTGGTAGCGGTGTCCACCGGCCTGCTGCGCAACATGAGCGCGGACGAGGCCGAGGCGGTGCTGGGCCACGAGATCGCGCACGTGGCCAACGGCGACATGGTGACCATGGCCCTGCTGCAGGGCGTGCTCAATACCTTCGTGATCGTGCTGGCGCGGGTGGTCGGCGGCATCGTCGACGGCTACCTGTCCGGCAACCGCGAGGGCGAGGGCCGCGGCATGGCCTACTTCGCCATCGTGCTGGTGCTGGAGATGGTGTTCGGCCTGTTCGCGACCATGATCGCGATGTGGTTCTCGCGCCGGCGCGAGTTCCGCGCCGACGCCGGCGGCGCGCAGCTGGCCGGCCGCCACAAGATGATCGCGGCGCTGGAGAAGCTGGCGCTCAACCACGGCCACAGCACCCTGCCGAACCAGATCGCCGCCTTCGGTATCGCCGGCGGCATGGGCGAGGGCCTGCGCCGGCTGTTCCTGAGCCATCCGCCGCTGGCGGAGCGGATCGCGGCGCTGCGCGCCTCGGCCGCCGCCTGAGGCGCCCGACCGCGGATGCAGGACGGCCCGCCATCCGGCGGGCCGTTGCGTCTGGGGGACTACGCCGGCGCTCAGCCCGTGCCGGCGGCGACCTCCTGGCACTGCCGGGCCTCCTGGCCGGACAGGGTCAGCGTCGCCCCGTCGCCCTTGTTCCAGAACTCGTTGCCGTTGGCGTCGGCGTAGCGCGCCCCGGAGGCGGAGCGGGCCTGCGGCAACACCAGTTCGCCGCGCTCGTGGGTCAGGGTGACGGTGCCGGCGCCGTTGTCGAAGCGGGCGGACAGGTGCTGTTCGCCGCACTGCCAGCGGCTTTCCACGACGCTTTCGTCGGGCATGCCGGGGCCGGCGGGGTCCATCCCGGTGGCCGCCGCGGCATCGGCCGCGGGACTGGCGGGCGGCGGCGCCTCCGCCGCGGGTCCGGCATCACGCTGGCACCCGGCCAGGACAAGTGCCAGCAACGGCGCAAGCGCGTACGCGGCGCGGGTCATGCCGAGCGCTCCTGGCCCTTGTGTCGGCCCTCGGCGATCTCCTCGACCAGCTTGGAGCAGAACGCCGGCAGGTCGTCGGGCGTGCGGCTGGTGACCAGGCCCTGGTCGACCACCACCTCGCGGTCGACCCAGCGCGCGCCGGCGTTCTGCAGGTCGCGCTGGATGTTGGGCACCGAAGTCAGTTCGCGGTCGCCGACCACGCCGGCGTCGGCCAGCACCCAGGGACCGTGGCAGATCGCGCCGACCGGCTTGCCGGCCTCGAAGAACGAGCGGGTAAAGCGGATCGCGTGCTCGTCGGCGCGCAGCGCGTCGGGATTGAACAGCCCGCCCGGGATCACCAGGGCGTCGTAGTCGGAGGCGTCGGCCTCGGCCACGGCCTGGTCCACCGCCACCGTGTCGCCCTTGTCGAAGTGGCGCATGCCCTGGATCTGCCCCTGCTCGGGCGAGACCACGTCCACTTCCGCGCCGTTGTCGCGCAGGGCGCGCAAGGGCTCGAGCAGTTCCGATTCCTCGAAACCGTTGCTGGCGAGGATGGCGACGCGCTTGCCGGTGAGCTTGCTCATGGGGGCTCCTGGGGTGGGGGAAGGGAGCGGACACCTTAGGCGCTCCCCTGCCGCGCAGGCGCGAAGGCGGCGTGTTCGAATCATTAAGCCCGCAGGCGTTCAGCGCAGTGGCTGCTCCAGCCGCAGCACCGGGTACAGGCCGTAGCGTTCGTCCCAGGCCGGGTGCCGGCGGTAGAAGAACTCCAGGCGCGCGGCCGGGTCGGCGGCGAATTCCGGGTCGGAGGCCAGGCGCGACTCGAACTGGCGCCGCAGCGCCGGGTCGCGCAGCATCTCGCGCGCGACCTGCTCGGCCACGTAGTCCTCCATGTACTCCTTGCGCTCGAAGGCGTTGTTGAACGCGCCCCAGGCGGCCAGCGAGTCCGGCGCCTGCGGTTCGAGCATGGCCAGCACCAGGCGCGCCAGCGGCTGGGCCGCGGGCACGTACAGGCTGCCGGCGGGGACGTCGTGGCGCTCATCCTGCCAGCGGCCCTGCAGCTCGACCCGCTGGTGGCCTTCGGAGGAATGCGCGGCGAAGGTGATGGACTCGGCGCGGAAGGCCCGCACCGGCAGCGCCGGGCGCGGCGCGTCCAGGCGCCGGTACTGCACGCCGTGGATGTCCAGCAGCGGCTGCACCCGCGCTGCCCAGGCCGGCGGCACCAGGTAGCCGCCGGCGGGGACGGTTGCCTCCAGGGTGGGCACCACCTGGTCGCGCAGCGGCAGCTTCCAGACCTGCGGCGTGGTCTCGTCGTAGCGGGTCATCAGCGCGCCGGACACTTCCGAGGGCGTGCGGGTGTAGGCGTAGCCGCGGAAGTCGATGGTGCGGGCCTGGTCGGTGGTATCCCAGGCCAGCGCCTCGCTGCGCCCGGCCAGCCGCGCGGCGCGGGCATCGGCGGCCTCGGCCAGGGCGCGCCAGCGGGCGCCGTGCCTGGCCATCTGCTCCAGCACCGAGACCACCGCGTTGCGGGTGGTGCGCACGCGCTCGGGATAGGTGCGCCAGGAATGCGTCTCCACCAGCATGCCGAAGCGGTTGCGCAGCAGGAAGTAGCCGTGCGAGAAGCGCGGCGGCGAGACGTCGTCGGCGAAGCCGGAGGCCGGGTCGTCCTCGACGATGAAGGACGGGTAGAAGTCCAGCGGCAGCGAGCCGGCGCGGGCGAGGTCGGCGATCACCCCGTCCCGCCACTGGCGGCCGGCCTGGCGCAGGGCCTCGTCGCCGGCATGCACCGGCTCGACCTGGACCGACACGTCGTGCTCGAACTGGGCGCCGTCGGTGGCGTGCAGGTCGACCATCGCCAGCGGGTCCCACTGCCGCACCAGGGCCAGCATGGCCTGCATCTCCGGCGAGTCGGCCTTGAGGTAGTCGCGGTTGAGGTTGTAGCCCTGGGCCGTGGTGCGCCAGCCCATCTCCTCCGGGCCGCGCTGGTTGGGGCGGTTCCAGGCGCCGAAGCGCTCGTGGCCGTCGACGTTGAACACCGGCACGAACAGCCAGACCACCTTGTCCAGCACGCCCGGGGCGGCCTTGCCTTCCAGGATCTCGCGCAGGGCCAGGAAGCCGGCGTCCTTGCCGTCGATCTCGCCGGCGTGGATGCCGCCCTGGACAAGCACCACCGGCAGTTTGCGGCGGCGCGCCTGCTCCGGCTCGAACGCGCCGGTGGCGGTGACCACCAGCAGCTGCATGGGCCGGCCCTCGGGCGTGGTGCCGAAGCTCAGCGCGCGCACCTTGTCCGGCCAGCGCGCCTGGAAGGCGGCGGCCAGCGCCGGGACTTCGTCGTAGCGGCCGGTGCGCTGGAAGCCGGAGCGCTCGGCCACGGTGGACAGCGGATCGGCGGAAGCGGGGGCGGGGAGCGGCAGGGCGCAGGCCGCGACCAGCAGCCAGGCCGGAGGGAGGCGGAAACGGAACGACATCGGCGGTACCAGGGGCGAAAACGGCCATGATGCCAGCGCCGCCGGCGGGCGGCAGCCATGGCTGGCGGCGGTACCGGCGCGGGGCCGGGATCGGGTACCCTCAGTTTCTTTTGCGACGGACCCGGGATGAGCACCACCACCGCCGGCCAGGGGCGCATGCCCCGCCAGATCGCCTACATCATCGGCAACGAGGCGTGCGAGCGCTTCAGCTTCTACGGCATGCGCAACATCCTGGTGCCGTTCCTGATCAGCTCGGCGCTGCTGGGATACCTGCCGGCCGGACCGGAGCGCGACGGCGCGGCCAAGGACATCTTCCACATGTTCGTGATCGGCGTGTACTTCTTCCCGTTGCTGGGGGGATGGCTGGCCGACCGCTTCTTCGGCAAGTACCACACGATCCTGTGGTTCTCGCTGGTCTATTGCGCCGGCCACGCCTGCCTGGCGCTGTTCGAGAACAACGCCACCGGCTTCTACACCGGCCTGTTCCTGATCGCGCTCGGCTCCGGCGGCATCAAGCCGCTGGTGGTGAGCTTCTGCGGCGACCAGTTCGACCAGGGCAACAAGGACAAGGCCAAGGTCGTCTTCGACGCGTTCTACTGGATCATCAACTTCGGCTCGTTCTTCGCCTCGTTGCTGTCGCCGCTGTTCCTGCGCCACTTCGGCCCGGCGGTGGCGTTCGGCATCCCTGGCGCGCTGATGTTCGTCGCCACCTTCGTGTTCTGGCTGGGGCGCCGGCGCTACGTCAACGTGCCGGCGGCCGGGCGCGACCCGCATGCGTTCTTCGAGGTGGTCAAGACCGCGCTGCGCGCGCGCCGGCCCGGCCAGGGCCGCCCGGGGCTGTTCGTGGCGCTGGCCGGCGTGGCCGTGGCGGCGGCGATGCTGCTGCTGTGGGCGCTGTCGGCCACCACCGGGCTGCGCGCCTGGCCGGCCGGCTTCAACTTCGTCATCACCGCCTGCCTGGCGCTGGGCGTGGTGATCGCGCTGGGCGGCTGGGGCGCCTCGCTGCAGCTGGAGCGCGCCCGCGGGGTGCATCCGGACCTGGCGGTGGACGGCGTGCGCGCGGTGCTGCGCATCATCATCGTGTTCGCGCTGGTCACCCCGTTCTGGTCGCTGTTCGACCAGAAGGCCTCGACCTGGATCATCCAGGGCCGGGAGATGGTGATCCCGCACGACGCCCCGTGGTGGCCCAGCTGGCTGGTGCAGGACGCGGCGCAGATGCAGGCGCTGAACCCGATGCTGGTGATGCTGCTGATCCCGTTCAACAACCTGGTGCTGTTCCCGCTGCTGGAGCGGCTGGGCTTCCGGATCACGCCGCTGCGCAAGATGGGCTGGGGCATCGCAATCTCCGGCGCGTCCTGGATCGTGGCCGCCGTGCTGCAGCTGCAGATCGACGGCGGCGCCCCGGTCTCGCTGGCGTGGCAGGGCCTGCCCTACCTGTTGCTGACCTTCGGCGAGATCCTGGTCTCGGCCACCGCGCTGGAATTCGCCTACAGCCAGGCGCCGCACGCGATGAAGGGCGTGATCATGGCCTTCTGGTACCTGACCAGCACCTTCGGCAGCCTGTGGGTGCTGCTGACCAACGCGGCGGTGCGCAACGAGGCGGTGATCGGCCGCATCGCCGGCACCGGGCTGAGCGAGAACGCGTTCCTGATGTTCTTCTTCGCCGGCTTCGCCTTCCTCGCCGCGCTGGCGTTCGCCGCCTACGCCCGCCGCTATCCGATGCAGGACAACTACCGCAAGGCCTGAGCAAGCATGCAATCCCTCGTGACCCTGGCCCTGATTGCCGTCACCGTGCTGGTGTCCTGGCGGGCATTCAACGACCGCCGCGTGGTCGACCGCCTGATCCTGTGGCCGCCGGCCATCGCCCGCCAGCGCGAATACTGGCGGCTGCTGACCCACGGCTTCCTGCACGCGGACTTCCCCCACCTGCTGTTCAACATGGTCACGCTGTTCTTCTTCGGGCGCCTGATCGAGCGCCTGATGCTGCAGCTGACCGGCAGTCCGCTGACCTTCCTGCTGTTCTACCTGTCGGCCATCGTGGTGGCGATCCTGCCCAGCTACCTGAAGAACCAGGACAACCCGCGCTACTTCAGCCTGGGCGCATCGGGCGCGGTGTCGGCGGTGTTGTTCGCCTTCATCATGGTCTCGCCGTGGTCGCTGATCTTCGTGTTCTTCATCCCGATGCCGGCGGTGCTGTACGCGCTGTTCTACGTCGGCTACAGCATCTGGATGGACCGCCGCGGCGGCGACAACATCAACCACAGCGCGCACCTGGCCGGTGCCGCCTACGGCGTACTGTTCATGGTGGCGATGGAGCCGCAGGTGCTGCAGGTGTTCTGGGAGCAGCTGGTCAACCCGCGCTTCCGCTGAGCGGGGATCACCTGGCCTGAATGCCGGGCATGCCAGCCTCGCGGGGCGACCCAGCGACGGAGGCACCCATGGCGACACGAAAGGCTCCCGCGCGCCGCGCGGCTGGTTCCGCCGGGAAGAAGGCGGCGTCGGGCACCAAGTCCGGCGCGAGCGCGGCGAAGAAGACCGCGGCGCGCAGGAGCGCCGCCGGCACGACCGCCGCGAAGAGGACGGTGGCCAGGAAAGCCACCGCCAGGAAAGCCACGGCCAAGAAGGCAACGGCGAAGAAGGCAACGGCCAAGAAGGCAACGGCCAAGAAGGCCGTCGCCGGGAAGTCGACTGCCCGTAAGGCGCCGGCAAGGACGTCCGCGCGCAAGACCGTCGCCGGGAAGGCGCCAGCGCGCAAGGCGGCAGCCAGGAAGAGCGCCACGAAGAAGGCCACGGCCAGGAAGACTGCGACGAAGAAGGCCCCGACGAGGAAGGTAGCCACGAAGAAGGTGGCTGCGAAGAAGGGCGCGGCCAGGAAGTCCACCGCTGCCCGCGCCGCGAAGACGCCACGCAGGGCGGCGGGCGGCGCCCGGCGGCGCCCGCGCAGGCTCACGCCCGAAGAGGCCTTGCAGCGCACGCACGAGTTGCTCGAGGCACACAACGAGCAGGCGCGCCAGGTGCCTGCCTGGCGCCTGCTGGACGGCCAGCAGGCCAGCGGCGGGAGCACGGTCACGGCGGAGGCCTCGCCCGACGTGGCGGGCAAGCAGCAGGAGCTGCACCAGGGCGAGATCCGCGCGCGGGCGACCCAGGGCAGCGCCAGCACCCACGACCGCCGCAACCAGCGCCGCCGCGACCAGCGCTGATCCCGGCGCCCGCCGCCTGTTCAGGCGGCGGGCGAGGGTTCCGGGCTGGCCGGTGGCTCGTCGCTGTAGGCCGCCTCGAGCCGGCGGTAGACATCCGAAGCCAGGCGGCTGCACTCGGAGGTTTCGGTGCGGCCGTCCACGGCCATCTGGTAGAGGCCTTCCAGCAGGGAGGCCTCGGCCTGGTCCCATTGCTGCTGTTGTTGCGGCGACCTCGCGTCGCCCGGTGGCTGCGGTATGCCCATGAGCCGTCTGTTTTGCGGCCGTCTTCACATGGCTGAATCAAACCTCAGCACGGTTGCGCTTGCAAGTCCGGCCCTCACGCGGGTTTGTCGCCGCCTGCGGAGAATGGCGCGCGCCGACAACAGGGGGTGCCGATGAACATCCAGTCCGCGACTCCTTCCGTGCGCCACGACCCGGCCACGCGCCGGTTCCTGGCCGAAGCCGACGGCGAACAGGCCGAACTGTCCTACCGGCTGGAGGGCGGGTTGATGCTGATCGACCACACGCTGGTGCCGCAGGCCATCGGCGGCAGGGGAATCGCCGGGGAGCTGGTCCGCACCGCCTTCGAGCACGCGCGCCAGGCGGGCTTGCGCGTCGTTCCCGCCTGTCCGTACGCCGCGACCTGGGTTACCCGGCACCCCGAGTTCGCCGACACCCTTGCCGGTTGAAGGCGCGCGCCGGCGGCGCCCGCCAAGGAAACATGCATGAGCCGCATCCGGACCTGGACCGTCCTGTCCCTCCTGATCCTGCCCCTGGCCGCCTGCCGCGACGACTCCGCGCCGGCCCCCGCCGCGCCGGCGGAGGACGTGGTCGCCCCCGATGCAGCCGGTGCGGCCCCGGCTGCGCCGGTGCGGCTGGAGGACGTGATCGAGCGCGACCCGCGCTACATGGTGGGCATCAGCTATCCGCCCGGGATGGAGGCCTATCCGGGACTGGCGGCCGCCCTGCAGGCCTATGCACAGCAGGCACGCGAGGAGCTGATGCAGGCGGTGGAGGCACTGGACGCACCGCCGGCGGCACCGTACGACCTGTCCCTGGGCTTCCGCCTGCTGATGCAGAGCCCGCAGCTTGTTGCGGTGGCCGCCGACGGCAGCGTCTACACCGGCGGCGCCCACGGCCAGCCGCTGGTGGCGCGCTTCGTGTGGTTGCCCGGGCGCGGCGAGATGCTGACCGCCGAGCGCCTGGTCCCCTCGGCGGAAGGGTGGCAGGTGGTGGCGCGCCAGGTGGCCGAGCAGCTGGCCGCGTCCGCCCAGGTACGCGCGATCGACGGGGCGCTGAGCCCGCAGGAGCGCAAGAGCCTGCTGGATTCGGCGCTGCGGATGATCGACGAGGGGACCGGGCCGGATCCGGCCAACTTCGCCCAGTTCGAGCCGGTGCCGGCCCCCGACGGGCGGATCGCGGCCTTGCGCTTCGTGTTCCCGCCCTACCAGGTCGGCCCCTACGCGGACGGGGTACAGTACGCCCAGGTGCCGGCCGCGACGCTGCTGCCCTACGTGGCCGGGGAGTACCAGGCACTGTTCGTGCAGTAGGAGGACGCTGATGGGGGCGGGATCCCTTGCCAGGCGTCGGGTCGAAGCGTTGCTTGCCGAAGCGGACGTCAGGATCGGCGGGGATCGCGAATGGGACCTGCAGCCACGTGACGAGCGGTTGTGGACGCGCCTGCTGGCGCAGGGCTCGCTGGGACTGGGCGAGTCTTACATGGACGGCTGGTGGGACACCGGCTCGCTGGACGGCCTGCTGCTGCGCCTGATCCAGGCGCGGCTGGGGGAGAAGGTACGCGGCCTGGCCGAATTGCGCGACGTGCTGGTCGCGCGCCTGAGCAATCCGCAGACCCGCAGCCGCAGCGGCGAGGTGGGGCGTCGCCACTACGACCTGGGCAACGACCTGTACGCGGCCATGCTCGGCAAGCGCCTGGTCTACAGCTGCGGCTACTGGCGCGACGCCGCCGACCTGGACGCCGCCCAGGAAGCCAAGCTGGACCTGGTCTGCCGCAAGCTGCGGCTGCAGCCGGGCATGCGCGTGCTGGACATCGGCTGCGGCTGGGGCGAGGCGCTGAAGTTCGCGGCCGAGCGCTACGGCGTGTCCGGGGTAGGGGTGACCATCTCCGCCGAGCAGGCCGCCTACGCGCAACGCCTGTGCGCCGGCCTGCCGATCGAGATCCGCCTGCAGGACTACCGTGACGTGGACGAGCGCTTCGACGCGGTGTTCTCGATCGGCATGTTCGAGCACGTGGGCGTGCGCAACTACCGCGCCTACTTCGAGGTGGTGCGGCGCTGCCTGCCGCCGCACGGGCTGTTCCTGCTGCACAGCATCGGCAGCAACGTCTCGCGCAACCGCACCGACCCGTGGATCGCGCGCTACATCTTCCCCAACTCGATGCTGCCCTCGGCCGCGCAGGTCACCCGCGCCAGCGAGGGCCTGTTCGTGATCGAGGACTGGCACAACTTCGGCACCGACTACGACCGCACCCTGCAGGCCTGGCGCGCCAACGTCGAGGCCGCCTGGGAGCGGCTGGACCCGCGCTACGACGAGCGCTTCCGGCGCATGTGGCGGTTCTACCTGGCCGGCTCCATGGCCACCTTCCGCGCGCGCCAGGCGCAGCTGTGGCAGGTGCTGATGTCGCCGGAGGGCGTGCCGGGGGGACTGGCGGTGCCGCGCTGAGGGTTGGCGAAATTTTCGCCAACCCTCTTGACAGCCTTGCCGTTGCTGGCGCGCCGGCGATTATCCACAGCTTCGTTCAAGCTTCATCCACACCGCTTGTGGAAAACCGCGGCGGCCGGGACGAAGACGCCACCCGGAGGTGGCGCCTGCGTGGCCTTCAGCGGCCGGCCTGGTCCAGGCCGCGCTTCTTGAGCAGCGGTTCGATCCGCGGCTCGTGCCCGGCGAAGTCGGCGAACAGGTCCAGCGCGTCGCGGGTGCCGCCGCGCGACAGCAGGGTGGCGCGGAAGTGGTCGCCGTTCTCGCGCTTCAGGCCGCCGTGCTGGCGCATCCACTCCTGGGTGTTGGCGTCCAGCACCTCGGACCAGATGTAGGCGTAGTAGCCGGCCGAATAGCCGCCCATGATGTGGCTGAAGTACGGCGTGCGGTAGCGCGGCGGCACCGGCGCGTAGGCGATGCCGTCGGCGGCCAGGGCGTCGGCCTCGAACTTCATCACCCCGTCGGCCTCCGGCAGCTGGTCGGCGCCGACCTGGTGCCAGCGCTGGTCGAGCATGGCCGCGCCCAGGTACTCGGTGGTGGCGAAGCCCTGGTTGAAGGTGGCCGTGGCCTGGACCTTCTCCAGCAGCTCGCGCGGCATCGGCTCGCCGGTCTCGTGGTGCCTGGCGTAGTTGGCCAGCACCGACGGCCAGTCGGCCCACATCTCGTTGACCTGCGAGGGGAACTCGACGAAGTCGCGCGGCACGGCGGTGCCGCCGAAGTACGGGTAGGTCACGTCCGAGAACATGCCGTGCAGGGCATGGCCGAACTCGTGGAACATGGTGGTGACCTCGTCCCAGGTCAGCAGGGTCGGGCCACTGGCCGGCTTGGGGATGTTGAGGTGGTTGGCCACCACCGGCCGGGTGCCGCGCAGCTTCGACTGGCCGACGTAGGAGTTCATCCAGGCACCGCCACGCTTGGAGGCGCGCGCGTACGGGTCGAAGATGAAGATCGCCAGCTGGCTGCCGTCGGCGTCGAACACGTCGTACACCCAGGTGTCCGGGTGGTACTTGGGCAGGTCGGTGCGCTCCTTGAAGCTGATGCCGTACAGCTGGTTGGCGGCGAAGAACACGCCGTTCTCCAGCACGCTCTTCATCTCGAAGTAGGGCTTGAGCTGCGATTCGTCGAAGTCGTAGGTGGCCTTGCGCACCTTCTCGGTGTAGTAGGCCCAGTCCCAGGCCTCGAGCCTGAAGCCCGGCTCGCCCTTGGCCGCCTGCTCGCGGTCGATCATCTTCTGCAGCTCGGCGGCCTCGCGCCTGGCGTTGGCGACCGCGGCCGGGGCCAGCTTGCCCAGCATCTCGTTCACCGCTTGCGGGGTCTTGGCGGTGGCCTGCTCCAGCGCGAACGCGGCGTGGTTCGGGTAGCCGAGCAGGGCGGCGCGCTCGGCGCGCAGCTTCATCACCCGGGCGACGATGGCGGTGTTGTCGAACTCGTTGCCGCGCGCGCCGCGGTTGACCGAGGCCTCGTGGATGCGGCGGCGGGACTCGCGGTTCTCCAGGTAGCTCAGCGGCGGCTGGCCGGTGGTGTTGAGCAGGGTCACCACGTACTTGCCTTCCAGGCCGCGCTTCTTCGCCTCCTCGGCGGCGGCGGCGATCTGGGCCCCGGTCGAGCCGGCCAGCTCGTCGGCGCTGTCGAACACCACGGCGGAGGCGTTGACCTCGTTGAGCACGTTCTGGTCGAACTGGGTGCCCAGCTTGGCCAGCTCGGCGTTCATCTCCTTCAGGCGCGCCTTGTCGGCGTCGGACAGGTTGGCGCCGGCGCGGACGAAGTCGGTGTAGTAGCGCTCGACCAGGCGCAGCGCCTCGGCGTCCAGGCCCAGGCCCTCGCGCTGCTCGTACAGGGCCTTGATCCGGGCGAACAGGGCACCGTTGAGCATGATCGCGTCGCGGTGCGCGGCGAACCCCGGCGAGTACTCGGCCTGGATCGCCTTGCGCGCGTCGTTGGTGTCGGTGCCGACCAGGTTGAAGAACACGGCGCGGGCGCGGTCCAGCACCTGGCCGCTGTTCTCCAGGGCGACGATGGTGTTCTCGAAGGTCGGCGGCTCGCCGTTGGAGGCGATCGCCTCGATCTCCTCCAGCTGCTCGGCCATGCCGAAGTCGAAGGCCGGGCCGAAGTGCTCGTCCTTGATCTGGTCGAAGCGCGGGTACTGCAGGGGCAGGTCGCTTGCGGCCAGGAACGGGTTGCCCTGGAGGGCCTCGGCGGAGGCGGTCCCGGTGCTACCGGGCGCGGGGCCCTCGGTGCTGGTGCAGGCGGTGATGCCCAGTCCAAGGGCGGCGGCAAGTGCCAGGGAGAGGCCGGTTTTCTTCATGCAAAGCAGTTCCTGGGGAAACAAACCCTGCAAGGTTACCCCAGCCTGCCGGGGGAGGGGGCATGACCAAAGGCATGCGACGAGTACCGGCGGCGGCACCGGGCGCGCGGCGCCTGCCGGGACATGGCATCCCGGCGGGCCGCGCGCAAGGGCTCGGGCTTACTTCTCGACGAAGGCGCGCTCGAACACGTACTGCCCCGGGCTGCCGATGCGCGGGGAGGCGGTGAAGCCACGGCTGTCCAGCAGGGCGCGGAAGTCGGCCAGCATCTGCGGGCTGCCGCAGATCATGGCGCGGTCGTGCTCCGGGTCCAGCGGCTCCAGGCCAAGGGTGCGCATCATCTCGCCGCTGGCCATCAGGTCGGTCAGGCGACCGCGGTTCGGGAACTCCTCGCGCGAGACCGCCGGGTAGTACACCAGCTTGTCGCGGATGATCTCGCCCAGGATCTCGTGGTTGGGCAGTTCCTTCTCGAAGTAGTCGCGGTAGGCCAGGTCCTGCACGTGGCGCACGCCGTGGCACAGCACCACGCGCTCGAAGCGTTCGTAGGTCTCCGGGTCCTTGATCACCGACAGCCACGGCGCCAGGCCGGTGCCGGTGCCCAGCAGGTACAGGTTGCGCCCCGGGTGCAGGTCGCTGATCAGCAGGGTGCCGGTGGGCTTGCGCCCGATGAGGATGCTGTCGCCGGGCTTGATGTGTTGCAGGCGCGAGGTCAGCGGGCCGTCCTGCACCTTGATCGAGAAGAACTCCAGCTGTTCTTCCCAGTTGGCGCTGGCGATGGAATAGGCGCGCAGGATCGGCTTCCCGCTCTCGGTGGGCAGGCCGATCATCACGAACTGGCCGTTGTCGAAGCGGAATCCGTCGTCGCGGGTGGTGGTGAAGCTGAAGTAGGCGTCGGTCCAGTGGCGGACGTCGAGCACCGTTTCGGTGCCGTAGGCGGATGACATCGGGGAGGGATTGCCGGTTCTGGTTCGCCGCCCATTGTAGCCGACCGCCCCGTCCCGACCCTTGCGCCTGATCAAACGGCGGAACGGGGCGGCGCCAGCGGCGCCGCCCCCCGCGCGGCTCAGTCCCGCGGCGGCTCCAGTTTCAGCAGCTTGCCGTTGTCCTCGTCGGTGACCAGGTACAGGTTGCCGTCGGCGCCGGCGCGGACGTCGCGGATGCGCTCGCCCAGGTCCTGCAGCAGGCGCTCCTCGCCGACCACGCGGTCGCCGTCCAGCTGCAGCCGGATCAGGTTGCGGTGGGCCAGCGCGCCCAGGAACAGGCTGTCGTTCCATGGCTTGCCCTCGCGGCCGGTGTAGAAGGCCATGCCGGACAGGCCCGGGGAGATCTCGAACACGTGGTGCGGGGACTCGGTGCCCTCGTATTCCTTGCCGCGGGCCTCGGCGATCGGCTGGCCGGAGTAGTCGATGCCGTGGGTGGCCAGCGGCCAGCCGTAGTTGAGGCCGGGCAGGGGCAGGTTGATCTCGTCGCCGCCGCGCGGGCCGTGCTCGCTCTCCCACACCTTGCCGGTGCGCGGATCGAAGGCCAGGCCCTGCGAGTTGCGGTGGCCGTAGCTCCAGATCTCCGGGCGCGCGCCCTCGCGGCCGACGAACGGGTTGTCCTCCGGGATGCTGCCGTCCAGGCGCAGCCGCACCAGCTTGCCCTGCAGCTTGTCCAGCTGCTGTGCCATGGGCTTGAACGAGCGGTCGCCCTGGCTGATGAAGACATGGCCCTGGTCGTCGAAGGCCAGGCGCGAGCCGTAGTGGTACTCGGCGTCGACCTTGGGCTCCTGGCGGTAGATGACGGTCAGCTCGGTGAGGGTGTCGCCGTCGAGGGTGGCGTAGGCGGCGGCGGTGCCGGAGGTGCCGTTCTCGCCCGGCTCGGCGTAGGTCAGGTAGATGCGGTGGCTGGTGGCGAAGTCCGGCGCCAGGGCCACGTCCAGCAGGCCGCCCTGGCCGCGCGCGGCGACCGCCGGCACGCCCTTGACCGGCTCGGAGATGCTGCCGTCGGCGCCGATCCGGCGCAGGTTGCCGCCGCGCTCGGTGACCAGGAAGCCGCCGTCCGGCAGAGGCGCAACCGCCCACGGATGGGACAGGCCGCTGGCGACCACGCTCAGCCGCGCCTGGCCCTGCTGGCTTTCCACCACCTGCGGCTCCGCCGGCTGCGCGGCATCCGCGGCCGGTGCCGGCGCGCGGTCGCAGGCCGACAGGGTGGCGGCCAGGGCCAGGGCGAGGAGGGAGGGCAGGTGCCGGGTGTGCTGCATGCGCGACGCTCCTTGGGACAAAGCGTCAACGATAGCCGGCGGCCTGCAGCTCGAACAACTCGGCATAGCGGCCGCCGGCGGCCATCAGCTCCTCGTGGGTGCCACTGGCCTCGACCCGGCCGCCGGACAGCACCAGGATGCGGTCGGCCATGCGCACGCTGGAGAAGCGGTGCGAGATCAGCACCGCGGTGCGCCCCCGCGAGAGCTCCTTGAAGCGCTGGAACACCGCGAACTCGCTGCGCGCGTCCAGCGCCGCGGTGGGCTCGTCGAGGATCATCACCTGGGCGTCGCGCATGTAGGCGCGGGCGATGGCCAGCTTCTGCCACTGCCCGCCGGACAGGTCCACGCCGTTCTTGAAGCGGCGCCCGATCAGCTGGTCGTAGCCCAGCGGCAGGGCCTGGACCACCTCGTCGGCCATGCCGCGGCGGGCGGCGTCGCGGATGCGCTCGATGTCGTCCAGCGCCTCGATCCGGCCCACGCCGATGTTCTCGCCGGCGCTCAGGTGGTAGCGCACGAAGTCCTGGAAGATCACCCCGGTGTTGGCGCGCAGGTCGTCCAGGTCGTACTCGCGCAGGTCGCGGCCGTCGAGCAGGATCCGGCCCTCGTCCGGGTCGTACAGCCGCGCCAGCAGCTTGACCAGGGTGGTCTTGCCGGCGCCGTTCTCGCCGACCAGGGCCAGCACCTCGCCGGCGCGCAGCTCGAAGCTGAGCCCGCGCAGGGCCCAGTGTCCGGCGCCCGGGTAGCGGAAGCCCACGTCCTCGAACACGAAGCCCTCGCGGATGGGCCGGGGCACCGGCACCGCGTCCGGGCGCGAGGCGATCTCCGGCTCGATCTCGAAGAACGAGAACAGGTCGTCCAGGTAGAGGGCCTGGCCGGCGACCTGGGAAAAGCCCACCAGCAGGCCTTCCAGCAGCTGGCGCAGGCGCATGAAGCTGCCGGCCAGGAAGGTCAGGTCGCCGATGCTGAAGTCACCGCGCACCGTGCGCCAGGCGATGTAGCCGTAGGCCACGTAGTAGCCCAGGGTGCCCAGCGCGGCCAGCAGCGTGCCCCAAAGCGCACGGCGCCGGGCCAGGGCGCGGTTGGCCAGGTAGAACCGCTCCGCCAGGACCTTGTAGCGGTCGATCAGGAAGCGGTGGAGGTTGAAGATCTTGACCTCCTTGGCCGTTTCCACGCTGGCGCCGGTCTGGCGCAGGTATTCGAGCTGGCGCCGTTCCGGGGTCCACTGGAAGTTGAGCGAGTAGCCCAGTGCGTTGAAATGCGCCTCGCCGACGAACGCCGGCACCAGCGCCAGGGCCAGCAGCAGGATCAGCCACGGTGCGTAGACCAGCAGGCCCACGGCGAAGCTGACCACGGTGACCGCGTCCTGGACCTGGCCGAACAGCTGGCTCATCAGGTTCATCCGGCTCATGGTCTGGCGCCGGGCGCGGTCCAGCTTGTCCTGCAGGTCCGGGTCCTCGAAGTCCTCCAGGTCCAGGATGGCGGCGTGTTCCATCAGGCGCACGCTGCTGGCATTGGTGAACAGCTCCGACAGCAGGCCGTCGGCATAGGCGACCAGGCGTCCGGTCAGGTCCGAGCCCACGGCCACCGCCAGCTCCAGCGCCAGCAGCCACAGCAGCGGCGACAGCTGCCCCGAGCGCAGGGCATCGCCGAGCCGGTCCAGGCCCAGGCCGAGCCCGGCCAGGCGCACCACCTCGTCGATGATCAGCTTGCCGATGTAGAGCATCAGCACCGGCAGCAGCGAGCGGACCAGGCGCAGGCCCAGGCTGGTCAGGGTCAGGCCGGGGCTGGTGGCCCAGATCTGGCGCAGGAACGGTAGCAGGTTGCGCAGCGCATCGAAGCGCTCGCGCAGGCTCGGTGTCCCCTGGCCGCGCGCGGCCCCTGGCTTGGCATCAGGCTTGGCACTCATCCCCGGCATTGTGCCCCGTCCCCAGTCCGGCGGTCGTGCACGCCCAGGGGCCGCTCCGAATCCCCAATCCCGAATCCCGCCCAAGCAAAAGGCCCGCCGAAGCGGGCCTTTTGCCTGGACAAGCCGCGCAGCGGCCCAAGCAGCGGATCAATACGCCTGGCTGAGGTCCTTCAGCTGCGACGGGCGCGAACCGAAGTAGGCCGCCAGGTCGGCGATCTCCTGGTCGCTGAGGCTGGAGGCCTGCGGGGTCATCAGCGCGTGCTGGCGGGCGCCGCTGCGGTACTCCTGCAGGGCATGGGCCAGGTAGTCCGGGTACTGGCCGCCGAGCTTGGGATAGCTGGCGTCGATCGGCGCGTTGCCGTCCGGGCCGTGGCAGTCCACGCAGCTCTGGCCGGTGGCCTTGCCCTTGGCCGAGGCCAGCTGTTCGCCGATGGCGATGCGGCCCGGCGGCAGGCCCGCGGAGGAGCTGCGGGCTTCGGCCGCGGCTCCGGCTTCGGTGGAGCCGTCCCCGCCAGCGCAGGCCGAAAGGCCGAGGAGGGCGGTCAGGACGATGGCGAGACGCGGGGCGTACACGGCTTTCGACATGGGCGGCTGACTGCTCACTTGAGGGTGGAAAGGAAGGCGGCGATGTCGGCGATGTCCTGCTCAGAGAAGCTCTGGGCCTGGGCACGCATGGTCGGATGCCGGCGCTTGTTGTCGCGGTACTCGTGCAGGGCCTGGCTCAGGTACTCGGCCGACTGGCCGCCGATCTTGGGCACCTTGAAGCTCGGGTACGCATTCTTGTAGCCGGTCAGGCCGTGGCAGCCCTGGCAGGTGTAGGTCAGCTGGCGGCCGCGCTCGGCGTCGCCGGCAGGCGACCCGGCCGCGGCCTGGGCTTCCGGCTGGGCGGGTTGGGTGGACTCCTGCGCGGCAGCGCTGAAGGACAGGAAAGTGACCAGGGCAATGCAAACGGCTAGCGGCAGCGGGCGACGCATCATTCGTTAGTCCGATCGGTCTCGTTGGAGTCGGTCGTGCCGGTCTACCCCTCCGGACACGAAAACCGCCGCAGTATAGCCCCGCCTTAACGCAAGCGGGAACCGGCCGCATTGCGCTCGATCAACGAGGGGGTGCACGCTGCCCGGCGTGCGGACCATGACCTTCGGCGCATGGCGGGCCATTGTGTTGGTGGTCTACTTGGATACAACACCTAATCACGCCCCATCGAAGGGGCCAGCGAGCATGGAAAACGACATGGACCGAGCCACTTCCCCCGCCGTGCCCGCCGGGCTGCGCGCCGTCGCTGCCGCCCTGGCGCTTGCCGCCGCCATCACCGCCTGCAGGGGGGGCGAGGGCAAGCCGCCTGCCGCCGCCCAGGGGGAGCAGGCCGCCGCCGACGCCGTCCCGGTCGAAGTGGCCGAGGCCACCCGCCGGCCCATCGCCGCCAGCTACGCCGGCACCGCCGCCCTGGAGCCGCGGGCCGAATCGCAGGTGGTGGCCAAGACCTCCGGCGTGGCGCTGGAGGTGCTGGTCGAGGAGGGCCAGTACGTCAAGGCCGGGCAGCCGCTGGTGCGGCTGGACCCGGACCGTGCCCGCCTGGCCCTGGCCCAGAACGAGGCCCTGGTGCGCAAGCTGGAGAACAACTACAACCGCGCCCGCCAGCTGGTGGCCCAGCAGCTGATCAGCGCCGGCGAGGTCGACCAGATGCGCTACGACCTGGAGCAGGCCCGCGCCGCCTACGACCTGTCGCGGCTGGAGCTGTCCTACACCACGGTGGTGGCGCCGATCTCCGGCGTGGTTGCCTCGCGCGACATCAAGCCGGGCAACTTCGTGCAGATCAACTCGCCGATCATCCGCATCGTCGACAGCAGCCGGCTGGAGGCCACCCTCAACGTGCCGGAGCGGGAAATGGCCAAGCTGCGCGCGGGACAGGCCGTGACCCTGGTCGCCGACGCGCTGCCGGGCCGCAGCTTCTCCGGCGTGGTCGACCGCGTCGCCCCGGTGGTGGACAACGGCACCGGCACCTTCCGCGTGGTGGCTTCGTTCGCCGGCGACGGCGAGCTGACCGCGGGCATGTTCGGCCGCCTGAGCATCAACTACGACCAGCGTGCCGACGCCCTGGTGGTGCCGCGCACGGCGCTGCTGGAGGACGGCGGCGAGCCGGCGGTGTACGTGGTGCGCGACGGCCACGCCGCGCGCGTGGGCCTGAAGCTGGGCTACAGCGAGGGCGGCTGGGTCGAGGTGCGCGAGGGCCTGGCCGAGGGCGACGCCGTGGTGGTCGCCGGCAAGTCGGCCCTGCGCGAGGGCAGCGCCGTGCAGGTGCTGGAGCGTGAGCCGCAGGCCGAGGTCGCCGGCGGCAAGGCACCGGCCCAGGCGGCCGCGGCACAGGCGGCGCGCTGATGGCAACGCACGACGTCCACCAGACGCGCGGATTCGACCTGGTCGAGTTCGCCACCCGCCGCCGGGTCACCATCGCGATGATGACCCTGACCCTGGTGCTGTTCGGCCTGATCTCGCTGTCCAGCCTCAAGGTCGAGCTGCTGCCGGACCTGAGCTATCCCACCCTGACCGTGCGCACCGACTACGAGGGCGCGGCGCCGTCGGAGGTCGAGACCCTGATCTCGCAGCCGGCCGAGGAGGCGCTGGGCGTGGTCAAGGGCCTGCGCAAGCTGCGCTCGATCTCGCGCACCGGCCAGAGCGACGTGGTCCTGGAGTTCGCCTGGGGCACGGACATGCAGCAGGCGGGCCTGGAGGTCCGCGACAAGATGGAGACGCTGCAGCTGCCGCTGGAGGCCAAGCCGCCGGTGCTGTTGCGCTTCAATCCCTCGACCCAGCCGATCATGCGCCTGGCGCTGAGCTCGAAGCAGGAGCCGGCCGACGAGGCCGACGCCGTGCGCCGGCTGATGGAGCTGCGCCGCTACGCCGACGAGGACCTCAAGCGCAGGCTGGAGCCGGTGCCGGGCGTGGCCGCGGTCAAGGTCGGCGGCGGCCTTGAGGACGAGGTCCAGGTCGAGATCGACCAGCGCAAGCTGGCCCAGCTGGGCCTGTCGCTGGACCAGGTGATCGAGCGCCTCAAGCAGGAGAACGTGAACCTGTCCGGCGGCCGCCTGGAGGAGGGCACCCAGCGCTACCTGGTGCGCACGGTCAACCAGTTCTCCTCGGTCGAGCAGATGCGCGAGATGCTGCTGACCACCGCCGGCGGGCAGTCCTCCGGCAACAGCGGAACCGGCGAGAACCGGCAGCTGATGCTGGCCATCCTCGGCAGCCGCGACCCCAACGTGATCGCCGCCCTGCGCGCCGACAACGGCGGCGGCGGCGTGGTCCCGGTGCGGCTGAAGGACGTGGCCGAGGTGCGCCAGGGCTACAAGGAGCGCGAGGCGGTGATCCGCGCCGGCGGCCGCGAGGCGGTCGAGCTGGCGGTCTACAAGGAAGGCGACGCCAATACCGTGGCCACCGCCGACGCGCTGGAAGCGCGCCTGGAGCAGATCCGCAAGCGGATGCCCAAGGACATCGGACTGTCCGTGGTCGAGGACCAGTCGGTCTTCATCCGCCACGCCGTCAACGACGTGAAGATGGATGCGGTGATCGGCGGCCTGCTGTCGGTGCTGATCATCTTCCTGTTCCTGCGCGACGGCTGGAGCACCTTCGTCATCTCGCTGTCGCTGCCGGTGTCGATCATCACCACGTTCTTCTTCATGGGCCAGCTCGGCCTGAGCCTGAACGTGATGTCGCTGGGCGGCCTGGCCCTGGCCACCGGCCTGGTGGTGGACGACTCGATCGTGGTGCTGGAGTCCATCGCCAAGGCGCGCGAGCGCGGCCTGGGCATCCTCGAGGCGGCGATCACCGGCACCCGCGAGGTGTTCATGGCGGTGGTGGCCTCGACCCTGACCACGATCGCGGTGTTCCTGCCGCTGGTGTTCGTCGAGGGCATCGCCGGCCAGCTGTTCCGCGACCAGGCCCTGACCGTGGCCATCGCCATTGCCGTGTCGCTGGTGGTGTCGATGACCCTGGTGCCGATGCTCAGCTCGCTCAAGGGCCGCCCGCCGCTGGAGTTCCCGGCCGAGCCGGCGCCGCAGGGCGACCGCGTGCTGCGCGTGCTGCGGGTACTGGCCACCCTGGTGGTGCTGGCGATCGGCTACGGCATCGGCAAGGCCATCCTGGGCAAGGCCATGCCCGGCAGCAGCGTCGCCACCTGGGGCGCGCTGGTCCCCGGCCTGCTCCTGGCCGCGGGCTTCTGGTACCTGAAGTCGCTGTTCTACGCGGCCGCCTGGATGGTGGTGCGCGCCTTCCGCGTCGCCGCCCGCGTGGCCGGCCGGGTGATGGGCAAGGCCAGCGACGTCGCCATGGCCCCGTACCGCCGCGCCGAGGCGGGCTACCTGCGCATGCTTCCCGGCGCGCTGGAGCGGCCCGGCCTGGTGCTGGGCGGCGCGGCCCTGGCCTTCGCCGCGACGATGGCCACGCTGCCGCTGCTGGGCGTCGACCTGATCCCGCAGCTGGCCCAGGACCGCTTCGAGATGACCGCCAAGCTGCCGCCGGGCACGCCGCTGGCGCAGACCGACGCGCTGGTGCGCGACATCCAGCGCCGGCATGCCGGCGAGCCGGGCGTGCGCCTGCTGTACGGCGTCTCCGGCACCGGCACCCGGCTGGACGCCAGCCCGACCGAGAGCGGCGAGAACATCGGCAAGCTGTCGGTGGTGATGGACGACACCTCGCGCGAGGCCGCGCTGATGGAAACGCTGCGGCAGAGCATGAAGGCGTATCCGTCGGCGCAGGTGGACTTCGCCCGTCCGCAGCTGTTCGCGCTGGCCGCGCCGCTGGAAGTGGAGATCGAGGGCAACGACCTGGAGACGATCCGGGTGGCCGGCAACAAGCTGGCGGCGATGCTGCGCCAGAACCCGCACTACGCCGACGTCAAGTCGACCGTGGAGCAGGGCTTCCCCGAGATCCAGGTGATCTTCGACCAGGACCGCGCCGCGTCCCTGGGCCTGACCACCCGCCAGATCGCCGACGCGGTGGTCAACAAGGTGCGCGGCAACGTCGCAACCCGGTACAGCTTCCGCGACCGCAAGATCGACGTGCTGGTGCGGGTGCGCGAGTCCGAGCGCTCCTCGGTGGACGACATCCGCCGGCTGATCGTCAATCCCGCCGGCTCCAACCCGATCGAGCTGGGTTCGGTGGCCGAGGTGGTGGCCACCACCGGCCCCAGCGAGATCCACCGCGCCGACCAGCGCCGGGTGGCGATCGTCTCGGCCAACCTGCGCGACATCGACCTCGGCACGGCCGTCGCCGAGGTCCAGCAGATGGTGGCGGAGAACCCGCTGGGCGCCGACGTGGGCATGCGCATTGGCGGCCAGGGCGAGGAGCTGGGCGAGTCGTTGCGTTCGCTGCTGTTCGCCTTCGGCCTGGCGGTGTTCCTGGTCTACCTGGTGATGGCCTCGCAGTTCGAGTCGCTGCTGCACCCGTTCGTCATCCTGTTCACCATCCCGCTGGCCCTGGTCGGCGCGATCGGCGCGCTGCTGCTGACCGGCTCGCCGGTGTCGGTGGTGGTGTCGATCGGCCTGATCCTGCTGGTGGGCCTGGTGGTGAAGAACGCGATCATCCTGATCGACAAGGTCAACCAGCTGCGCGAGGCCGGCGTGGCCAAGCGCGAGGCCCTGGTCGAGGGCGCGCGCTCGCGCCTGCGCCCGATCATGATGACCACGCTGACGGCGGTGTTCGGCTTCATGCCGCTGGCGCTGGCGTTCGGCGAGGGCGCGGAGGTGCGTTCGCCGATGGCGATCACCGTGATCGGCGGCCTGCTGGTCTCGACCCTGCTGACCCTGGTGGTGATCCCGGTGGTGTACGACCTGCTGGACCGCAAGCCCGACGGCTACTACGTCGAGCGCGGCCAGCGCTCGCGCCGCGAGGCGCTGCAGGCCGAGCAGGTGCTGGCCCGCGAGCACGACCAGATCGGCGGCGGCGCGGAGGCCTGATCGATGAACATCACCGAGCTGTCCATCCGCCGCCCGGTCACCACCATCATGCTGTTCGTGTCGATGGTGGTGATCGGCCTGATCGCCGCGTTCCGGCTGCCGCTGGAGGCCGAGCCGGAGGCCACGATCCCGTTCTTCTTCGTCTGGCTGCCGTACGAGGGCTCGACCCCCGAGGAGATCGAGCGCAACGTGCTGCGGCCGGTGGAGGAGGCGCTGGCCACCATGCCCGGCATCCGCACCATGAACTCGCGCGCCAACGCCGAAAGCGCGCAGATCCAGGTCGAGTTCAGCGACTGGAACCGCGACATCGCGATCGCTGCGTCCGAGGCGCGCGAGCGGATCGACGCGATCCGCGACGAGCTGCCGGATGACTTCCGCCGCTACTACGTCTACCGCTGGAGCACGTCCGACCGCGAGGCGATGAGCCTGCGCCTGACCAGCGAGGAGGACCTCACCTCGCGCGCCGACCTGATCGAACAGACGATCAAGCGGCGGCTGGAGCGCATCCCCGGCGTGGCCCGGATCGAGGTCGAGGGCGTGGCCAGCCAGGAAGTGCTGGTGGCGCTGGACAAGGACCGCCTGAGCGCCCACGGCGTGGCGCTCAACGAGCTGGTGCAGCGGCTGCAGGCGGCCAACTTCTCGGTCTCCGCCGGGCAGATCACCGAGGCCGGGCGCCGCCTGCGGGTGCAGCCGCGCGGCGAGCTGCAGGAGCTGCAGGCGCTGCGCGACCTGCCGGTCAACGGCAAGGGTGTGCGGCTGTCGGACATCGCCGAGGTATCCCTGCAGCCGCAGCGCATGGACTACGTGCGGCAGATGGACGGCCGGCCCAGCGTGGCGGTGGACGTCTACAAGGAGCGCGCGGCCAACCTGGTCGACCTGTCGCGCGCCGTGCGCAAGGAAGTGGAGGCGCTGGCGCAGGACCCGGCCATGCGCGGCATCGGCATCGAGGTCACCGACGACCAGGGCCTGGCGGTGACCAGCTCGCTGGCGGCGCTGGCCGAGGCCGGCGCGATCGGCCTGGTGCTGGCGGTGATCGTGCTCTACGCGTTCCTGCGGCACTGGCCGTCCACCCTGATGGTGAGCCTGGCGATCCCGATCTGCTTCACCATGACCCTGGGCTTCATGTACTTCGCCGGCATCACCCTCAACATCATCTCGATGATGGGCCTGCTGCTGGCAGTGGGCATGCTGGTGGACAACGCCGTGGTGGTGGTGGAGAGCATCTACCAGGAGCGGGAGAAGTACCCCGACCGCCAGGCCCTGGCCTCGGTCATCGGCACCCGCCACGTGGCCATCGCGCTGTCGGCCGGCACCCTGTGTCACTGCGTGGTGTTCCTGCCGATGCTGTTCGGCGAGAAGAACATCATCAGCATCTACCTGGGACAGCTGGCGGTGACCATCTCGGTCTCGCTGCTGGCGTCCTGGCTGGTGGCCATCAGCCTCATCCCGATGCTGTCGGCGCGGATGAAGACCCCGCCGGCGGTGAAGTCGCCGCTGATCACCCGGCTGCAGGAGCGCTATGCGCGGACCCTGCGCTGGAGCCTGCAGCACCGCGGCTGGAGCGTGGCCGGCATCGTGCTGATCACCCTGGCCAGCATCGTGCCGATCACCCAGAGCAAGGGCAGTGGCGACGACCGGTCGCCAGACGAGATCAACATCTACTACCAGTGGAAGGGCGCCTACTCGAAGGCGGAGATGGGCCGCGAGGTGGCGCGCGTGGAGGCGTTCATCAACGCCAACCGCGAGGAGTTCAAGGTGGATCGGGTGTACAGTCGCTACAGCGAGCAGGGCTGGGCCTACACCCGCCTGTACCTGGGCATCGACGACCTGGAGCTGAGCAAGGAGATCGAGGAGAAGATCCGCAAGGGCCTGCCGCAGTCGGCCCGCGCCAAGATCGGCATCGGCTGGCCCGGCGGCTCGGGCAACCAGGGGCAGGGCGTGAACTTCGCCCTGGTCGGCGATTCCTCGCAGGTGCTGGAGGACCTGGCCGCGGACATCGTGCCGCTGCTGTCGCGCAACCCCAAGCTGCGCGACGTGCGCGTGGACACCGGCGACGCCAACACCGAGCTGTCGGTCCGGGTGGACCGCGAGCGCGCGGCCGCGTACGGCTTCAGTGCCCAGCAGGTGGCCCAGTACGTCGGCATGGCCCTGCGCGGCTCCTCGCTGCGCGACTTCCACCGCGAGGACGTGGAGATCCCGGTCAACGTGCGCTTCGCCGGCGCCGACCGCTACGGCATCGAGGACCTGGCCTCGTTCATGGTGCGCGCGCCCAATGGCACCGAGATCCCGCTGCTGGCGATGGTCGACGTCAACGTCAATCCGTCCGCCACCTCCATCCAGCGCCTGAACCGGCAGACGATGCTGCGCATCGAGGCGGGGCTGGCCAAGGACGTGCCGGTGGCCGACGCGCGCAAGGCCATCGAGGAGGCGCTGGCGGCCGTGCAGTTCCCGCCGGGCTACGGCTACACCTTCGACAGCGCCAGCTTCAACATCAACTTCGACGGCATGTCGCAGATGCTGCGTGCGATCATCATCGCGCTGGTGCTGATGCTGGTGATCATGGCGGCGGTGTTCGAGTCGATGCTGTTCCCGAGCGCGATCATGTCCTGCGTGCTGTTCTCGATCTTCGGCGTGTACTGGCTGTTCTGGATCACCGGCACCGAGATGGGGATCATGGCGGTGATCGGCATCCTGGTGCTGATGGGCGTGGTCGTGAACAACGGCATCGTGATGATCGAGCACATCAACAACCTGCGCCGGCGCGGGCTGCCGCGCACCGAGGCGCTGGTGGAGGGCAGCCGCGAACGCCTGCGCCCGATCATGATGACCATGGGCACGGCGATCCTGGCGATGATCCCGATCGCGCTGAACACCCAGACCGTCGACGGCATGCCGCCGTACTACCCGATGGCGCGCGCCATCGCCGGCGGCCTGGCGTTCTCCACCGTGGTCAGCCTGCTGTTCCTGCCGACCATCTACGCGATCCTGGACGACCTGCGCACCGCCACCTCGCGCCTGGTGCGCAGGGCGCGCGGGCTGGACGGCGGCGGCGCGGCCGCCAGCGTGCCGGCCGCGGCGGCGGCGGAGTAGGTCCGCCGTCCGGCAACGGAAAAGCCCGGCGCAAGCCGGGCTTTTTCCTTTCCCGCCGGGAGAGGGAGGCCTCAGCCGATGAGCTTGCCGAGCATGCGCAGGCCGCCGGTCCACACCCCGATCGCGGTGCCCAGGCTGGTGAGGAAGAAGTTGAGCAGGATGCGCGCCACCCGGTTGCGCCACCAGCCCTTGAGGGTCTGCACGTCGTCGCGCAGGGCCATGAAGTCGGCGTAGGTGGGCTTGCGCAGGGTCGCCTCGACGAAGGCACTGACCGTGCCGGAGGCCAGCGCCGGGTGCAGCGGGGTCAGCGGCGAGGCGACGAAGGCGGCGAGGATGCTCAGCGGGTGGCCGCCGGCGATGGCGCAGCCCAGCGCGCCGAGCAGGCCGGTGGCCAGCACCCATTGCAGCAGCAAGTCGGCGCCGACGTCGATGCCGCCCTGCCAGATGCCCCAGGCGAAGCCGCCCAGCAGGAAGGCGCCGATGATGGTCTCCATCCACGGGAACCCGGACTTCTCGCGCACCGCCTCCAGTTCGCCCATGACCCCGGCCGGTTCCTCCTGGTCCTCGGCCAGGTGCCGCGCCAGGCCGGGCAGGTGGCCGGCGCCGACCACCGCCAGCACGTGGGCGGCATCGCGCTCCTGGCGCAGGCGCGCGGCCATGTAGCGGTCGCGCTCGGCGATCACGGTCTCGTACAGCGCCGGGCTGTGGCTGGCGAACTCGCCGAAGCTGGCCTCCAGCATGTCGCCCTGCTTGAGCTTCTCGATCTCGTCGTCGCCGACTTCCTCGTCGCCGAACATCGCCACCAGGATGCCGGCCCCGGTCCGGGCGCGGCCCCACCAGCCCAGCCGCTGCATCGCGCGGCGGAAGGTCAGGCCGACCTCGCGGTCGATCAGCTTCACCGGCAGGCCGAGGGCGCGTGCGTCCTCCACGGCGGCCTTCAGTTCCGCGCCCGGCTCCACGTCCAGCTGTTCGGCCAGGCGCCGCTGGTAGGTGGACAGCGCCAGGTTGGCGGCGAACACGTGGGTCTTGCCGTCGCGGATCACCTGCACGATGTCCATCTTGGCCAGCAGGTCCGGGTCGGTCAGCGACTGCAGGCGGCCGGCGTCCAGCTCCACCGCGATCGCGTCGTAGCGGCCGCTGGCCACTGCCGCGCGCACCGCCTCGACGCTGGCGCGGGAGACGTGCGCGGTGCCCAGCAGGGTGTAGCGGACGCCGTCGCGCTCGACCACGCGCACGGGCTGGCCCGCCAGCGGATCGGCAGGAGCGGGCGCGGACTCGGGCAGGGATTGGATCGTGGTCATGGCGGGCTGGCGGTGGCCGGAAGGTGGGAGTCGCGGCAGGCGGGGCCGGCCCGTCAGTCGATGTAGCGCTTGAGCAGGTCGCCGTAGGCGTCGATCCGGCGGTCGCGCAGGAACGGCCAGATCCGGCGCACGTGCTCGCTGCGCTGCAGGTCGACCTCGCACACCAGCACGGTGGCGTCCTCGCCGGCCTGGGCCAGGAATTCGCCCTGCGGCCCCAGCACGTGGCTGTTGCCCCAGAACCGGATGCCCGAGGCGCCCAGCGGCGAGGGCTCGTGGCCGACGCGGTTGCAGGACAGCACCGGCAGGCCGTTGGCCACGGCATGGCCGCGGTGGCTGAGGATCCAGGCGTCGCGCTGGCGGTCCTTCTCGTCCTGGGCGTCGTCCGGGTCCCAGCCGATGGCGGTGGGGTAGAGCAGCAGCTCGGCGCCGGCCAGCGCCATCAGCCGCGCCGCTTCCGGGTACCACTGGTCCCAGCACACCAGCACGCCGAGGCGGCCGACCGAGGTGTCGATCGGCCGGAAGCCGATGTCGCCCGGGGTGAAGTAGAACTTCTCGTAGAAGCCCGGGTCGTCCGGGATGTGCATCTTGCGGTACTTGCCGGCCAGGCTGCCGTCCTTCTCCAGCACCACCGCGGTGTTGTGGTAGAGGCCGGCGGCGCGGCGCTCGAACAGCGAGCCGACGATGACCACGCCGTGCTTCTTCGCCAGCGCACCCAGGCGCTCGGTGCTGGGGCCGGGGATCGGCTCGGCCAGGTCGAACTCGCCCACCGACTCGTGCTGGCAGAAGTAGGCGCCGTTGTGCAGCTCCTGCAGCAGCACCAGCTGCGCGCCGAGCGCGGCGGCCTCGGCCACGCGCGCTTCGATCGCGGCCAGGTTGGCTTCGGCGTCGCCCTGGTTGCGTTCCTGGACCAGGGCGACGGTGAGGGTCTTGCGGCTCATGGGGAAGGCGTCGTCTTGCGTAGCGGAAAGGGATGGTAACCCGCGCCCCGCGCACGGGGCCTGAAGCCACGCACGCGGGGCAGGCATCGCGGCGGGCGCGAGGGGACCTGTTTAGTGGCCGAGGCCCGCCGGCAGCTGCATGCTGATGCAGTGCAGGCTGCCGTTCTGCCAGATCAGCGGGCGGCAGGGTACCTGCACGATCTCGCGGCCCGGGAAGGCCTGCGCCAGCACCGCGGCGGCGGCTTCGTCGGCCGGATCGCCGTAGGCCGGCATCAGCACCGCGCCATTGATGACCAGGAAGTTGGCGTAGGAGGCGGCCAGGCGGCGGCCCTCGTCGATCACCGGCGCCGCCCACGGCAGCGGGAACAGGCGGTACGGACGGCCGTCGGCGGTGCGCAGCGCGGCGATCTCGTCCGCCATCGCCTTCAGTTCGGCGTAGTGGCTATCGCCTTGGTCGTCGCAGGCCTGGAACACGATGGCGTCGCCGGGGGCGAAGCGGGCGAGGGTGTCGATATGGGCGTCGGTGTCGTCGCCCTCCAGGTAGCCGTGGTCGAGCCATAGCACCCGGTCCTGGGCCAGCCAGCCGGCCAGCTTCGCCGACAGCTCCTCGCGGCTGGCCTGCGGGTGGCGCTCGTGCAGGCAGCGCCAGGTGGTCAGCAGGGTGCCGGCGCCGTCGGTCTCGATGCCGCCGCCTTCCAGGGCGAAATCGATGCGCTGGTGCACGGCGTCGCCGAACAGGCCCTGGGCGGCCAGCGCCTGGACCAGGCGGTCGTCACGCCCGGCCTCGAACTTGCCGCCCCAGGCGGTGAAGCGGAAGTCCAGCACGCGGAAGCCGTCGCCCTCGCGCAGGGTGATCGGGCCGGAATCGCGCAGCCAGGTGTCGTCGTAGTCGAACGGGATGAAGCGCACCCGCTCCATGTCGATCCGGGCCGAGCGCAGCCGCGCCTCCGCATAGGTCTCCACGTCGTCGTCGGCCACGCAGATCCAGGCGTCCTGGAAGCGGGTGATCGCGGCAACCAGGGCGATGTAGGTTTCCTCGACCTCGCCCAGGCGCTCGGCCCAGTCGGTGCCGGCGTGCGGCCAGGCGATCAGGATCGCGGACTGGGGTTCCCACTCCGCGGGGAAGCGCAGGTTCTCGGTCATTCGTTCGGGTCGTGCAGGCCCGGCACGGCCGGGCGGGGATGGGGGACGCAGCGGCGCTGCGGACGGTGCCGGCCGCGCGGCCGGCGCAGAAGGCGCGCCCCGCCGGAGCGGGGCGCGGGAGGATCAGCGGACCGGCGGCTTGGGACCGATCTCGTTCGGCGAGGCCTTGTGCGCGACCACGTCGATCACCCGGTCCTTCTCGAAGTAGACCACGTAGTCCGGGTAGACCCAGCGGTGGATCGCCGGCCACTGCTTCTTCTGGCCGCCGCGCGGGTCCAGCTTCTCCTGCGGCGCGCCGAAGCGGGCCTCGACCTCGGCCATGCTCAGGCCGCGTTCCGGCTTTGCCGCCAGCGGCTTGTCGACCCGCTCGATCAGCAGGGTATCCGCCTGCGCGGCGGCCGACAGGCCGGCCAGCGCGAGCAGGGACAGGACTTGGAAGCGGTGCTTCATCGTGGTGTCTCCCCGGACAGTGGTCCGCCTGGCCAGGGCGGCCGGCGGGTGCAGGGCCGATTGTAAGCAGAACGCGGGCGGCTGCGGCGCGTGTTTCCATGGGCCCGGAAACGCGAAAGGCCGCATCGCTGCGGCCTTCCCGTACAAGCCGGCGGCCGGGCGGCCGCCTGCCGGCTTCAGCGCTGGCGGGCCTTGAAGCGCGGGTTGGACTTGCAGATCACGAAGACCTTGCCGCGGCGGCGGACCACCTTGCAGTCGCGGTGACGGGCCTTCGCCGACTTCAGGGAGGACAGGACTTTCATGACACACCTCGGAGGACGACGGATTGGGAAGCCAGGGCCGATTGGCCGAGGCATGAAAATAAGCCCGTCATTCTACCCATGATTCCGGAGCCGGTTCAAGCAGTTGCAGCGAAAGCCCGGGGCGGGGGCGGGCGCGGCTACAATTCCGCTCCCCCACAGCCCCGCGGAGCCGTCGATGTCCCAGCCAGTCCCCGTCCTCACCATCGATGGTCCTTCCGGGGCGGGCAAGGGCACGGTGAGCCGGATCGTGGCCGGCCGCCTGGGCTGGCACTACCTGGATTCGGGGGCACTGTACCGGGCGGTGGGCGTGGCGGCCAGCTGGGCCGACCTGGACCTGGCGGACCCGTCGGCCCTGGTCCGCTGCGCCTTCGACACCGCCATCGAGTTCCGCGACGGGCCGGAAGGGCTGCGGGTGCTGGTCAACGGCACCGACGCCACCTCCGAACTGCGGCTGGAGACCACCGGCGCGGTGGCCTCGGCGATCGCCGCCATCCCCGAGGTGCGCGAGGCGCTGAAGGAGCGCCAGCGCGCGTTCCGGCGCCCGCCGGGCCTGGTCGCGGACGGCCGCGACATGGGCACGGTGATCTTCCCGGATGCCACCGCCAAGGTGTTCCTGACCGCCAGCGCCGAGGAGCGCGCCCGTCGCCGCCATAACCAGTTGAAGGAAAAAGGGGTTTCGGTTACCTTTGACGGTCTGCTGCGGGAGATCCTCGCCCGCGACGCCCGCGACGCCCAGCGCACGGTCGCCCCGCTGAAGCCGGCCGAAGACGCCGTCCTCATCGACACGACCGGGCTTGGCATCGACGAGGTGGTGGAACGCGTGCTGGCCCTGGTGCCGAAGCACGCGGTCTGAGCGGCCACCCGGCCGCCGCGGAAACAGCAGAAACGGCGCATCCCGCGCCAGGTCCCGCCGCGGAACGCGGCGGGGGTCCATCAACCAACCACACAGGGCGCCGGTACGGGCCTGCTACAGGGGGGCGGGGCGGCCATCGGGTGATGGGGCTCCGTCCGTGTGTTCAACCGAGTATTCACTAATGACCGAATCTTTTGCCGAGCTGTTCGAACAGAGCCAGGCCAACCTGGCGAAGCTGAAGCCGGGCGCCATCGTCACCGGTACCGTCGTGGACGTCCGCGGCGACGTGGTGGTGATCAACGCCGGACTGAAGTCAGAAGGCATCGTGCCGATCGAGCAGTTCCGTAACGAGAACGGCGAGATCGACGTTGGCGTGGGCGACCAGGTCAAGGTCGCGCTCGACTCGATCGAGAACGGCTTCGGCGAGACCGTGCTGTCGCGCGAGAAGGCCAAGCGCGCGATGGTGTGGGACGAGCTGGAAGAGGCGCTGGAGAAGAACGAGACCATCACCGGCCGCATCAGCGGCAAGGTCAAGGGTGGTTTCACCGTCGACATCAAGGACGTCCGCGCGTTCCTGCCGGGCTCGCTGGTCGACGTCCGTCCGGTGCGCGATCCGGCCTACCTGGAAGGCAAGGAGCTGGAGTTCAAGCTCATCAAGCTGGACCGCAAGCGCAACAACGTGGTCGTCTCCCGCCGCGCGGTGGTCGAGAGCGAGCACTCCGAGGAGCGCGAGCAGCTGCTGGAGAAGCTGGTCGAGGGCGCCAAGCTCAAGGGCGTGGTCAAGAACCTGACCGACTACGGCGCCTTCGTGGACCTGGGCGGCATCGACGGCCTGCTGCACATCACCGACATGGCGTGGAAGCGCGTGCGCCATCCGTCCGAGGTGGTCAACGTCGGCGACGAGCTGGAAGTGCGCGTGCTGAAGTTCGACCGCGAGCGCAACCGCGTCTCGCTGGGCCTGAAGCAGCTGGGCGAGGATCCGTGGGAGAACATCTCCCGCCGCTACCCGGCCAACAGCCGCGTGTTCGGCAAGGTCTCCAACGTCACCGACTACGGCGCGTTCGTCGAGATCGAGCCGGGCGTCGAGGGCCTGGTGCACGTGTCCGAGATGGACTGGACCAACAAGAACGTCAACCCGTCCAAGGTCGTGCAGGTCGGCGACGAGGTCGAGGTCATGGTCCTGGACGTGGACGAGGAGCGCCGCCGCATCTCGCTGGGCATGAAGCAGGTCGCCGCCAACCCGTGGGAGACCTTCGCCGCCATCCACAAGAAGGGCGACAAGGTCACCGGCCAGATCAAGTCCATCACCGACTTCGGCATCTTCATCGGCCTGGAAGGCGGCATCGACGGCCTGGTCCACCTGTCCGACATCAGCTGGAACACCACCGGCGAGGACGTGCTGCGCAACTTCAAGAAGGGTGACACCCTGGACGCCGTCGTCCTGGCCGTCGACCCGGAGCGCGAGCGCATCTCGCTGGGCCTGAAGCAGATGGAGCAGGATCCGTTCGGCCAGTACATGGCCGCGCACCCGAAGGGCTCCAAGGTCGAGGGCGTGGTGAAGGAAGTCGACGCCAAGGGCGCCGTGGTCGAGCTGGCCGACGGCATCGAGGGCTACGTCGCCGCGCGCGACATCGCCAACGAGCGCGTGGACGACGCCACCCAGTACCTGAAGGTCGGCGACAAGGTCGAGGCCAAGTTCGTGGGCATGGACCGCAAGGGCCGTACCCTGCAGCTGTCGATCAAGGCCAAGGACGAGGCCGAGACCGCCGAGGCCCTGGCCGAGTACAACAAGGCCGCCGCCGAGGCTGCCGCCGGCACCACCAGCCTGGGCGCGCTGCTGCGTGCGCAGCTGGGCAACAAGTCCGAGTAATACCCGCCAGCGTGAATGGCCCCGCGGCGACCCGGCGATCCCGGGTCGCCGCGGCGTATCCGCCCGCTTCCATAGTCCGAGATGACCAAGTCCGAACTGATCGAGATCCTGGCTCGCCGCCAGTCGCACCTGAAGGCCGAGGACGTCGACCTCGCCGTCAAGTCGCTGCTGGAGATGATGGCCGGTTCGCTGGCTTCGGGTGAGCGCATCGAGATCCGCGGTTTCGGGAGCTTCTCGCTGCACTACCGTCCGCCGCGCATCGGCCGCAACCCCAAGACCGGGGAGGCCGTGGCCCTGCCGGGCAAGTACGTGCCGCATTTCAAGGCCGGCAAGGAGCTGCGCGAGCGGGTGAGCGACGTCGTGCCCGCCCCGTCCGAGCCGCAGGACGCCTGACCGGCCGCGCCGCGCCGGCCCCGGTCGGCTAAGCTTGGGGGCGATCCGCGCACCGGAGCCTCCGCCCATGAACATCCTCCGCCTGCTGGTCCTGCTCGCCTTCGTCGCGATCGGGCTGGTGGTGGGATCGCTCAATTCGCAGCGCCTCCGCCTCGACTTCGGCCTGGCCGAGGTCTCCACCACATCGGGCATCGCCATCGTCGTCGCGCTGCTGGCCGGCGTGCTGCTGGGCGGCGGCCTGGTCGTGGCCAGCACCGTGCTGCCGCTGCACGCCCGCCTGCGCCGCCTCGAGCGGGCACGCAATGGCGCCAGTGCGCCGGCGGTCGATGGCCTCCACACACCGGCACCCCACCGGGAAGGCAACTAAGCAAATGGAATTCCTCAACGAGTGGTTCTGGTTCTTCCTGTTCCTGCCGCTTGCGGCGCTCACCGGCTGGGTGGTCGGCCGCAGGGGAGGGCAGCGCCACGGTGACACCCAGGTCAGCCGGCTTTCCGGCACCTACTTCCGCGGCCTGAACTACCTGCTCAACGAGCAGCCCGACAAGGCGATCGAGCTGTTCCTGCACATCGCCGAACTGGACAAGGAAACCTTCGAGACCCAGCTGGCCCTGGGCCACCTGTTCCGCCGCCGCGGCGAGGTCGACCGCGCCATCCGCCTGCACCAGGGCCTGGTCCAGCGCACCGACCTGTCCGACGCCCAGCGCGTGCAGGCGCTGCTGGCGCTGGGCGAGGACTACATGAAGTCCGGCCTGCTCGACCGCGCCGAAACCGTGTTCGCCGACCTGGCCCGCATCGACCAGCGCGCGCCGCAGGCGCTCAAGCACCTGATCGGCATCTACCAGGCCGAGCGCGACTGGGAGAAGGCGATCGACAACGCCATGCGCTTCGAGGAAGTGACCGGCGAGCCGATGGGCAAGCTGGTGGCGCAGTTCGAGTGCGAGCTGGCCGAGCGCCACCGCGCCAACGGCGACCTGGACGCCGCCCGCGCGGCGATCGCGCGCGCCTACCAGGCCGACGCCACATGCGTGCGCGCCGGCATCCTCGAGGGCCGCATCGAAGCCAGCGCGAACAACCCCGAGGGCGCGATCCGCGCCTTCGAGCGCGCCGCGCGCCACGACCCGGACTACCTGCCGGAGCTACTGCCGGGCCTGCTCACCGCCTACGCCCAGGTCGGCGACACCGCCGGCGCGCGCGCGTTCCTGGCCGAGATGAGCGAGCACTACCGCGGCATCGCCCCGGTGCTGGCCCTGACCCACCTGATCGAACAGCAGGAGGGCGCGGTGGCCGCGCGCGACTACCTGGGCCGCCAGCTCAAGGACCGCCCCTCGGTGCGCGGCGAGGCCGCCCTGATCGACCTGACCCTCGCGGTCGGCGCCGACAGCACCGCGACCCTGCACGACCTCAAGCACATCACCGACCAGCTGCTGGTGCGCAATCCCAGCTACCGCTGCACCCGCTGCGGCTTCGGTGCCCGCACCCACCACTGGCAGTGCCCGAGCTGCAAGGAGTGGGGCACGGTCAAGCCGCTGCTGAACTACGCCGTGGTATGAGCACGCCAGCGGTGCTGTGGACCAGCCTGGCGCTGGCCGCGGTGTCGGCCCTGGGCACCTGGCTCACCCTGCGCTACGCGCGCCGGCGCCTGCTCGACCTGCCGGGCGAGCGCCGCAGCCACACCGTGCCGACGCCGCGCGGCGGCGGCCTGGGCATCACCATCGCGCTGCTGGCCGGCACCGCGCTGGCGGTTGCCGGCGGCGTGCTGGCCCCGCTCCCGGCGCTGGCCTTCGCCGCCGGCCTGCTGCTGGTGGCCGGGATCGGCTGGATCGACGACCACCGCCCGCTGTCGCCGTGGTCGCGGCTGGCGGTGCAGTGCCTGGCCGGGCTGGTGCTGGCGGCCGGCCTGTACGCGGGGCAGGGCGACTGGCGCTGGGCGCTGCTGGCCTGTGCCGCGGTGCCGGTCCTGGTCAACGTCTGGAACTTCATGGACGGGATCGACGGCATCGCCACCAGCCAGGCGATGATCGCGCTGGCGACCTTCGCCTTCCTCGCGCCGCCGGTGGCCGCGCTGGCCTGGGGGGCGTTCGCCGCCTGCTGCGGCTTCCTGCCGTTCAACTATCCGCGGGCGCGGATCTTCCTGGGCGACGTCGGCTCAGGCACCCTCGGCTACCTGTTGGCGGCGATGGTGGCCTGGACCGCGCCGGCGCTGGCCCGCGAGGGCGGGGCCCTGCAGCCGCTGTTCCTGCTGCTGCCGCTGTCGGCGTTCCTGGTCGATGCCTCGCTCACCCTGGGCCGGCGGGTCCTGCGCGGGGAGCGCTGGTGGCTCCCACATGTATCGCACCTGTACCAGCGTTGGGCCAAGCGTGCGGGCAGTCACGTTCGGGTTAGCCAGGGATACGGTCTGTTCAGTCTGCTGGCAGGTTGGGTCGCGTATGGTGCCCACGCCTCTGGAACGGTTCGTCCGACTGCCGTCGCGGGCACCTGGCTCGCATTGGCGGTCGTGCTGTGGCTGCTCCAGGGGAGGCGCATCCAGCACACCTGACAGGACCGTCGCATCCGCATGAACACTGGCCCAGCCTTGCCTGTTTCCCTGCCTCGTACGGCGATCGTCCTGCATGACCTCTTCATGGCCGCGGTGTGCTGGCAGGGGCTGCACGTGCTGCGTTACGCGGCCCGCTCCGAGAGCTACGACTGGACCCTGCTGACGCCCACCCTGGCCATCGTCCTGGCCGCCCAGGGCCTGGTGTTCTGGCGGGTGGGCCTGTACCGCGGCGTGTGGCGCTTCGCCAGCGTCCCGGACATCTGGAACATCATCAAGGCCGCCGGCCTGGGCACCATCGCCATCGTGCTGTGCCTGGCGGTCTACAACCGGCTCGAGGCCCTGCCGCGCGCGGTGCTGATGCTGTACCCGCTGGCGCTGGCCGCCATGCTGGGCCTGCCGCGGCTGCTCTACCGCGTGTGGAAGGACTACCACCTGTCGCGCGGCACGGCCAACCAGCAGCGGGTGCTGATCCTCGGCGCCGGGCAGGCGGCCGAAGCCCTGGTCCGCGACTTGCGCCGCTCCGGCACCTACCAGCCGGTCGGCTTCCTGGACGATGCCCCCCACCTGCAGGGCTCGCAGCTGCACGGCATGCCGGTCCTCGGCCGCCTCGAGGACGCGCCCACCGTGGCCCGCGAGGTCGGCGCCGGCATGCTGGTCATCGCCATCCCCTCGCTGGACGCGGCCGGCATGCAGCGCGTGCTGGGCATCTGCGAGCAGAGCGGCCTGCCGTTCCGCACCGTGCCGCGCCTGACCGACGTGCTCGAGGGCAAGGCCATGCCCGGTGAGCTCAAGGAAGTGGCGATCGAAGACCTGCTCAACCGCAAGCCGGTCACCCCGGACTGGGCCATGATCCGCGGCTGGCTGGACGGCCGCACCGTGATGGTGACCGGCGCCGGCGGCTCGATCGGTTCGGAACTGTGCCGGCAGTGCGCGCGCCATGGCGCCCGGCGCATCGTCCTGCTGGAGATCTCCGAGCTGGCCCTGCTGACCATCCATGCCGAGCTGGCGCGGGCCTTCCCCGACGTCGAGGTCGAGGCGGTGCTGGGCGACTGCGGCGACCCGGCCGTCACCCGCCACGCGCTGGAGCGCTCCAGCCCCGATGCCGTGTTCCACGCCGCCGCCTACAAGCAGGTCCCGCTGCTGGAGTCGCAGCTGCGCGAGGCGGTGCGCAACAACGTGCTGGCCACCCATACCGTCGCCGAGCTGTGCCGCGAGTACAAGGTGGGCACTTTCGTGCTGATCTCCACCGACAAGGCGGTCGACCCGGCCAACGTGCTGGGCGCCTCCAAGCGCATCGCCGAGATGATCGCCCAGTCGCTGGACGAGCGGGTCGAGGGCACCCGCTACGTGACCGTACGCTTCGGCAACGTGCTGGATTCGGCCGGCAGCGTGGTGCCGCTGTTCCGCGAGCAGATCCGCCGCGGCGGCCCGGTGACCGTGACCGACCCGGAGGTCACCCGCTACTTCATGACCATCCCCGAGGCCTGCCAGCTGATCATGCAGGCCGCCGCCTCGGGCTCGCACGCGGCCATCTACACCCTGGACATGGGCGAGCCGGTGCCGATCCGGCTGCTGGCCGAGCAGATGATCCGCCTGGCCGGCAAGCAGCCGGGGCGGGACATCGCCATCGTCTACACCGGCCTGCGCCCGGGCGAGAAGCTGCACGAGACCCTGTTCTACGCGGACGAGCACTACCGTCCCACCGCCCATCCGAAGATCCTGGAGGCCAGCGCCCGGGAGTGCCCCGCCGACCTGCTGCTGCAGGAAATCGAGCATATGCGGACGGCCGTCACACGTTATGATGAGAACGGCCTGCGGCAGGCGCTGGGCGTGCTCATCCCCGGATTTGCGCCCGTGCCTGTCGCGGGTAACAAGGAGAACACCGCTACGGTGGTCCCGTTCCCCCCGCGAGAGGCAGTAAGGACACGATGACCAACAAACGGATACGCAAGGCAGTCTTTCCGGTCGCCGGGCTTGGCACCCGGTTCCTCCCCGCCACCAAGACCGTCCCCAAGGAGATGCTGCCGATCATCGACCGGCCGCTGATCCAGTACGCGGTGGACGAGGCGATCGAAGCAGGTTGCGACACCCTGGTGTTCGTCACCAACCGCTACAAGCATTCGATCGCCGACTACTTCGACCAGCACTACGAACTCGAGCACAAGCTCCGCAAGGCAGGCAAGCTCGAACAGCTGGAGCAGATCAGGGCACCGTTGCCACCGCACGTGCAGGTGGTGTTCGTCACCCAGCACGAAGCACTGGGCCTTGGCCACGCGGTACTTTGCGCCAGGGACGTGGTCGGTGACGAGCCGTTCGCGGTGCTGTTGCCCGACGACCTGATGTGGAACCGCGGCGACGGCGCGCTCAAGCAGATGGCCGACCTGGCCGAGCGCACCGGTGGCGGCGTGATCGCGGTGGAGGAAGTGCCGCGGGAGAAGACCTCCAGCTACGGCATCGTCGCCACCCGCGGCTTCGAGGGCCGCAGCGGCCGGATCGAGGCCATGGTCGAGAAGCCCAAGCCGGAGGACGCGCCCAGCAACCTGGCCGTGGTCGGGCGCTACATCCTGCCGGGCAGCATCTTCCAGACCCTGGAGACCACCGGCCGCGGCGCCGGCGGCGAGATCCAGCTGACCGACGCGATCGCCTCGACGATCAAGGCCGGGGGCCACATCGACGCCTACCACTTCGAGGGGCGGCGCTTCGACTGCGGCGCGCACATCGGCCTGATCGAGGCCACCGTGCACTTCGCGCTGGAGCACCCCAAGCACGGCGCGGCGGCCCGCCAGGCCATGCTCGCCGCGCTCGAGGAAAAGCGCGGCTGATCCATCCGGCGAAGCTGCAATGAAAACGGCGCCCGAGGGCGCCGTTTTCATGTCCGCGGAGGGCGAGGGCTCAGAGTGCCTCGAAGATGCCCGCCGCGCCCATGCCGGTGCCGATGCACATGGTGACCATGCCGTACTTCTGCTGGCGGCGGCGCAGGCCGTGCACCAGGGTGGCGGTACGGATGGCGCCGGTGGCGCCCAGCGGGTGGCCCAGGGCGATCGCGCCGCCCAACGGATTGACCTTGGACGGATCCAGGCCGCAATCGCGGATCACCGCCAGCGACTGCGCGGCGAAGGCCTCGTTGAGCTCGATCCAGTCCAGCTGGTCCTGGGTCAGGCCGGCCTGCTTGAGCGCCTTGGGGATCGCGGCGATCGGACCGATGCCCATCACTTCCGGGCGCACGCCGGCGACCGAGAAGCTGACGAAGCGGGCGAGGGGAGTCAGGCCGTATTCCTTGATCGCCTTCTCCGAGGCCAGCAGCACCGCGCCGGCGCCGTCGCTCATCTGCGAGGAGTTGCCGGCGGTGACGCTGCCGCCGAACTGGCCGTTGCGGAACACCGGGCGCAGCTTGGCCAGGCCCTCGATCGAGGTATCCGGGCGCGGGCCCTCGTCGGTGTCGACCAGGCGCTTCTTCAGCGCGATCGCATTGCCGGCCAGGTCGGGCAGGTGCGAGACGACCTCGTAGGGCGAGATCTCGTCGCGGAACTCGCCGGCGGCGATCGCGGCCAGCGCCTTCTGGTGCGAGGCGAGGGCGAAGGCGTCCTGGTCCTCGCGCGAGATCTTCCACTCCTCGGCGACCTTCTCGGCGGTGATGCCCATGCCGTAGGCGATGGCCACGTTCTCGTCGCGGGCGAACACCTGCGGGCTCAGCGCGACCTTGTTGCCCATCATCGGCACCATCGACATCGACTCGGTGCCGCCGGCCAGCATCAGGTCGGCGTTGCCCAGGCGGATCTGGTCCGCGGCCAGGGCCACGGCCTGCAGGCCGGAGGAGCAGAAGCGGTTGATGGTCTGGGCGGCGATGGTGTTCGGCAGGCCGGCCAGCAGCAGGCCGATGCGGGCCACGTTCATGCCCTGCTCGCCCTCCGGCATGGCGCAGCCGATGATGGCGTCGTCGATGCGGCTGGTGTCGATGCCCGGGGCCTGCGCGACCACGGCCTTGAGCACGTGGGCCAGCATCTCGTCCGGCCGGGTGTTGCGGAACACGCCCTTCGGCGCCTTGCCCACCGGGGTGCGGGTGGCGGCGACGATGTAGGCGTCCTGGATCTGCTTGGTCATGGCTTTCTCCGAAAGCCGGGATTCGGGATTCGTGATTCGTGAGTCGCCAAAAGCAAACTCCGGATCGAACTCCTCACGCCGGCATCAATGGTTTTCCTGGGTGGGGATGCGCTCTTGCGAATCCCCAATCCCGAATCACGAATCTCAGTTCCTGAGCGGCTTGCCCGTCTTGAGCATGTGGCCGATGCGGGCCTGGGTCTTTTCCTGCTGGGCCAGCTCGACGAAGTGCTTGCGCTCCAGGTTGAGCAGCCAGGCCTCGTCGACCAGGCTGCCGCGGTCGACTTCGCCGCCGCACACCACGGTGGCGATGCGGGTGGCGATCTCGTTGTCGTACTCGCTGATGAAGCGGCCCTCGAGCATGTTGACCAGCAGCATGCGGAAGGTGGCGATGCCGACGTCGCCGGCGACCTGGATGCGGCGCTCCGGCAGCGGCGGGCGGTAGCCGCCCTCGGCCAGGTTGCGCGCCTCGGCCTTGGCCACGTGCAGCAGCTCGTGGGCGTTGAACACGATCCGGTCGGTCGGGCGCAGCAGGCCCAGCTCCTTGGCCTCCACGGCGGAGGTCGAGACCTTGGCCATGGCCACCGTCTCGAAGGTCTTCTTCAGCTCGGCGAACACGTCGCCGCCGGCCGCCGCGCGCGAGGCGCGCACCGCCAGCTCCTTGAGGCCGCCGCCGGCCGGCAGCAGGCCCACGCCGGCCTCGACCAGGCCGATGTAGCTCTCCAGGTGGGCCACGGTGCGGGCGCTGTGCATCTGGAACTCGCAGCCGCCGCCCAGGGCCAGGCCGCGCACCGCCGCGACCACCGGCACCAGCGCGTACTTGATGCGCTGGCTGGTGCGCTGGAAGTTGGCGACCAGGGCGTCGAACTCGTCGACCTTGCCGGCCTGCAGCAGGCCCAGCGCACCGGCCAGGTCGGCGCCGGCGGAGAAGGGCTCCTTCTGCTGCCAGATCACCAGGCCCTGGAAGTCGCGCTCGGCGATGCAGATCGCTTCCTGCAGGCCGTTGAGCACGTGGTCGGACACGGTGTTCATCTTGGTCTTGAACGAGACCACGGCGATGCCGTCGCCGTCGTGCCACATGCGCACGCCGTCGTTCTCGTAGACCGTGGTGCCCTGGTCGAACTTCTCGCCCAGCAGCGGATCGGGGAAGCGCTGGCGCTGGTAGACCGGCAGCGACGAGCGCGGCACCAGGGTGTTGGTCGCCGGGCTGTAGCTGCCCTCGGCGGCGTGCACGCCCTCGCGGCCGTCGAGCACCCACGCCGGCAGCGGGGCGTCGCTCATGGCCTTGCCGGCGGCGATGTCCTCGGCGATCCACTGCGCCACCTGCTTCCAGCCGGCGGCCTGCCAGGTCTCGAACGGGCCCAGCGACCAGCCGTAGCCCCAGCGGATGGCCAGGTCGACGTCGCGCGCGGTGTCGGCGATGTCGGCCAGGTGGTAGGCGCTGTAGTGGAACAGGTCGCGGAACGCGGCCCACAGGAACTGCGCTTGCGGGTACTGGCTCTCGCGCAGCTTCGCGAACTTCTCGGCCGGGTTCTTGATCTTGAGGATCCCGACCACCTCGTCGGCGGCCTTGCGGTCGGCGGCGCGGTAGTCCTGCTTCTCCAGGTCCAGGACCATGATGTCCTTGCCGACCTTGCGGAAGATGCCGGCGCCGGCCTTCTGGCCCAGGGCGCCCTTGGCGATCAGTGCCTGCAGCCAGTCGGGCGACTGGAAGTACTTGTGCCACGGATCCTGCGGCAGGGTGTCGGCCATGGTCTTGATGACGTGGGCCATGGTGTCCAGGCCGACCACGTCGGAGGTGCGGTAGGTGGCCGACTTCGGGCGGCCGACCAGCGGGCCGGTGATGGCGTCGACCTCGTCGAAGCCCAGGCCGAACTGGCGGGTGTGGTGGATCACCGACAGGATCGAGAACACGCCGATGCGGTTGCCGATGAAGTTCGGGGTGTCCTTGGCGTAGACCACGCCCTTGCCAAGGTTGGTGGTCAGGAAGGTCTCCAGGCCCTCCAGCACCGCCTTGTCGGTGGTGTCGGCCGGGATCAGCTCGGCCAGGTGCATATAGCGCGGCGGGTTGAAGAAGTGCACGCCGCAGAAGCGGTGGCGCAGCTGCTCCGGCAGCACCGCGGCCAGGGCGTTGATGCCCAGGCCGGAGGTGTTGGAGGCCAGCACCGCGTGCTCGCCCACGAACGGCGCGATCCTCCTGTACAGGTCCTGCTTCCAGTCCATCCGCTCGGCGATGGCCTCGATGATCAGGTCGCAGTCGCGCAGCTGCTCCAGGCCGGTGTCGTAGTTGGCCGGGGTGATGGCCGCGGCCAGCGACTTGCTGGCCAGCGGGGCCGGGCTGAGCTTGGCGAGGTTGCCGATGGCCTTCAGGACGATGCCGTCGGCCGGGCCCTCCTTGGCGGGCAGGTCGAACAGCACGGTGTCCACGCCCGCGTTGGTCAGGTGAGCCGCGATCTGCGCGCCCATGACGCCGGCGCCCAGCACCGCAGCGCGGCGTACAAGCAGTTTCTTAGACATTTCTTGCAACCTCTTGATATTGAACGGTTACTTTGCTTCCGCCTGCAGTCCTGCGGCGGCAAATCGGATGAGTTCCCGGGCGGCCCGGCTCCGGTGGGCCGCCTCGCTGGCGCTGGCGGGGCGCTTGATCAGGCCGAATTCCGACATCGCGTAGGTCAGCGCCCCGGCCAGGAAGTCCAGGCGCCAGTACAGGGTTTCCTTGTCCAGGCCGGGCAGCACCGCGGCCAGCGCCTTGCCGAACTCGCGCAGCACATGGCCGTAGTGGTCCGACAGGAACCGGCGCAGGCTCTCGTTGTGCTCGGCGTAGGCGCGGGCGATCAGGCGCACGAAGGCGGCACCGCCGTTGCGATCCTGGGCCAGGGCCAGTGCCGGGTCGATGAAGGCCGCCAGGATCGGCTCCAGCTGGCCGGGGTGGTCGCGCAGCGCGGCCTCCAGCTGCTGCAGGCGCTGGGCGGTCATCACGTCCATGCGCCGCCGGAACACCTCGTTGATCAGGTTTTCCTTGGAGCCGAAGTGGTAGTTCACCGCGGCGATGTTGACCGCGGCCTGGCTGGTGACCTGGCGCAGCGAGGTCCCGGCGAAGCCGTGCTGGGCGAACAGCTCTTCCGCCGCGGCCAGGATCCGTTCCTTGGTGGAGAAGTGCGCGGGCTTGCCCATGGCTCCGGACTAAATCAAACGATTGTTTAATCCTAGGCCCGGGCCGGCGACGGGTCATTTTGCGCTGCAGCATCCCGGTGCCTGCAAAGCTGGCCGGCGGATGCTAGAATTCGTCAACGCTACCCAAGCTAAGCCCGCGCCACGCCGCGGGTTTTTCCTTCAGGCCCGGTTCCGCCGGGCCGGTCCCGTTCCCTCAACTCCAAAGAAGAAGAATCCAATGGCGCTGGAGCGCACCCTTTCGATCGTCAAGCCCGATGCCGTCGCCAAGAACGTGATCGGCGAGATCTACACCCGTTTCGAGAAGGCCGGCCTGAAGATCGTCGCCGCCAAGTACAAGCAGCTGACCCGCCGCGAGGCCGAGGGCTTCTACGCCGTGCACCGCGAGCGTCCGTTCTTCAACGCCCTGGTCGAGTTCATGACCTCCGGCCCGGTGATGATCCAGGTGCTGGAAGGCGAGAACGCCGTGGCCAAGCACCGCGAGATCCTGGGTGCCACCAACCCGAAGGAAGCCGCGCCGGGCACCATCCGCGCCGACTTCGCCGAATCCATCGACGCCAACGCCGCCCACGGCTCGGACTCGGTGGAGAACGCCAACATCGAGATCGCGTACTTCTTCGCGGCCACGGAAGTGGTCTCGCGCTGAGCGCATCCAGCACAGGTCGAAGCACGTGTCCGCATTGCAGCCGATTCCCAGCGTGACCACCACCGGCGACCCGGTCGCCGCGCCCGTGGCCGCGCGCCAGAACCTGCTGGAGCTGGACCGTGCGGGCCTGGAGCGCTTCTTCGAGGAAGTCCTCGGCGAGAAGCGCTACCGCGCCCACCAGGTGATGAAGTGGATCCACCACCGCTACGTCACCGACTTCGACCAGATGACCGACCTCGGCAAGGCGCTGCGCGCCAAGCTGCACGCGCATGCCGAGGTCGTCGTCCCCAACATCGTGTTCGACAAGCCCTCCGCCGACGGCACCCACAAGTGGCTGCTGGCGATGGGCGACGATGGCCGCAACGCCATCGAGACCGTGTTCATCCCGGACAAGGGCCGCGGCACCCTGTGCGTGTCCTCGCAGGTGGGCTGCGGCCTCAACTGCACCTTCTGCTCGACCGCCACCCAGGGCTTCAACCGCAACCTGACCACGGCCGAGATCATCGGCCAGGTCTGGATCGCCGCCCGCCACCTGGGCAACGTGCCGCACCAGCAGCGCAAGCTCACCAACGTGGTGATGATGGGCATGGGCGAGCCGCTGATGAACTTCGACAACGTCGTGCGCGCCATGAGCGTGATGCGCGACGACCTGGGCTACGGCCTGGCCAACAAGCGCGTGACCCTGTCGACCTCCGGCCTGGTGCCGATGATCGACCGCCTGTCGGTGGAGAGCGACGTGTCGCTGGCGGTTTCGCTGCACGCACCCAACGACGAGCTGCGCGAGCAGCTGGTCCCGCTCAACAGGAAGTACCCGATCGCCGAGCTGATGGCCGCCTGCGCTCGCTACCTGCGCGCCAACCGCCGCCGCGAGTCGATCACCTTCGAATACACCCTGATGAAGGGGGTCAACGACCAGCCCGAGCACGCCCGCCAGCTGGCGCGGCTGATGCGCCAGTTCGACAACGCGGTGCAGGCGCGCGATTCGGGCAAGGTCAACCTGATCCCGTTCAACCCGTTCCCGGGGACCCGCTACGAGCGCCCGGACGAGTCGGCGATCCGCGCCTTCCAGAAGATCCTGCTCGATTCGCAGGTGCTGACCATGGTCCGCCGCACCCGCGGCGACGACATCGACGCCGCCTGCGGGCAGCTCAAGGGCCAGGTCATGGACCGGACGCGCCGGCAGGCCGAGTTCCGGCGCAGCCTGGGCCGGGAAGGGCAGGCGCCGCGGGCCGGAGGCCATGCGGCGGCCTGATCGGCTCCTGTTCCTGCTCTGTGGCGCCCTGCTCGTGGCAGGCTGCGCCCGCCCCGCGACGGTCAAATCGCCCAAGATCCGCGGTACCGAACGGGTCGCCCCGGTCTACCGGCTGGAGGACGGCGAGGCGACCAAGCGCCGCGTCCAGGTCCGCGACGCCATCGGCCTGGCGACCCAGCGCCTGACCGCCGGCGACCTGGCCGAAGCCGAGAAGCTGGCGCGCAAGGCCCTGCGCCTGGATCCGTCAGCAGTGGACGCCTACACCGTGCTGGGCGCAGTCGAGTCCAGGCGCGGCAACCTGGAGGCCGCTGGCACGCATTACCGCAAGGCCGCCGAACTGGCGCCGGGCAACGGCGACGTGCTCAACAACTACGGCGCCTGGCTGTGCGCCAACGGCTATCCGGCCGAGGCCCTGGTGTGGCTGGACCGGGCCATGGCGGTGACCGCCCCCGGCTCGCGCGCCTCGGCCCTGGCCAATGCCGGCAGCTGCGCCCTGCGCAGCGGCCAGCTCGAGCGCGCCGAGCAGGACCTGCGCAAGGCGCTGGAGCTGGATCCGGTGCACCCGGCGGCGCTGGCGCAGATGGCCGTGCTCTCGTTCGAGCAGGGCCGGCTGTTGCAGGCGCGGGCCTTCGCCGAGCGCCGGCTGGCGGCTGCGCCCGCCGATGCATCCGTGCTACAACTCGCGGTCAGGATTGAACAGGGGCTTGGCGACAGGGTGGCCGCCAGCCGGTATCAACAGCGGCTACGGGCGGAGTTCCCGGAAGCCGTCACTGACAAAACCGGGGAAGATCCACAGTGATCCATGACAACGCGAACGTCGGGGGAGACGCTCGGGGTTGCGGGGAGCTGCTTCGCGAGGCGCGCGAGGCGGCCGGGCTGGAGCTGCGCGAGGTCGCTACGCGGCTGCGCATGCCGGTACACGTGGTCGAGGCACTGGAGCAGGGGCGCTGGGAAGTCATCGGCGCGCCGGTGTTCGTGCGCGGCCAGCTGCGCAGCTACGCGCGGCTGCTGGGCGTGGACCCGGAGCCGCTGCTGCAGGTCCAGGTCGCCCCGCCGGCGCCCGTGGAGCTGGTCAGCCACGTGCATACCCCGCGCCTGCAACGGTTGATGGAGAACGTCGGCCGCCGCGCGGTGTACGTGGTCATCACCGCCGCCATCGCGGTGCCGGTGTGGCTGGCGACCCGTTCGCACTTCGCCGGGCAGCTGCCGACGACCGCTTCGCTGGACGTGCTGCCGGCGGAGGTCGCCGATGCCCCGGCCACGACGGCCCCGGAAGCGCCGCCGGTGCAGGCGCCGCGCGCCAGGCCGCAGGCCCAGGCCGGCGAAGCCGGGCCGTACGTGGCCTCGCTGGCGCCGCCGGTGCGGCAGCAGGCACCGGCGCCGGCGCCGGCCCTGGAGCTGAGCTTCGAGGGCGACAGCTGGATCGAGGTCACCGGCCCCGACGGCCGCGTGATCGAGCAGCGCCTGGCGCGCCAGGGCGAGACGCGCAGCTTCCAGCCGGGCGAGGTCGCCGGCGTGGTGCTGGGCAACGCGGCGGCGGTACGCGTTCAGCAGGCCGGCAGTATCGTGGACCTGTCGCCCTTCAGGAGGGCGAACGTGGCCCGCTTTGCGGTATCCTCTGACGGATCCGTCAAGCCCGCGCAGTAAAGCGGTCCGCGGGCCTTTCCAACAAGAACAAGAACACGTCCCCGTGCGCGCCGCACGGGGCAGGACACTGCATGGCAATCGACGACCTTCTGGACGAGCACGAACAGGGCGAACGCGTCCGCGCCTGGCTGCGCAAGAACCTGCCGGGCATCCTCGCCGGCCTCATCGTCGGCATCGCCGCGATCTGGGGCCTGCGCCAGTGGCAGGAACGCGGCCTGGCCCGGCAGCAGGAGGCGCACGCGGCCTACAGCCAGGCGATCGCCCGGCTGCAGGCCGGCGAGGAAGACGCCGGCGCGGCCCTGGCCGGACAGGAAGGCCTGTACGCCAGCCTCGGCGCGCTGCAGCTGGCCAAGGCCCAGGTCGAGGCCGGCAAGCCCGAGGACGCCATCGCCACCCTGCGCGGGATCAAGGCCGACCCGGCGCTGCAACCGGTGGTCCGGCAGCGCCTGGCGCAGCTGCTGGTTGCCACCGGCAAGCCGCAGGAAGCGCTGGATGTGCTGGGCGAGGACGCCGATGCCGTGGCCTTGGAACTGCGCGGCGACGCGCTGGTGGCCGCCGGCAAGGCGGAGCAGGCGCGTGCCGAGTACCAGCGCGCCCTGGCCGGGCTGGACGCGGAGGCGCCGGCGCGCCGGCGCGTGGAACTGAAGCTGCAGGAAGCCGGTGGCCAGCTGCCGGAGACGGCGGGGTCGATCTGATGGAGCGCACCGACATGATCAAGCGCATGGCGGCCGTGGCCGTCCTGGTCTCGCTGCTGGCGGGTTGCAGCTCGTTCAAGAGCATGTTTGCCGGCAAGAACGCCGAGGCCAAGAAGGCCGCCGAGCCGGCCGAGCTGGTGAAGTTCAAGCCCACCATCAAGCCGCGCAAGGCCTGGTCGGTGGACCTGGGCGACGGCGAGCGCCGGATCGGCGCGCGCCAGGGGCCGGCGGTGGCCGATGGCCGCGTCTACGCCGCCGCGGCCGAGGGCCGGGTGCTGGCGCTGGACCTGCAGACCGGCAAGCGGGTGTGGGAATTCAAGGCCGCCAAGGACGAGAAGCTGCGCCTGACCGGCGGTCCCGGCGCCGGCAACGGCCTGGTCGTGGTCGGCGGCCTGGACGGCGCGGTGATCGCGCTGGACGCCCAGGACGGCAGCGAGCGCTGGCGCGCCAAGGTGCGCAGCGAGATCATCGCCGCCCCGACCGTGTCCCAGGGCCTGGTCCTGGTGCGCAGCAACGACGGCCGCATCACCGCCTTCGACGCCGCCAGCGGCGAGCAGCGCTGGTACGCCGAGCGCGAACTGCCGAGCCTGACCGTGCGTGGCAACGCCTCGCTGACGCCGGCCCCGGGCCTGCTGTTCGCCGGCAACGACGACGGCACCCTGACCGCGCTGGCCCTGCGCGACGGCCGCCTGCTGTGGGAACAGGCCGTGGGCCTGCCCGAAGGCCGCACCGAACTGGAACGCATGGCCGACGTCGACGCGCCGATCGTGATCGACGGCACCATGCTGTACGCCAGCAGCTACCGCAACCGCACCGTGGCCATCGACGGTCCCAGTGGCCGCCCGATGTGGCAGAGCGACCACGGCGGCCCCGGCGCGATCGGCGTGGCGCCCTCGGCGATCCTGGTTTCCAGCGCCGCCGGCACCGTCTACGCCCTTGACAAGTCCAACGGCGTGGCCCTGTGGTCGCAGCCGGCGCTGGCGCGCCGCTCGCTGACCGGCCCGGCGGTGCAGGGCGACTATGCGGTGGTCGGCGACTATGCCGGCTACGTGCACTGGCTGCGCCTGGACAACGGCGAGATGGCCGCGCGCGAGCGCGTCGGCCGCAAGAAGGCGATCAAGGCCGCGCCGGTGGTGGCCGACGGACTGCTGCTGGTGCAGGACGTCAAGGGAGGCCTGACCGCCTTCCGCCTCGACTGACCGGACGGATGCGGGCAGGAATTTCGCGATGCTACCGCTGGTTGCCCTGGTCGGACGGCCGAATGTCGGCAAGTCCACACTCTTCAATGCGCTGACGCGCAGTCGCGACGCCCTGGTCCACGACCAGCCCGGCGTCACCCGCGACCGCCACTACGGCGTGTGCCGGCTGGATCCGGAGCGGCCGTTCCTTCTGGTGGACACCGGCGGCATCGCCGGCGAGGAGGAAGGCCTGGCCGGCGCCACCGCGCGCCAGGCGCGCGCCGCCGCCGCCGAGGCCGACCTGATCCTGTTCGTGGTCGACGGCCGCGACGGCGCCTCGGCCCTGGACGACGAGATCCTGGCCTGGCTGCGCAAGCTGGCGCGGCCGACCCTGCTGGTGATCAACAAGATCGACGGCACCTTCGAGGAAGCGGTGCGTGCCGAGTTCGCGCGCTACGGCTTCGCCGACATGCTGGCCGTCTCCGCCGCCCACCGCCAGGGCCTGGACGACCTGCATGCCGAGGTCCTGGAGCGGCTGCCGGAAGAGGGCAGCGCCGAGGCGCTGGACAACGATCCCAACCGCCTGCGCATCGCCTTCGTCGGCCGTCCCAACGTGGGCAAGTCGACCCTGGTGAACCGCCTGCTGGGCGAGGAGCGGATGATCGCCTCCGAGGTCCCCGGCACCACCCGCGACTCGATCGCGGTGGACCTGGAGCGCGACGGCCGCCTGTACCGCCTGATCGACACCGCCGGCATCCGCCGCCGCGGCCGCATCGAGGAGGCGGTCGAGAAGTTCAGCGTGGTCAAGACCATGCAGGCGATCGAGCACTGCCAGGTGGCGGTGCTGATGCTCGACGCCACCGAGGGCGTGACCGACCAGGACGCCACCGTGCTGGGCGCCGTGCTCGACGCCGGCCGTGCCCTGGTGGTCGCGGTGAACAAGTGGGACGGCCTGAGCACCTACCAGCGCGAGCAGGCCGAGGCGATGCTGGAGCGCAAGCTCGGCTTCGTGCCCTGGGCCGAGGTGGTGCGCATCTCCGCGCTGCACGGCTCGGGCCTGCGCGAGCTGTTCCGCGCCATCCACCGCGCGCACGCCTCCGCCACCCGCACCTTCAGCACCAGCGAGGTCAACAAGGCGCTGGAGATCGCGGCGGAGACCAACCCGCCGCCAAGCATCCGCGGCCACGTCTCCAAGCTGCGCTACGTGCACCCGGGCGGCGAGAACCCGCCGACCTTCGTGATCCACGGCACCCGCCTGAAGGTGCTGCCGGATTCGTACAAGCGCTACCTGGAGAACTTCTTCCGCAAGCGCTTCAAGCTGGTGGGCACCCCGGTGCGGATGCTGTTCCGCGAGGGCGCCAACCCGTACGAAGGCAAGAAGAACGAACTGACCGAGCGACAGGTCGCGCGCAAGCGCCGGCTGATGCGCCACGTCAAGCGCGGCAAGTGAGCGCGGCCCCGGCCGCCGCGGAGATCACCCTGGGCCTGCTGGCCGGTGGTCGCGGCAGCCGGCTCGGCGGCGTCGACAAGGCCTGGATCGAGCGTGATGGCCAGCCGCAGGTGCTGCGGCTGGCGCGCCGGTTCCCGGGCGAGGTCGGCGCGGTGCTGGTAAGCGCCAACCGCGAGCTGGCGCGCTACGCCGATGCAGGCCTCCAGGCCGTGCCCGACCGCCTGCCACCGGACAGCGGTCCGCTGGCCGGGATCGAGGCCCTGGCCGCGGCCTGCCGCACGCCCTGGCTGCTGACCTTGCCGGTGGACCTGTTCGACACCAACGACTGCCTGGTGCGCACCCTGGTCTCCTGCCGCGATGCCGACGGCGCCGTGGCCGAGGATGCCGACGGCCTGCAGCCGCTGGTGGCGCTGTACCGCGTCGAGGCGCTGCGCGCGGCTTTGCCGGCCGCGCTGGCCGCCGGCGAGCTGGCGCCGCGCCGCCTGCAGCAGCGGCTGCGCATGGCCCGGGTGGCCTTTGCCGGCGTACGCTTCGGCAACCTCAACACCCCCGCAGACCTGGCCGCGGTGCGCATCGTGCTGCCGCCGCGCTGAGGCGCCGCCCACCACCGCACGGGAGCCGCGATGACCGACTTTCCCAGCCGCATCACCGTCCGCCAGGCGCTGGACCTGCTGCACGAGGCGGCCGCCGGCCGCGGCCGCGCCAGCGAGCAGGTGCCGACCCGCCGCGCCGACGGCCGCGTGCTCGGCGCCGACGTGGTTGCGCCGATCGCGCTGCCGGCGTTCGACAACAGCGCGATGGACGGCTTCGCCGTGCGCCATGCCGACCTGTCCGCCGATGCGCCGGTCACGCTGGAGCTGGCCGGCGAGCAGTTCGCCGGTCCGGACCTTGGCCTGTGCGTGGGCCCCCGCCAGTGCGTGCGCATCACCACCGGCGCGCCGCTGCCGGCCGGCGCCGACACCATCGTCATCCGCGAGGATGTGGTCGAGCAGGACGGCCGCGTGCAGGTGCCGGCCGCCATCCGCGCCGGCGCCCACGTGCGCAGGCAGGGCGAGGACGTGGTGGCCGGCGAGGTGGTGCTGCGCGCCGGGCAGGTGCTGACCCCGGCGCGGATCGGGCTTGCCGCGGCCCTGGGCATCGACCGCCTGGAGGTGGTCGTGCGGCCCACCGTCGCCGTGTTCGCCAGCGGCGACGAGCTGGCCGAGCCGGGCCTGCCGCTGCGCCCGGGCCAGGTCTACAACAGCAACCGCGAGCAGCTGATGGCGCAGCTGCGCGCCGCCGGCCTGGAGCCGGTGGCCTGGCCGACATTGCCCGACGATCCGGTGCTGATCGCCGCGGTGCTGGACGACGCTGTGGAGAACTTCGACCTGGTGCTGACCTGCGGCGCGGTGTCGGCGGGGGAGAAGGACCACCTGCCGCGCTGGCTGCAGTCCCGCGGCCGGATCCATTTCTGGAAGGTGCGCATGCGCCCGGGCATGCCGCTGCTGTTCGGCGAGGCCGGGCGGGCGCTGGTGCTCGGCCTGCCGGGCAATCCGGTGTCGGTGCTGGCAACCTTCCATGTGTTCGGGCGGGCACTGGTCGATGCGCTGCAGGGCCGCGAGCCGCGCCCGCGCTGGCGCGCGCGCCTGGCCGCGCCCTGGCACAAGCGCCACGAGCGCTTCGAGTTCCTGCGCGGGCGCCTGTTCCAGGAGGACGACGCCACCCTGTACGTGCACCCCGAGCCCGCCGACGGCTCGCACCGGCTGCGCGCCGCCGCGGCCAGCGACGCGCTGATCGTGCTGGAGGAGGGCGCGCGCGCGTACGCCGCCGGCGACCTGGTCGAAGTGCTGCCGCTGTAGCCGGGCACGGCGACGCAGCGTTGCGCGGCCGCGGCCCAATGCGCGCTTCCGCCGCCGGGCCATTGGCGTCGATAATCCGGCGCATGGACAGCGTAACGGTGACGCCGCGGCAGGCCCGCGAACGCCAGCGGCAGGGCGTGCTGCTGATCGACATCCGCGAGCCGCACGAACGCGTCTCCGGCCAGGCCGAGGGCGCGCTCGGCGTGCGCCGCGCCGAGCTGGAGGCCGATCCGGCCCGCCACCTGCCGGACCCGCAGGCCGAGGTACTGCTGATCTGCCAGGTCGGCAAGCGCTCCCGCGCCGCGGCCGAGGCCCTGCGCGGCGCCGGCTTCGCCCGCGTTTACTCGGTCGATGGCGGCACCAATGCCTGGGCCGGCGAAGGGCTGCCCCTGGTGCGGCCGCAGCTTGAGCCGGCCGAGGCTGATTTCCTGGAGCGTTATTCGCGCCACCTGCGCCTGGCCGAGGTCGGGATCGAAGGCCAGCGGCGCCTGGCCGCGGCCCGCGTGCTGGTGGTCGGCGCCGGCGGGCTGGGTTCGCCGGCGGCGTTCTACCTGGCCGCGGCGGGCGTGGGCCACCTGCGCCTGGTGGACGACGACATCGTCGACCGCAGCAACCTGCAGCGGCAGATCCTGCATACCGAGGCCTCGGTCGGCACGCCCAAGGTCGAATCGGCGCGGCAGCGGCTGCAGGCGCTCAATCCCTCGATCCGGATCGAGCCGGTGCAGGCGCGGGTCACGTCGGACAACGTCGAGGCACTGCTGGACGGCATCGACGTGGTGGTCGACGGTTCGGACAACTTCCCGCTGCGCTACCTGCTCAACGACGCCTGCGTGAAGCTGGGCAAGCCGCTGGTGTACGGGGCGGTGCAACGCTTCGAAGGCCAGGCGAGCGTGTTCGATGCTGGCCGCCACCGCGGCGCGAAGCCGTGCTACCGCTGCCTGTTTCCGGAGCCGCCGCCGCCGGAGTTCGCGCCCAACTGCGCCGAGGCCGGGGTGCTGGGCGTGCTGCCGGGCATCGTCGGCCTGCTCCAGGCCAACGAGGCGATCAAGCTGCTGCTGGGCATCGGCGAGCCGCTGGCCGGGCGCCTGCTGCAGTTCGATGCGCTGGCCATGCGCTTCCGCGAGCTGAAGTTGCCGCCGGACCCGGACTGCCCGGTGTGCGCCGAAGGGCGGCGGTTCCCGGGCTACATCGATTACGCGGCGTTTTGCGCCACGACCTGAAGCGTCGGACGGCGCGGGTCGGCACCCATGCGGGCCGCGGCCCGCGGAGGAGGACATCCATGGCGGTCGAAGCTGCCGGCGGGGAACAGCTGGTCAAGGTCGTCGCCCTGCTCGGGGCGGCGGTGGTCATGGTGCCGCTGTTCCGGCGCCTGGGCCTGGGCTCGGTGCTGGGCTACCTGAGCGCCGGCCTGCTGATCGGCCCGTTCGGGCTGGGCTGGTTCTCCGACCCGCAGGCGATCCTGCACGTGGCCGAACTGGGCGTGGTGATGTTCCTGTTCCTGATCGGCCTGGAAATGCGCCCGGCCCACCTGTGGAGCCTGCGCCGGCAGATCTTCGGCCTGGGCACGTTGCAGATCGGCCTGTGCACCGTGGTCCTGACCGGGGTGGCGTGGCTGTGCGGCCTGCGCATGCCGGCGGCCTTCATCGGTGCGGCCGGCTTCGTCCTGACCTCGACCGCGGTGGTGATGCAGCTGCTGGGCGAGCGCGGCGACATCGCCCTGCCGCGCGGGCAGAAGATCGTCTCCATCCTGCTGTTCGAGGACCTGCTGATCGTGCCGCTGCTGGCGCTGGTGGCGTTCATGTCGCCGCTGCCGGCCGCGGCGGGCGAGGGCAGCCGCTGGATGGCGGTGCTGGTCGGCGTCGGCGCCCTGGCCGGGCTGGTGGCGGCCGGCCTGTGGCTGCTCAATCCGCTGTTCCGGCTGCTGGCGCGGGTGCAGGCGCGCGAGGTGATGACCGCCGCGGCGCTGCTGGTGGTGCTGGGCGCGGCGCTGCTGATGGAGGTCGGCGGGCTGTCGGCGGCGATGGGCGCGTTCCTGGCCGGCGTGCTGCTGTCCGGCTCGACCTTCCGCCACCAGCTGGAGGCGGACATCGAGCCGTTCCGCGGCCTGCTGCTGGGCCTGTTCTTCCTCGGCGTGGGCATGGCCCTGGACCTGGCGGTGGTGGCGGCCAACTGGCCGCTGATCCTGTCCGGACTGGTGGCGGTGATGGTGGCCAAGGCCGCCTGCATCTACGTGGTGGCGCGGCTGACCCGCACCTGCCACCGCGATGCACTCGACCGCGCGGTGCTGATGGCCCAGGGCGGCGAGTTCGCCTTCGTGCTGTTCTCGGCGGCGCAGGCGGCGCGGGTGATCGACGGCACCGCCAACGCCAACCTGACCGCGATCGTGGTGCTGTCGATGGCGCTGACCCCGCTGGCGGTGCTGGCCGTGCGGCGCCTGGCCGGCGACGGCACTGCGCCGTCGATGGACGGCATCGAGGAAGCGGACGGGCAGGCCGGCAGCGTACTGATCGTCGGTTTCGGCCGCTTCGGCCAGGTCATGAGCCAGGCGCTGCTGGCGCGCGACGTGGACGTGACCATCATCGATACCGACATCGGGATGATCCGCAGCGCCGCCGAGTTCGGCTTCAAGGTCTACTACGGCGACGGCACCCGCGCCGACGTGATGCGCGCCTCCGGCGCGGCCAGCGCGCGGGTGATCGCGGTGTGCGTGGACGACCGCCGGGCCGCCACCCGCATCGCCCGGCTGTGCCGCGAGGAGTTCCCGCAGGCCCGGGTGCTGGTGCGCGCGTACGACCGCGAGCACGCGCTGGAGCTGGCGGCGCTGGACGTGCACTTCCAGGTCCGCGAGACCTTCGAGTCGGCGGTGCGCTTCGGCCAGGCCGCGCTGGAGGCGCTGGGCACCGAGCCGCAGCTGGCGGCGCGCATCGCCAGGGAGATGCGGCGCCTGGACGCCGAGCGCTTCGCCCTGGAGCTGGCTGCCGGCGACGTGCGCGCCGGGCGGCCGCTGATCATCGGCCATACCCCGTCAGCCACGCCCACCCCGTTCACTCCCCCGAAGCGGGTGTCGCGCCGCCTGGACGAGGCAGGCGGGGACGGGGCAGGGGAGACGCCGGCCGGCTGAGCCGGCGCCTCAGCCGTGGAGCTTGCGCGCGGCCTCGAACGCGGCCAGCTGCTCCGGCGTGGCCTCGCGCTGGTGGCGGGCCTTCCACTCGGCGAAGGGCATGCCGTAGATGGCCTCGCGGGCCTGTTCCCTGTCCATTTCCAGCCCGGCCTCGGCCGCGGCCTCGCGGTACCAGTCGGCCAGGCAGTTGCGGCAGAAGCCGGCCAGGATCATCAGGTCGATGTTCTGGACGTCGGTGCGTTCCTGGTTGAGGTGCCGCAGCAGCCGGCGGAACGCGGCCGCCTCCAGTTCCACCTTGTCGACCATGCTCCTACCTCGCGCGTCCGGAATCGGGGAGAATGTGCCGCTCCGCCGCACCGTCCCGCAAGCATCCCGATGACCGCACGCATCCTCGATGGCCGCCGCGTTTCCGAAGACCTGCTCGAAGAACTGAAGACGCGGGTCGACGCGCGCGTCGCACGCGGCCTGCCGCGGCCGGGCCTGGCCGTGGTCCTGGTCGGCGACGACCCGGCCTCGGCCGTGTACGTGCGCAACAAGCGCCGGGCCGCGGAGAAGGTCGGGATCGAGGCCTTCGACTACGACCTGCCGGCCGGCACCAGCGAGGCCGAGCTGCTGGAGCTGATCGACCGGCTCAACGCCGACCCGAAGATCCACGGCATCCTGGTGCAGCTGCCGCTGCCGGGCATCCCCGACGCCAGCCGCCTGATCGAGCGGATCGACCCGCGCAAGGACGTGGACGGCTTCCATCCCTCCAATGTCGGCCACCTGGCCCTGCGCCAGTTCGGCCTGCGCCCGTGCACCCCGCGCGGGATCATGACCCTGCTGGCGCATACCGACCGCCCGGTGCGCGGGCGCAATGCCACGGTCGTCGGCGTGAGCAACCACGTCGGCCGGCCCATGGGCCTGGAGCTGCTGATCGCCGGCTGCACCGTGACCAGCTGCCACAAGTTCACCCCGCCGGAAGTGCTGGAGCAGTCGGTGCGCAATGCCGACATCCTGGTGGTGGCGGTGGGCCGCCCGGGCATCGTCCCCGGCGAGTGGGTCAAGCCTGGCGCAGTGGTGATCGACGTGGGCATCAACCGCCTGGAGGATGGCCGCCTGGTCGGCGACGTCGGCTACGAGGCCGCGGCCGAGCGCGCCAGCTGGATCACCCCGGTGCCAGGCGGCGTCGGCCCGATGACCGTGGCCACCCTGATGCAGAACACCCTGGAAGCGGCCGAGGCCGCCGCTGCCTGACCGCCTGACCGCCTGACCGCCTGACCGCCTGACCCGCGGCGGCCGCCGCTGCGGCTGCCGCCGCGCGCCCCGGCGTCGCGGTGGCTTCACGACGCCAGCGACACACTGCCGCCCTGTGACCGCGGCGGAGGATCGGGCTTATCGGCGCCATGGACAGACGCTGCTGGCTGGCGGCTCCGATCGTGCCGCCGCTGCTCGCCGGCTGCGCCGGGCCGCAGTCGGCGCTGGACCCGGCTGGCCCCTCCGCGGCGGCAATCGCCGGGATCTGGTGGGGCCTGTTCTGGATGGCGCTGGTGGTGTGGATGCTGGTCACGGCGCTGCTGCTGACCGGCCTGCGCCGCCGTCGCCATCTTTCCGAGGCCGGCGCACGGCGCATGATCGTCGCCGGTGGGCTGGTGCTGCCGACCGGGGTGCTGCTGGGACTGCTGGTGCACGGCACCCTGGCCAGCGACCGCGTCAGCGGGCGCAGCGCCGATGCCTCGCACCTCGTTGCCGTCACCGGGCGGCAGTGGCACTGGGACTTCGTCTACCTGGGCGACGACGGCCGGCCGCTGGCGGCATCCACCGACCTGCTGGCCATGCCGCTGGGGCGGATGGTCGAGTTCCGGATCGAAAGCGCCGACGTGATCCACAGCTTCTGGATCCCGCGCCTGGGCGGCAAGATCGACGCCATCCCCGGGCGCACCAACGTGCTGCGGCTGCGGGCCGACCAGGCCGGGTCCATCCGCGGCCAGTGCGCCGAGTTCTGCGGGCTGGAACATGCGTTCATGGGCTTCGAGGTGCAGGTGCTGGCACCGGCCGAGTACGAGGCCTGGCTGCGCGACAACGCCGTGGCGCAGGCAGGGGAGGGCAGCCCATGAGCGAAGCGCGCATGGACATCTTGCCGCCCGGAGAGAACAGCCGCCGCCTGGCGGCGCTGGCGCGGATCTGGAACAACGCCCCGGGCTGGCGCGGCCAGCTGACCGCGGTCAACCACGGCACCGTGGGCCTGCGCTTCATCGCCACCGGCTTCGCCTTCCTGCTGGCCGGCGGCGCGCTGGCCATGTTCATCCGCCTGCAGCTGGCCTGGCCGGGCAACCAGGTGCTGGATCCGGAACGCTACGCCCAGTTCGTGACCCTGCACGGGACCACGATGATGTTCCTGTTCGCGGTGCCGATCATGGAAGGCTTCGCGATGTACCTGCTACCGAAGATGCTGGGCGCACGCGACCTGCCGTTCCCGCGGCTGGGTGCCTTCGGCTACTGGTGCTACCTGTTCGGCGGCCTCTTCCTGTATTCGGGCCTGTTGTTCGGCGAGGCACCGGACGGCGGCTGGTTCATGTACGTGCCGCTGACCGACGCGACCCATTCGCCGGGACGCGGCGTGGACTTCTGGCTGATCGGCGTGACCTTTGCCGAGATCGCGGCGGTGACGGCGGCGGTGGAGCTGATCGTGGCGATCCTGCTGTGCCGCGCCCCGGGCATGGATATCCGGCGCATGCCGTTGTTCGCCTGGGCGATGCTGGTCACCGCCTTCATGATCGCCTTCGGCTTCCCGCCGCTGATCCTGGGCAGCATCCTGCTGGAGATCCAGCGCGCCTTCGGCTTCGTGTTCTTCGACGTGGCCCGCGGCGGCGACCCCCTGCTGTGGCAGCACCTGTTCTGGCTGTTCGGGCATCCGGAGGTCTACATCATCTTCCTGCCCGCGGCCGGCGTGGTGTCGATGGTGGTGGCGACCTTCGCCCGCAGGCCCATCGCCGGCTACCTGTGGATCGTGCTGGCGCTGGTGACCACCGGCTTCCTCAGCTTCGGACTGTGGGTGCACCACATGTTCGCGGTGGGCATCCCGCTGCTGGCGCTGGCCTTCTTCAGCGCGGCGAGCATGGCGGTGGCCATCCCCACCGGCATCCAGGTGTTCGCCTGGCTGGCCACGCTGTGGGCCGGGCGGCCCTGGCTGCGGGTGCCGATGCTCTACCTGGTCGGCTTCTTCATCACCTTCGTCGGCGGCGGCCTGACCGGGGTGATGGTGGCCCTGGTGCCGTTCGACTGGCAGGTGCACGACACCCACTTCGTGGTCGCGCACCTGCACTACGTGCTGATCGGCGGGCTGATGTTCCCGATGTTCGCCGGGCTCTACTACTGGTTGCCGCTGGCCAGCGGGCGGATGCCCTCGGAAAGCCTCAGCCGCACCGCGTTCTGGATGGTGTTCGTGGGCTTCCACCTGGCTTTCCTGCCCATGCACCTGACCGGCCTGCTGGGCATGACCCGGCGTGCCTACAGCTATCCGGAACAGCTGGGCGTGCACTGGCTCAACCTGCTGTCCACCGCCGCCAGCTTCGTGCTGGCCGCCGGCACGGTCGCCATCCTGATCGACGCGGCGCTGTGCTTCCGCCATGGCCGCCCCGGGCGGCGCAACCCGTGGCGCGCGGGCACCCTGGAATGGGCATTGCCGCATCCGGTGCCGGTCTACAACTTCGCCTCGCTGCCGGTGGTGGCCGACCGCTATCCGCTGTGGCAGGACCGCGGCCTGGCCGCGCGCACCGCGGATGCCACCGGGCTGCTGGGCGATCCGGCATCGGGACGGCGGGAGTCGATGGGGACCTCGATCCTCGGCGGCGTGCCCGAGCAGGTGATCCGCCTTCCCGGCTCGAGCTGGCAGCCGCTGCTGGCCGCGCTGGCGATCGCGGCGCTGCTGGCCTGCTTCATCGCCAGGCTCTACCTGGGCTCGGTGCTGGTGCTGGTGGTGCTGCTCGGCCAGTTCTGCGCGTGGGCCTGGACCACCGGCGACCGCCATGCGCCGGCCAGGGTGCAGGCCGGCCCGCGGCTCGGACTTCCGGTGCAGTACGCCTGCCGCAACGCGCCGGGCTGGTGGGCGCTGGTGGTGTCGCTGTTGATCGACGGCTCGCTGTTCGCGTCGCTGGTGTTCGCCTACTTCTACCTGTGGCTGGGCACCGAGGCCTGGCCGCCGGCGCCGATGCACGCGGGCGCGGACCCCACGGCCTGGGTCGCGCTGGTGCTGCTGGGCGTGTGCTGGATCGCTGCCGCGGCCTCCGCGCGGCAGATGCGCCGCGGGGGCGGGCGCGCCCTGGCCTTGCCGCTGGGCGTGGCCGCGCTGGCCGGGGCCGGCTTCCTGTGGGCGCAGTGGCAGGCGGTGGCGTCGGGAACCGGCGCGCCGGGCGAGCATGCCTATGCCTCGGTGGTCTGGACCCTGGCCGGCTTCCACGCGGTGCATGTCGCGGTGGCGATGCTGGTTGGCCTGTTCGTCGCTGCGCGCGGCCAGCGCGGCTACGTCAGCGCCGAGCGGCCGCTGGAGCAGCGCATCGCCGCGGCGTTGTGGGCCTGCGTGGCCGCCCAGGGCGCGATCGCCTGGAGCGTGATCCACCTGTTCCCGGAGTGGGCGTGATGGCCAGGTTCGCCAGTCCCTCGACCCTCGCCGGCATTGCCGCGCCGATGGCGGTGTGGGCAGTACACTTCGTCGTGCTCTACAGCCTGCAGGGGCTGGCCTGCGGCGAGGGCTGGAGCCAGCGGGGGGCATCCTGGGCCATGCTCGCGCTTACCGTGCCCGCGCTGGCGGCGATCACCTGGCTGGGCCTGCGCGCGCTGCGCGCCGCCAGGGCGGCGGGTGCGGCCGGCCCGGCGGCGCGACGGGCGCGGTTCGCGGCGCAGGCGGCCGCGCTCTGCGCCGTCCTGGCGACGGTGGCGGTGCTGTTCACCGTGGTGCCGGTGCTGTTGCTGCCGGCATGCCGCTGAGGTCGCCATGCGCAGGAGCCTGAAACAGCCCGTGCCCGACAACCGCAGCCACACCGTGGCCAGCCGGGTGGCGATCAAGCAGCACCCGCTGCATCCGATCCTGGTGGTGTATCCGGTGGCGGCGCTGACCCTGCTGCCGCTGGCGGACCTGCTCTACCTGTGGCTGGGCGATCCGTTCTGGGCGCAGGCGGCCTGGTGGCTGAGCGTGCTCGGCCTGGGCGGCGGGGTGTTCGCCGCGCTGTTCGGGATCGCCGACATGTTCCTCATCCGGGTGGTGCGCCGGCATGTCTCGGCCTGGATCCACTTCCTGGCGGGGGTGATGCTGCTGGCCCTGGCGGCCGCCGGGGTAAGCCTGCGCCTGCCGGATCCGGCCGCGGCCATCTGGCCGTGGGGCCTGCTGCTGTCCGGCGCCGGCATGGTGATGGTGGTGATCGTCGGCTGGCTGGGCGGGGCGCTGACCTTCCGCCATGGCATCGGCGTGTACGGCTACAAGGCGGCCGGGGAAGAGGGCGGCGGCGATGCGCCGCCGGCGGCATGAGCCTCGGTGGCCGCGAGCGGGGGCGGGGGCAGGTCGCCGAAGGTGTGCGGCTTGGCCCCGGTCAGCGCGGCCAGCGCCAGCAGGAGCAGCAGCGGCAGCCAGCCCACGATCCGGTAGAAGCGGGCGCTGTGGCGGTCCTGGCCCTGGCCCAGTGCGTACAGGTGCAGGCCGAAGTGGAGGTGCAGCAGCACCGCGGCCATCACCACCAGCAGCTTGGCCGCCAGCCAGGCCCCGAACGGGACCATGGCGATGAGCACCATGCCCAGGGCGATGGCGACCAGGCCGGCCGGAGTGGCGATGCGGAAGAACAGCAGGTTGGCCACCGGATTGAAGTAGGCCGGGTCGGCATCGCGGCCGCCGCGATGGCGGGCCACGAACAGCCGCGGCAGGAAGAACAGCCCGCAGAACCAGACCAGCACCGCGCCGATGTGCAGCAGCTTGAGCCAGAAGTACACGCGCGCTTCCTCGCCGGCCGGGACCAACGGCAGCCTACGCCGCCGCGCGCGAAGCAGGCGTGGGCGGCGCTCGTCGCCCTGGTGGCGGCGGCATTGCCGCTCCCTGCCGCGGCCCTGGCCGCGCTGTGCCGGGCCCCAGGCGGCCTGGCCGCGCCGTGGGCGCCGCCGGGCGCATGGCTGCTGCCGCCGGCCTTGCTGCTGGTGCTGTACGCGGCCGGCCTGTGGCGGCTGGGACGGCGCGCGCCGGGGCGGGGGATCGCGCCTCCGGAGGCGGCCGGCTTCGTCGCCGGGATCGCCTTGCTGGCCTTCGTCCTCGGCGGTCCGCTCAACGCCTACGCGCGCTGGTCGCTGGGCGCGCACATGGCCCAGCACATGCTGCTGCTGGCGGTGGTGCCGCCGCTGCTGCTGGGCGGACGGCCCTGGGCGGTGATCTCCGGGGCCCTGCCGCGGTCGCTGGCGTGGGTACTGCACCGGTTGCTGCATCCGGCCCTGGCCTGGCTGGCCGCGCGCCTGGGCCCGGCCACGGTCGCGCACGCGGCGGTCATGGTGCTGTGGCACCTGCCAGGCTCCCTGCAGGCGGCGGTGGCCAGCACGCGCCTGCATGAGGCCATGCATGCCAGCTTCCTGCTCGCCGGGCTGTGGTTCTGGGCGGCGTTGTGGCGGCGCATCCGCGACGCCGGCGCCGGTCCGGCACCGGGCGTGGTCGCCAGCGTGGTGCTGATGATGGTGATGGGGTTCCTGGGCGCGCTGCTGACCTTCGCCCCGCGGCCGCTGTACCCCCTGTATGCCTTCCGGGCCCCCGAGGTCGGGCTGGAGCCGCTGGCCGACCAGCAGCTGGCCGGGCTGCTGATGTGGGTGCCCAGCTGCCTGCCTTACCTGGCCGGGGCGCTGTGGCTGACCTGGAAGGGGCTGGGGCGCCCGCAGCGGGCGCCGGGCCGGGCAGGGCGCTGAACGGCCCGCCGGCGGGTGCCGGCCGGAATGCTGCGTAGCGCCGTAGGGCCCCGGATCGGGGGTATAATGACGCGCTTCCCCACACCCGGGTATGCCGATGCTGCGCATCAAGGCCGAAGCACTCACCTACGACGACGTCTCGCTCGTCCCCGCCCACTCCACCGTACTGCCGAAGGACGTTTCGCTCGAGACGCGCCTGACCCGCGACCTGCGGGTGAAGCTGCCGATCGTCTCGGCGGCGATGGACACGGTGACCGAGGCCCGCCTGGCCATCGCCATGGCCCAGCTCGGCGGCATCGGCATCATCCACAAGAACCTGACCGTCGAGCAGCAGGCCAACGAGGTCGCCAAGGTCAAGAAGTTCGAGGCCGGCGTCATCAAGGACCCGTTCACCGTCAACCCCGACACCACCATCGGCGAGGTGCTGCAGCTGACCCGCGCGCGCAACATCTCGGGCGTGCCGGTGGTCGACGACAACGGCCAGCTGGTCGGCATCGTCACCAGCCGCGACATGCGCTTCGAGAAGAAGCTGGACGATCCGGTGCGCCACATCATGACCAAGAAGGACCGCCTGGTCACGGTGAAGGAAGGCGCCAGCGACGAGGAGATCTTCCAGCTGCTGCACAAGCACCGCATCGAGAAGGTGCTGGTGGTCAACGATGATTTCGCCCTGCGCGGCCTGATCACCGTCAAGGACATCCAGAAGAAGACCGACAACCCCAACGCCGCCAAGGATTCGCATGCGCGCCTGATGGTCGGCGCCGCGGTCGGCGTCGGCGGCGACACCGAGCAGCGCGTCGAGGCGCTGGTGGCCGCCGGCGTGGACGTGCTGATCGTGGACACCGCGCACGGCCATTCCCAGGGGGTGCTGGACCGCGTGGCTTGGGTCAAGAAGAACTTCCCGCAGGTGCAGGTGGTCGGCGGCAACATCGTCACCGGCGACGCCGCGCTGGCCCTGTTCGACGCCGGCGCCGACGCGGTCAAGGTCGGCGTGGGCCCGGGCTCGATCTGCACCACGCGCGTGGTCGCGGGCGTGGGCGTGCCGCAGATCACCGCCATCGACCTGGTGGCCGAGGCGCTGCAGGACCGCATCCCGCTGATCGCCGACGGCGGCATCCGCTACTCCGGCGACATCGGCAAGGCGATCGCCGCCGGTGCGTCCACGGTGATGATCGGCGGCCTGTTCGCCGGCACCGAGGAGTCCCCGGGCGAGGTCGAGCTGTTCCAGGGCCGCAGCTACAAGAGCTACCGCGGCATGGGCTCGCTGGGCGCGATGGAGAAGGGCTCCAAGGACCGCTACTTCCAGGACGCCTCCGACGCCGACAAGCTGGTGCCGGAAGGCATCGAGGGCCGCGTGCCGTACCGCGGCCCGCTGAGCGGCATCATCCACCAGCTCGCCGGCGGCCTGCGCGCCACCATGGGCTACGTGGGCTGCGCGACCATCGAGGAGATGCGCAAGAAGCCGCAGTTCGTGGTGATCACCGGCGCCGGCCAGCGCGAGAGCCACGTGCACGACGTCACCATCACCAAGCAGCCGCCGAACTACCAGATCGGTTGAGGCAGGGGCCGGCCGCAGGGCCACCCGGCGCCACCGTCCACTGCACCCGAACCCCTCCATGACCGACATCCATAGCGACAAGATCCTCATCCTCGACTTCGGCGCGCAGTACACCCAGCTGATCGCCCGCCGCATCCGCGAGATCGGCGTCTACTGCGAGATCTGGGCCTGGGACCACGACCCGGCCGAGATCGCGGCCTTCGCGCCGAAGGGGATCATCCTGTCCGGCGGCCCGGAGTCGACCACGGTCGAGGGTTCGCCGCGGGCGCCGCAGGAGGTGTTCGATTCGGGCCTGCCGATCCTGGGCATCTGCTACGGCATGCAGACCATGGCGGTGCAGCTGGGCGGCGCCACCGAGGCCGCCGACCAGCGCGAATTCGGCCACGCCGAGGTCTCGCTGGTGGCGGCCGACCGCCTGTTCGAGGGGCTGAAGGACCACCCGGGTTCGCCGCCGCGGCTGGACGTGTGGATGAGCCATGGCGACCACGTGTCGGTGGCGCCGCCGGGCTTCACCGTCACCGCCAAAACCGACCGCATCCCGGTCGCCGCCTTCGCCGACGACCGCCGCGGCTGGTACGGCGTGCAGTTCCACCCCGAGGTGACCCACACCAAGCAGGGCACCGCGCTGCTGCGCCGCTTCGTGGTCGACATCTGCGGCTGCCAGACCCTGTGGACCGCCGAGCACATCATCGAGGACCAGATCCGCCGCGTGCGCGAGCAGATCGGTTCGGACGAGGTGATCCTGGGCCTGTCCGGTGGCGTGGACTCCTCGGTGGTCGCGGCCCTGCTGCACAAGGCCATCGGCGACCAGCTGACCTGCGTGTTCGTCGACACCGGCCTGCTGCGCTGGCAGGAGGGCGACCAGGTGATGGCCACCTTCGCCGAGCACCTGGGCGTGAAGGTGATCCGCGTCGACGCCGCCGACCGCTACTTCAAGGCGCTGGAAGGCGTGGCCGACCCGGAGGCCAAGCGCAAGATCATCGGCAACCTGTTCGTCGAGATCTTCGAGGAAGAGTCCGGCAAGCTGAAGAACGCCAAGTGGCTGGCCCAGGGCACCATCTACCCGGACGTGATCGAGTCGGCCGGCAGCAAGACCGGCAAGGCCCACGTCATCAAGAGCCACCACAACGTCGGCGGCCTGCCCGAGCACATGAAGCTGGGCCTGGTCGAGCCGCTGCGCGAGCTGTTCAAGGACGAGGTGCGCCGCCTGGGCGTGGAACTGGGCCTGCCGCGGGAGATGGTCTACCGCCACCCGTTCCCGGGCCCCGGCCTGGGCGTGCGCATCCTCGGCGAGGTCAAGCCCGAGTACGCCGAACTGCTGGCCCGCGCCGACGCCATCTTCATCGACGAGCTGCGCAAGGCCGGCCTGTACGACAAGACCTCGCAGGCCTTCGCCGTGTTCCTGCCGGTCAAGTCGGTGGGCGTGGTTGGCGACGCCCGCGCCTACGAATGGGTGATCGCACTGCGTGCGGTGGAGACCATCGACTTCATGACCGCGCACTGGGCGCACCTGCCGTACGAGTTCCTCGGCAAGGTGTCCAACCGCATCATCAACGAACTGCGCGGCGTCTCCCGCGTGGTCTACGACATCTCCGGCAAGCCGCCGGCGACGATCGAGTGGGAGTAGCTCGCGCTACCGGTGCGGTTGCAGCCACGGCCAATCACACCAGATGTGGGAAGCCCGCGTTACTGCGGGCTTTCCTGTTTTTCGGTTCAGCCATCCCCTAAGCGGGGGGGTGAGGGTGATCCGGTTGCGTGGCATTGCAGCGCCGATTGTCCGAATGCCCGACACGCTGCGCCGGGCCGGATCTACCGCTCCCTCCCCCGTTACGGGGAAGGGCGAGGGGAGAATGGGAACAACGCCGGCGCGTATGGGTTGGGGGCGGCGGGGATAATCGCGCGGCGGTATGCGGGTGGAACAGGCTGGACTGCATTAAGGTTGTCGGTTGACAACCAATGCGGGTGTCGCCACACTGGGGCCTGCTGATGGCCCGTCCCACACACCCGAAGAAAGAGGTCGAGGCAGCCCTCAGGTATGCAGAAAGCCATGGATGGCGCGTCGAGGTGGGCGGCCATCATGCCTGGGGGCGGATCTGTTGCCCGTTCAACGATGCGGAATGCCGCTGTGGCGAGTTCTGCATCGCCAGCGTATGGAGCACGCCGAAAACCCGGGCAACCACGCGCGGGCCTTGTGCCGTGTCGTGGACAACTGCACCAGGAACCGAGAACGGCATGCAGCCGCGGGCGGCGGGTAGGATTAGAGGATGGAATACACCTTCACCCTGAAATACCAGCTTCTCGATGGTGGCGACCCGACCGGGCTGGTCGAGCGCCTGGGCGAGGCCGGTTGCGAGGATGCTCTGGTCGGCATCGGTCAGCCGGGGCGTCTGGCACTGGAGTTCACCCGCGAGGCCGACAGTGCGGATGAAGCCGTGTGCAGCGCTCTCGCCGACGTGCGCAAGGCAGTACCTTCGGCCAGGCTGATCGAGGTTGCACCGGACCTGGTCGGGTTGACCGATGTGGCCGAGATCGTCGGAGTGACGCGGCAGAACATGCGCAAGCTGATGCTGGCGCATCCGGACAGCTTCCCCCCACCGGTGCATGAAGGCAGCTCCTCGCTCTGGCACCTCGCTGATGTGCTGGATTGGCTGCAGGGCAGGGGATACGAGCTGGCGCGGGACGTGCTGGAGGTCGCGTGCGTGGCCTGGCAGGTCAACGTCATGAAGGAGGGCAGGCGCCTGCCGCGCCCGGTACGCGGCGAAGTGGAAGCACTGGTCGGCTAATCACCAAGGGGCACACCAACGGGGCCAGCCAGCCCTTGAACGCGAGCGTGAGGGTCACGCGCGAGCCATCCCCCTTCGGCCGACGTCCCCCCGGTTTTGAGTAGCACGGCGATTTGGAGTCCAATCCCCAACGAGACGGAGATTGGACGTGAAGAAGCGCTTTTCCGAAGAGCAGATCATCGGTTTCCTGCGTGAAGCCGAAGCCGGCGTGGCGGTGAAGGACCTGTGCCGCCGGCACGGCTTCAGCGAAGCCTCGTACTACCTGTGGCGCAGCAAGTTCGGCGGCATGAGCGTGCCGGAGGCCAAGCGGCTCAAGGAGCTGGAGGCGGAGAACACCCGGCTGAAGAAGCTGCTGGCCGAACAGATGTTAGAGAACGACGTGATCAAGGACGCCCTGCGAAAAAAGTGGGGGGGATGAAGTCCCGCAACGCATGGATTGCCCCCTCCCAACCTCCCCCCGGCGGTTGACTCCCTCCCCCGCCCTGCGGGGGAGGGTTGGGGTGGGGGGATGAAGTCCCGCAACGCATGGATTGCTCTCCTCCCAACCTCCCCCCGCAAGCGGGGGGAGGGCTTCATCCCTCTCTCCCCGGCGGTTGACTCCCTCCCCCGCCCTGCGGGGGAGGGTTGGGGTGGGGGCAAACGACGCCGCGCTCAGGTGCCCGCGCTTTCCACCCGCGCCTTGAGCGATCGCGCTTCCTGTTCGAGGTAATCGCAGGCGATGCGCCTCACCAGGGGCCACACCAGCGGGGCCAGCCAGCCCTCGAACGCCAGCGTGAGGATCACGCGCGAGCCGTCCCCTTCGGCCTCGACGCGGTGGCCCGCGATGACCCGCAGGCCCGGCTGGCGTGCCTCCCAGGTGAACGCCTTCCCGGGCTCCAGCGAGGTGATGGTGTAGGTGGCCGGGCGCAGCTTCGGCTGCACCACGCGGTAGCTCCGCCCGACGGCGGGAGCGTCCCCCCGCTGGCCGTCAACCGGCGTGACCGACTCCACCGTCGGCGTCCAGCCCGGCCACTGCGTCACCTGCGACAGCACCGCCCACACCCGGGCGGGTGGGGCGGAGATCGAGACGGTGGAGGAAAAGCAAGTCACGTGCTTGCATCAACAGGAACCATGAGAAATGGCGACAAGCCTCAGGGTAGTTCCTTCAGGCCCAGCTCCCGCAGGAAGACATTGTGGTGCTCCTTGGCGTCCCGGATCTTCTGCTCCAGCTCCATCAGCATGGAATGCGTGGCAACAAGATCGATCTCGGGTTCGGGCTTTGCGGTACTGATGTAGCGAGAGATGTTGAGGTTGTAGCCCTCTTTCTCGATCTCCGCCATGCTGACGCGGCGCGAGTAGCGCTCCTCTTCCTTCCGGAACTGGTAGGTCTCGACGATCCTGCTGATGTGCTCTTCCCGCAGGACGTTCTGGCGCTTGCCCTTCTCGTAATGCTCCGCGGCGTTGATGAACAGAACGTCGTCGTACTTCTTGCACTTCTTGAGGACGAGGATGCAGACGGGGATTCCGGTTGAATAGAAGAGATTCGCCGGCAGGCCGATGACGGTGTCGATGTGGCCGTCGAGCAGCAGCTTCCTGCGGATGCGCTCCTCCGCCCCGCCGCGAAAGAGCACGCCGTGGGGCAGGATGATGGCCATCACCCCCTGGTCCTTCAGGTAATGGAAGCCGTGCAGGAGGAAGGCAAAGTCGGCGGCAGACTTTGGCGCGAGGCCGTGGTTCTTGAAGCGCACGTCCTCGGCCATGGCCTCGGTCGGCTCCCAGCGGTAGCTGAAGGGCGGATTGGCCACGACAGCGTCGAATTTCGGCATCTTGGCGGGATTCGTCTCGCGGAGGAAATCCCAGTCGTTCGTGAGGGTGTCGCCGTGGTGGATCTCGAACTCCGTGTCCTTCACCCCGTGCAGCAGCATGTTCATGCGCGCGAGGTTGTAGGTCGTGATGTTCTTCTCCTGCCCGTAGATCTTGCCGATCGTGCCACCGGCCTTCCTCAGCTGGTTTCGCACGTTGAGGAGCAGTGATCCCGAACCGCACGCAAAATCAAAGACGCTGCCGAGATGTTTCACCGGCCCCGCTTCGGGCGACTGGCTGTCGAGGGTGACGATGCGCGAGAGGATGGTGGACACCTGTTGCGGCGTGTAGAACTCGCCCGCCTTCTTGCCCGATCCGGCAGCGAACTGGCCGATCAGGTACTCGTAGGCATCGCCGAGCGTATCAACCTCGGTGGAGAACTCGGCCAGGCCATTGTCGATCTCCTTGATGATCTCGCAGAGCTTCTTGTTCTTCTGTGCCTGCGTCTTGCCGAGCTTTTCCGAGTAGAGGTTGATCTCCGAGAACAGGCCCTGGAAGGTGCTTTGGAAGGACTCGTTCTCGATGAACTTGAAACCTTCGTGCAGGGTTTCCAGCAGCGCGTCGCTCTCCTGGCGGGCCAGCGCGGCAATGTTGTCCCACAGGTACTGGGGCTTGATGACGTAGTGGACCTTCAGGCGCATCTGCCTCTCAAAGTCCGCGACGTCGGCCGGGTTGGCATCATACCAGGCCGTTAGCGGCACGCGCGGATCATCCTTCGGCGGCTCGGGGTAGTCAGATCCCAGTTCCCGGCGGGCAGCGGCCTCGTAGTTTCTGGACAGATAGCGCAGAAAGAGAAAGGACAGCATGTAGTCGCGGAAGTCGTCCGCGTTCATCGCACCGCGCAGACGGTCCGCGATGGCCCACAGGGTCTTGCCAAGGCGTTGTTGTTCTTGATGCGTCATGTTTCAGCTCTTCGCGGTTTCCAGCTCTTGTGCGGTGCCGTCAGCTGCATCCTCTGAAGGGGACGGTGTCGGCGGGAACAGGGCGGAGTTAAAGGGATAGCGATTAAGAAAATCGTAGAGGATCTTCCTGAAGTAGCGCTTGTTCTCCTCCAGCATCTCCTGTGGCTCATAAAGCGAGTAGTTTCCATGACTCAGGATGTTGAGCAGGCGAGCATGGAGGATGCCTTCGGGGTCGTCGTTATCGCGGCGAATGCATTCGGCAAAGCCCTGATAGCCGTGAAAGCTGGCCGTCTTTTCCAGCACGGCCCGCAGCATGTTGAAGTGATAGGTATAGAGACGGCCGCTCTGAGCGGCTTCGTAAAGCTCGGCCAGCGTCGCGACGTGATGAAAGAACGGCGTGTCGCCCGTTTCACGAAGCAGGTAGGAGTCGGCAAGGTTGCCTTTGCTGAGAAAGTATTTTTTTGCCCTGCCAAGCTCATTGCACAGCACGTTAAAAAACAAGGCGTGATGGGTGGAAATGACCGTTTTAAGGCTGTTACTTCCCCTCTTCAGCATCTGCGCGAGGTGATTGGCAACCGCGATGGCGTTATGCTCGTCGAGGGAGGAAATGGGGTCGTCGATATAGATGTATTTCACCCACCGATAGGCTTCGGCGCCGTCCAATGCGAGCTCCACGATCGCGAGGAAGAAACACCAGATGAAAATGTTTTCCTCGCCGCGCGACACCTTGATGTGATCCACGTCCGTGGTGGTATCGCCATCCTGGACTTCGCGTGAAAAGCTGATCTCCCATTTCGTGGTATCGATGCGGAAGTCGAAGTCGGCGTAGCGGTTCAGCAGCGGGCGGATGCGGTTGTCCATCTCCATCTCGCCCAGGCCGGCGAAGAACCGGGACCCGGAGTTGATCTTCAGCACGCGCTCGCGGTCGTTCTCCAAGTCGTTGTCCCACGAAAACAGATCTTCCGTGAACGCGTTGAAGTAGAGCGTGTCGCGCTGATCGCCGTTTTTCCAGAAGTTCTTGAACTCGGTGGAAAGGCGCGTCTTCCCGGTGCCGTTGTAGGCATAGAGAAGAACATGCTTCTTGTTCTCCAGATCGTCGCGGAGGTGTTGCGCCAACGCGGTCAGGCTTGTGAACGAAGTTGAGCTCATGATTCAAACTCGGACGGATTCGGAAAGAGCTGCTGCATGAGACCGCGTTTGTGGGTGCGGAGGGCTTCGAGTTTGTCGCTTTGTGCGGCGATTAGGTTGTCGAGCGAACTCAGACAGGTGGCAATGCGATGCTGCTCGACGGGTTCTGGAAAGCGGAGTTCAATCGACTTAACAATCTCTCCAGAGAGGTTGCCTTGGCCTCCTTGAATGTAGGTTGCGACAAGCCAATCTTTCTTGTGGCTCAGATAGTGATAAATAAATGGACCGTCGTCCTCGTACGGTCTTAGGCAGAGAATCGCTTGGTTGATAGCGCCGTCGAGTTGAGCAATAGCAATATCGCCGCTATTCGCTCCGTACAAAGCAACCAGCACATCGCCTTTCGCTACCAACTTGGCTGCTGAATTCTTGAGGCCAAGTTCTGTCAGGGAAAGCTCGGTGGATCTTTTTCCGAGTTCCGCTGAACGAATAAACGGTATTGTCCCGCCATAGAACTCTTTCCGGGAGGTGTCTGGAGTCCCTCCGCTAAACGACCTGCATATATCGCCAATCTTCTTATTCTCCCACTCCGGTGCGTCTTGAAACTCCGGAAACCGCAGGCGAGGGCGGGTTTCGTCTTCGCGGGGGAAGAGCTGCTGCATCAGCCCTTTCTTGTGGTCCTTGAGCGCGTCGAGCTTTTGGCTTTCTGCTTCGATCAGCTCGTCCAGTGTGCTCAGGCACTCGGCGATTTTTTGTTGTTCGGCGAGTGATGGGGTCGGGATTTTGATGTCGAAAAATGTGTCCCGACTGATGTTCAGTAGGCCATTGCTTCGGGCTCCGCTAGTGATGTGCCGTTGGAGCTGAATCCCATGAATGTTCTTTTCGAAGCAGCTTTGAAAAAAGCCATCGGAGTAGCCCTCCTTAAGACGGAAGCAAATGAACACATTGGGGGCAGCAACTTCACCCCAGCCGCGTAGCTGATAGATGCAACCTTGTGGAAAGCGGAGCGAGTTGCCTTTGTTGTAAACGAAGTCGCCGTCGCGAACGACGGTGTACTGTTTGTATTGGTTTCCGGAGATGTCTCGGCCGAACTTCTCAGCTTGGGGGACGAACCCGATGCCAGCTGAGATGCTCACCGGCGTGAGTTTCCTGTCTCCAACCTTCTCCTCAACAGGTACGGACACATCTCTAAGCGTGACGGGCATCCAAGCTGAATCGTTTTGAAACTCCGGGAATCGCAGCTTCGGCGTGAACGCGCTCTTTTGTTTCTGTGTCATCTTCTTCGCTTCTGTCATGCTTCGTAAGCATTGAGGCCGGAAATCTCCCGCCCCCCGGCGCGCTTCTTGAGCAACGGCACAAGGTCTTCCATCAGGGCGAGCTCCGCGACGCGGCGGGCTTTCCAGTTGAGGCCGAGGGGCTGCATGAGCTCGGTGAGTTGCTCGCCGTCGAAGACCATGCGTTTCAGGATCGTGTCGATGAAGGCCTGGAGGCGGTCGGTGGCGAGGTGGTGTTTCTCTGCCAGGGCGGCGACTTCGGCGGCCTGGCGTTCTTCGCGGAAGCGTTCGAAGCCGGCGCGGATCTCGTCCTCGGAGCGGCCCTTCACCTCGCCGAGCGAGTCGATGTAGTCGACGATGAGCTGGCTGTCGTCCATGAACCGCGCCTCGCTGCGGATGAGGCCGACGAGCTCATCGCGCTTGAGCTTGAGCTTCTTTGGACCCTGATTCGCGTAGCGCGTGATCAGGGCCATGATGTAGTCGTAGTCGATGATGGCCGAGGCGAAGAGGACGAACTCGAAATCGAGCTGATCGACCACCGGATTGGGTTCGACGCCGGGTTTCTCGCGCTGGTCCTTCAGGCGCTGGGCGGTTTCGAGGTAGACGCCTCGGAAGGCGTTAAGTACCGGCTTCGGGAGAAGCTGCTCGACCGTGTCGCGCACCTCGGACGGGAGGTCAGTGTACTGGTCAAGCTGGGTCTTGAGCCGCTGCACCTCGCGGAAGTGGTTGATGAAGGCGGCGCGGGACTCGTCGCCACGCAGTGCGGGCACGGCCTCCGGTCGGGGCTCGAGGCCCTGCGAGCGCATGAAGTCGCCGAGCTCCGTGAGCGCCTTCTTGAATTTTTCGACGACCACGGGCGCAGGCTCGACGAGCCAGATCTCGTGGGCCCTTTTCCCGCTGTCGACACCGGAGAAGAGGGCGATGGCCTCGTCGACGGCCTCCTGCTGCGCGCGGAAATCGAGGATGTGGCCGTGGGGCTTGGTGGCGTTGAGCACGCGGTTGGTGCGCGAGAAGGCCTGGATGAGCCCGTGATGCTTCAGGTACTTGTCGACGTAGAGCGTGTTGAGGAACTTCGAATCGAAGCCCGTGAGCAGCATGTCGACCACGATGGTGAGGTCGATCTTCTCGGCGCCATTGCGCGGAAGGTCGGCGTTGGGGAACTGCTGGTCCTTGATGCGCTTCTGGACGTCCTGATAGTAGAGGTCGAACTCGCCGACGGTGTAGTTGGTGCCGTAGCGGGCGTTGTAGTCGGCGATGATGGCGCGGAGGGCCTCCTTCTTCTTCTCGGGCTCGACCTGGTTGTCGGCCTGTTCCTGGGGCAGGTCCTCCTGGATCTGCTTCACGTCGGGATCGCCGTTCGCGGGTGGCGAGAAGACGCAGGCAACCTTGAGCGGGGCGAAATCCGGATCGGCCGACTGGCGCTCGGCCTGGATGGTCTTGAAGAGCTCGTAGTACTCGATTGCGTCGTTGATCGAGGCGGTGGCGAAGAGGGCGTTGAAGCGGCGCTGGTGCGTGGCGGCGTCGTGCTTGTCGAGGATGGCCTCGACGATGGCGCGCTTGGTCAGCGTCTGACCGGCCTTGGGCGTGTCCTTGCCCTCGGGTTTGAAGTAGTCCACGTGGAAGCGGAGGACGTTCCTGTCCTCGATCGCGTGGGTGATCGTGTAGGCGTGGAGCTGGCGCTGGAAGAGGTCCTGGGTGGTCAGGCGTGACGCCTGGTTGCCCTCGATCTGAACCACCGTGGCGTTCTTGTCGAAGATGGGCGTGCCGGTAAAGCCGAACAGCTGGGCGTTGGGGAAGAACTCCTTGATCGCCTTGTGGTTCTCACCGAACTGCGAGCGGTGACACTCGTCGAAGATGAAGACGAGGCGCTTGGAGGCGAGCGGGGCGAGGCGCTCGCGGTAGTTGCGCCTGTTGGTGCCGTCGAGGGCGAGGCCGAGCTTCTGGATGGTGGTGACGATCACCTTGTCGGCCTTGTCCTCCGAGAGCAGGCGACGGACGAGGGTCTCGGTGTTGGTGTTCTCCTCGACGCAGCCCTCCTGGAAGCGGTTGAATTCCTCACGCGTCTGGCGGTCGAGGTCCTTGCGATCGACGACGAAGACGCACTTGGCGATCTGGTCGTTGTCGCGGAGCAGCGTGGAGGCCTTGAAGGAGGTGAGAGTCTTGCCGCTGCCGGTGGTGTGCCAGATGTAGCCGTTGCCGTCATTCCGCTCGACGCAGTCCATGAGGGCCTGGACGGCGTAGATCTGGTAGGGGCGCATCATGAGGAGCTTCTGCTCGCTCTGGATGAGCACCATGTAGCGGCTGATCATGCGGCCGAGCTCGCATTTCTGCAGGAACTGGTCGGCGAAATCGGCCAGGTGCGTGACCGGTTTGTTGTCCCGGTCGGCCCAGGTGTAGATCGGCAGGAACTGCTCGTCGGCGGCAAAGCTGAAGTGCCGGGCGTTGTTGTTCGCGAAATAGAAGGTCTGCGTGCGGTTGCTGACGATGAAGAGTTGGATGAAGCAGAGGAGCGTGCGGGTGTAGCCGTTGCCCGGGTCGCTCTTGTACTGGACGATCTGCTCCATCGCGCGGCGCGGATTGACGCCGAGGGTCTTCAGCTCGACCTGCACGACCGGAATGCCGTTGATGAGCAGCAGGACGTCGTAGCGGTGGTGGCTGTAGTCGGTGTTGATCCGGAGCTGGTGGACCACCTCGAAGTCGTTCTTGCACCAGTCCCTGATGTTGACGAGCGTGTAGGTAAGCGGCGTGCCGTCGTCGCGGATGAAGTCGTTCTTTTCGCGCAGGCGGACTGCATTCCTGAAGACGTCGGCCGAGATCAGCTCGTCGAGGAGGCGGGAGAACTCGGCATCACTAAGGGTGACGCGGTTGAGGGCCTCGAACTTCTGCCGGAAGTTGCGCTCCAGTGCGGCCCGGTCGCGGATGTCGGGGCGATAGGTGTACTTCAGTTCGACGAGCTTCTCGACGAGCTCGCTTTCGATGTCCTGTTCCCTGACACACAGTGGGTGCGAACCGGGTGCCTCGGGATACGTGATGTTTGACGACATGGGGTCGCTTCCGAGATTGGAACTGGGTCCGGACGGGCGGTATGCAGAGTTGTTGCGTTCAGGTGAAAACCAGCTGGCTCAGTAGCACGATCTGCTGATCTGCCGGGTTCCGGGTGGACGGGTCAGTGTCCAGCCCGAGACGCTTGAGCGTGTAATAGAGCAGCGCCTTGCGGACGGTGACGCTGGCCTTACCGTCGCGCATGCCATAGTCGAGCGCCACCACCTTCTTCTGCGCGTCGGACAAGCCCGGGTGCGGACCGATGTCCAGTGAGACGTGTGTGTGCCAGTCCGCGTCCTGGCTGTCATCGATATCGCTGGGGCGGCTGTCCCGGACGCCGAGGATTCGCGCCAGCAGGAAGTCCTTGAAACGGCCGTCGGCGAAGCAGTACGCCCGGGCATGCCAGCGGAAACCGTCGAACGCGATGGCATGGGGCGCGATCCAGCGCCAGCGTGGGGCAGGGTTGGAAAGGGACTGGTACTCGACCTCCAGCGCCTGCCTGGCACGGATCGCTTCGATGACCTGGCGCAGCGTGTGGGCATCGATGCCACGAATAGGGCTGGGGACCGTGTCGAAGGCCGGCAGCTGGCCGATCCAGGTGTCCTCCTGCGTGACGATGCCGTCGGAGATCGACCGCAGCTGGGACAGGTAGCTGGCCGGGTCCGGTCTCAGGAACAGGGGCTCGAAGCGGTCGCCGCGGACATAGGCGCGGGCGCTCTTGTCGTAGAGCATGTTGTCCGGGGCCATGCCGAGGTAGCGGTTCAGGTCGGCGGATGCCTGGTTGACCGAGATCCCGAAGGCGTCCACCAGGTCGCTACGGTTGACATGCCCCTCCCAGAACAGCCGGAACTCGATGAACTCAAGTCGTCGTTCGATTCCCCATCGAACGGTGCTTTGCACGGCTCCCAACTCGCCCCCAGTCCACCCGTACCAAAACTGTATTCGAATAGTTTCTGGGTGGTTTGTAAAGGGAGGCCGTACACGAGGCGCCGGGCTGGCGACGAGCAACCCATTGATTTCTATAGGTCGGCGTCTTCTGCTGATCCAGTGGGGGCCCATTGCCGTGGTGGCATGCAGTCCCCTCAGTCCCGGGGCTGCCGTTGGCCACCGCGCATGCTGCGGTGCGATCATATGCGTCGGACCAGTTGCCTTCGGACAAGCCGGAGGGGCCGGGGATCGCCGATGGTGGTCGCTCGCGATCCTGGTCCGGGGCCGCTGGAGGATGCTTGCGGGCAGGCTGGAAGTGGCCGTGGTGGTGGCTGGGACGTGCCGCCGCGCGGCGGGCGTTTTCCGTATCCGCATAGAGGTTGCACGCCATGTCGGCAGACTGGTTCCCCGTGGTCTTCATCGTGTTCAAGGTCGTGGTGCTGGGCGTCGCGATGTTCTTCGCGATCAAGTGGCACCACGACAAGGACAAGATGGAAAAGGAAAAGGCGGCCCGCGAGGCTCGCGAAGCCGCCGCGCGACAGCCCAGGGCCCCGGAGTAGGCCGGCCCCGTCCGCGGTCGGCCGGGCAGGCCGGGAGCGGACAACGGCTGGTGTCGCGGGTTTGCTAGACTTCCCGCCATTGCACGGCAGGGACGCCCTTGCAGTACCTGGTCGGACCTTCCGGTAACGATCGACGGGAGGCGGCGCCGCCACGCTGGTGTCGCCGTAAAGGGGTACTGCAGGGGAGGGGAAGGGATGCTGGGAAGGCTGATTGCCCTGGTCGTGCTGGCGACGGTTGCGTTCGTCGCCTGGAACCGGGGCTGGACGATCGACGAGGCGCAGGTGCGCCAGTTCTACGACCGCCAGCTGGTCGCGTTCCGCGATTTCGACCACGAGGCGATGTGCAAGGACCTGGCCGGCGATTACCGCGCCAGGCTGGTCCAGTACGCCGACGGTCGCCGGTTGGGCGAGACGGTGCTCGACAGCGATGGCACCTGCGAGATGACCCGCCAGACCATGGAGGAACTGCGCCGGCTGCATGCCCGCAGCCGCGGCCTGATCGCGTTCGACGTGCGGGTGGACATCGGTTCCATCCGCGTCGCGCCGGGCCGCCGCAGCGCGACGGTGGAGGTGACCACCACGATCAAGCTGGGCGAGATGCTGATCGCCCGCAGCCGCGGCACCGAGCGCCTGTCCCGCACCTGGTGGCGCGTGCGCAGCCACGGCGGCGAAGGCCAGACCTGGTCCTACGTTTACTGAGCGGTTCCCGTCGCTGAACGACGCCGCCGCGGCGGCGCCGGTTCACGGCTGCGCGACGGGAGGTGGCGCAGCGTAGTGGCTCCCCCACGCTGGAGCCCGGCCATGTCCGACGACAGGAAGGAGGTCGGCTCGCCCGACCGCGACCGCATCAACCTCTCCGAGGACTACGAGGTCCGTTACTGGACCGAGGCGCTCGGCGTGAGCGAGCAGCAGCTGCGCGAGGCCGTGGCCGCGGTCGGGTCCACGGCCGACGCGGTGCGCCGCCACCTGGGGCGCTGACGGGCCGGCATGAGCCTGGTCGACTACCAGCGCAAGCGCAGCTTCGACCGCACCCGCGAGCCGGAGCCCGGCAAGCCGGCGCCGCGCGGGCAGCGGCCGATCTTCGTGGTCCAGCTGCACCACGCCAGCCGCCGCCATTACGACTTCCGCCTGCAGGTGGGCGACGCCCTCAAGAGCTGGGCCGTGCCCAAGGGGCCCAGCTACGATCCGGCGGTCAAGCGCATGGCGGTGGAGGTCGAGGACCATCCGCTGGACTACGCCGGCTTCGAGGGCGAGATTCCCAGGGGCGAGTATGGCGGCGGCCACGTGGCGCGCTTTGACCATGGCGTGTGGTCCACCGAGGGCGATCCCGAGGAGCAGCTGGCCAAGGGCCACCTGCGCTTCGAGCTGCACGGCAGCAAGCTCAAGGGGGGTTGGCACCTGGTGCGCTCCGGCAAGCCGGCCCGGCAGCCGCAGTGGCTGCTGTTCAAGGACAAGGACGCCTGGGCCGGGAGCCTGGAGGCCGACGACCTGCTGGCCGAGGTCACGCCTGCGCCGGAGGAGGACCGCAGGCGCGCCGGCCGCGGCAAGCCCACCCGCAAGCGCCTGGCGGAAGTGCCAGCGCCGCGCGCCAGGCACAAGGACTGGAAGAAGCGCGCCCTGGCACTGCCCGGCGCGCGCGCGGCCGAAGCGCCGGAGGGCCCGTTCCAGCCGCAGCTGGCGCGGCTGGGCCAGGACGCCCCGGAAGGGGAGCAGTGGCTGCACGAGATCAAGTGGGACGGCTACCGGATCCTGGCCACGGTGCGCGACGGCGAGGTGCGGCTGTGGTCGCGCAACGCGCTGGAATGGACCGACCGCATCCCGGAGATCCGCGACGCCGTCAAGGCGCTGGGCCTGCGCAGCGCGGCGCTGGACGGCGAGCTGATCGCCGGCAGCGGCACGCGCGAGGACTTCAACCTGCTGCAGGCCACGCTGTCCGGGGAGCGCCCCGGGGTGCTGGCCTACGTGCTGTTCGACCTGCTGCACGTGGACGGCGTGGACATCAGCGAGGCGCCGCTGCTGGAACGCAAGCAACTGCTGCAGGAGGTGCTGGCGAAGGGGCCGGCGCACCTGGCGCTCAGTTCGCATATCCCCGGCGACGGTGCGCAGGCGGCGGCGCTGGCGGCCGAGCGCAGCTTCGAGGGCATCATCTCCAAGCGCGCGGACCGGCCCTACCGCCCCGGGCGCGGCGACGACTGGCGCAAGACCAAGCAGCTGGCCAGCGACGAGTTCGCCATCGTCGGCTATACCGCGCCGCGCGGCAGCCGCACCGGCTTCGGTTCGCTGCTGCTGGCCAGGCCGGATGCGGAGCACGGCTGGCGCTACGTCGGCCGGGTGGGCACCGGCTTCAGCGATGAGCAGCTGCGCGTACTGGCGCCGCGGCTGGCGCAGGACGCCGGCAGCAAGCCGACCGCGTTCGTGCCGGCGATGGACACCGCGCTGCGCCGCGCCACCTGGGTGCCGCCGCGGCTGGTGGTGGAGGTGTTCTACCGCGGCATCGGCGGGCAGGAGCTGCTGCGCCAGGCCTCGCTCAAGGCGCTGCGGCCGGACAAGGACATCGCCGACCTGTACGACAGCGACCGCGGTCCGGGCGTTGCGGAGGAGGAGGCGATGGCAGCGAAGGGCGGCAGGAAGGCGGCGAAGAAGGCGCCCGCGCGCAAGAACGCGGCGAAGACGGCCACCAAAAAAGCCATCAAGCAAGCGGCGAAACTGGCAGCGGGGAAGGCCACGCAAGCTGCGACCAGGGCCGCTGCGAAGAAGTCCACGGCAGCAGGCAAAGTCGCCGCCACGCCGGCACGCGCCTCGGCGAAGGCCCGCACTGGCACGGCCACGGGGGCGAAGGCCAGTCCGGCATCCGCCCGCCGGCGCAAGGCCGCCACCCAGACCCGGGACTGGCCGAAGCTCTCCAGCCCCACCAAGGTGCTGTTCCCCGATATCCGCGCCACCAAGCAGGACGTGTGGGACTACTACACGGCGGTGATGGACCACCTGCTGCCGGAAATCGCCGGCCGCCCGCTTTCGGTCATCCGCTGTCCCTCCGGCACCGGCAAGCCTTGCTTCTTCCAGAAGCATCTGACCGCCGGGCTGGAACGGGTGGCCTCGGTGAAGCTCAAGGAGGAGAGCGGCACCAACGCGCATTACCTCGTGGTGGAGGATGCGGCCGCACTGATGGAGCTGGTGCAGTTCAACGCGCTGGAATTCCATCCATGGGGCGCGCACGCCGACAACCCCGATTCCGCCGACCGCGTGGTGTTCGACCTCGATCCCGGGCCGGACGTGCCGTTTTCCGAGGTGAAGAAGGCGGCGGTCGACATCCGGCGGCAGCTGGAAGCGCTGGAGCTGGAGTCGTTCTTGCGCGTGACCGGCGGCAAGGGCCTGCACGTGGTGGTGCCGCTGGCGCCGGGCTGCGACTGGGAGCTGACCAAGCGCTTCGCCCACGGATTCGCCGATGCCCTGGCCAGGTCCGAACCGGACCGCTTCGTCGCCACCGCAACCAAGCGCTTCCGCAACCGCAGGATCTTCGTCGACTACCTGCGCAACGGCCGCGGCGCCACGGCGGTGGCCTCGTATTCGCTGCGCGCCCGTCCCGGGGCGCCGGTGGCCATGCCCATTGGCTGGAACGAACTGGCGCGGTTGCCGCGCGCGGACCTGTACACGATCAAGGATGTGCCGGAGAAGCTGCGCCGGCGGCGCAAGGACCCCTGGGCCGGCATGGATGCGATCCGCCAGAACCTGGCCCGCTGGGCCGATGCGAAGTGACGTATTCAGTATCCGATGAATCTGGAAATGCAGCCTGGAGTACATCATGCCGATGGCATCGGCGGTCCACCGGTGGCATCCTCTGCCGGCCCGTACGCCCTGCGGACCGGAAAGGGGGACTTGTCCGATGAGCGGCACCACGCGATGACACACGCCGGCGCGCCAGCGAGCCCGCAGGGCGAGCACCTGCTGCTGCAGGGCGTCACCGACTACGCCATCTACCTGCTGGATGCCTCCGGCACGATCCTCAGCTGGAACACCGGCGGCGAGCGGATCAAGGGCTACACCGGCAGCGAGGTGATCGGCCGGCATTTCTCCTGTTTCTACACGCCGGAGGAAATCCAGCACGGCGTGCCGGAGCAGGCGCTTGCCATCGCCAGCCAGGAGGGCCGCTACGAGACCGAAGGCTGGCGCGTGCGCAAGGACGGCAGCCGCTTCCGCGCGCACATCGTGATCGATGCGATCTACCGCGACGGCGGGCTGGTCGGCTTCGCCAAGGTCACCCGCGACATCACCGAGCACTACCAGGCGGCCGAGCAGCGTCGCCAGGCCGAGCAGGCGCTGGCCCAGGCGCAGAAGATCGCCGCGGTCGGCCAGCTCACCCTGGGCATCGCCCACGACTTCAACAACCTGCTGGCGGTCATCACCGCCAGCCTGGACCTGCTGCCGGCGGCGGAGGGGCGGCGCCGGCAGATGCTGGTCGACGCCGCGCGCCAGGCCGCCGCGCGCGGCGCGCGCCTGACCCGGCAGATGCTGGCCTTCGCCCGCGGCCAGTCCCTGGAACCGGAGCTGCACGACGTCAACGCGCTGATTGGCAGCGCGGCCAAGGTCTACCGCCGCGCCGCCGGCCCGATCACCCAGTGCGTGTTCGACCTGGCCGAGGCCGACACCCGGGTCATGGTCGACGCCGAGCAGCTGGAAGCGGCGCTGGTGAACCTGGTGGCCAACGCGCGCGATGCAATGGAGCAGCCGGGCACCATCCGCATCGCCACCCGCATCACCCGACCCGACCCGGCGCTGCATCCAGGCGCCGTGGCCGGCCGCGATTACCTGTATGTCTCCGTGGCCGACGATGGCCCGGGAATGGAGGAGCACGTGCGCCAGCGCGCCATGGAACCTTTCTTCACCACCAAGGATGTCGGCCGCGGCAGCGGCCTGGGCCTGAGCCAGGTGTTCGGCTTCGCCAGCCAATCCGGCGGCTTCGCCTTCATCGAGAGCGCGCCGGGCGAGGGTACCTGCGTGACCATGGCCATCCCTGCAGGGGAGGCCGCCGATGCCTAAGGTGCTCTACGTGGAGGACGACGAGCTGCTGCGCATGGTCACCAGCCTGGCGCTGGAGGATGCCGGCTATGCCGTGGTCGAGGCCCACGACGGCCACCAGGCGCGCTGGCTGCTGGACCAGGAGGGCGGGTTCGACTTCGTCATCAGCGACATCAGCATGCCCGGCGGCATGAGCGGGCTGGAGGTGGCGCAGGCCGCCCAGGCCGCGCGGCCCGGGTGCCGCACCATCCTGGTGTCCGGCTACGCCACCTCGCAGCTGCCGGCGTTGCCGGACTCGGTGATCTACCTGGGCAAGCCGTTCCGGGTGCAGGACCTGATCGACACCCTGGGCGCGGCCGGCTGACCCCGCCACGCTGGCGGGAGGCCGCGGAAAGAATACGGCCGCCAGGGGGCGGCCGTGGTGCACCGGATCGGGGGAAGCACCGGCGCGATGGCGTCGGGGGGCGCCAAGGGGACGAGCATGCCCGGGCCGCCGCGGCCGCACCATCGGGAATTGCCGGCCCCTGGGGTCAGGGTTCCGAACGTGCGCACGGCGAGCCGCGCCGTGGACCAGGCCCGGCCTGGGCCATGCACGCCAAACAGGCACTCGGGTGGTGGGCCGATTTGCTACGCTGCGGCGCCCTTCACATCCCTGGTTCCGGTGTCCCCATGCCGTTGTTGCGGGTCCCGCCCATCCTGCTGCTGATCGTCCTCAACACCCTGGTGCATGCGGTGCCCGTGCTGCTGGCCGGCGTGGTCAAGGCGGTACTGCCGCTGCGGCCGGTGTGGCGCGCCTGCAACCCGGTGCTGACCGGGCTGGCCGAGAGCTGGATCGCGGTGAACACCTGGATGATGGGTGCCTTTACCCGCACCCGCTTCGAGATCGAGGGCACCGCCGAGTTGCGCCGCGACGGCCATTACCTGGTGCTGGCCAACCACCAGAGCTGGGTCGACATCCTGGTGTTGCAGAAGGTGTTCAACCGCAAGGTGCCGCTGCTGCGCTTCTTCCTCAAGCGCTCGCTGTTCTGGGTGCCGGTGCTGGGCCTGGCGTGGTGGGCGCTGGATTTCCCGTTCATGGGCCGCTACACCCGCCGCCAGATCGCGAAGAACCCGGAGCTGGGGCGGCGCGACATCGAGACCACGCGCAAGGCCTGCGGGAAGTTCCGCGACATCCCGGTGTCGATCATGAACTTCGTCGAGGGCACCCGTTTCACCGAGGCCAAGCACGCGCAGCAGGCCTCGCCGTACCGGCACCTGCTCAAGCCCAAGTCCGGCGGCGTGGCCTTCGTGATCGACGCGATGGGGCAGGGCCTGCATTCGATCCTGGACGTGACCATCGCCTATCCGGGCGGCCGCCCCTCGATGATCGACCTGATGGCCGACCGCGTGCCCGCGGTGCGGGTGAAGGTGCGCCAGCGCCCGATCCCGGCCGAGCTGGTCGCCGGCAACTACCAGGAAGACCGCGCCTTCCGCGCCTGCTTCCAGCAGTGGATGAACGGGCTGTGGCGCGAGAAGGACGGGGACATGGAGCGCCTGCTGGCAGGCTGAGCGGCGGCGCCCGGAAGCGGAAGGGAGGCTCCGCCTGAATGCGCGTCGCGGCGCGGTTTGCGCGTCGCGGCCGCAGCCGTTAAGGTGGGCGGCAACCGAGGCACCGTGAGTCCACCGGTCCTTGCGGCCATCCACTTCAACCCCCCTTTCCTTTCCAATACCAGGGAGCACTTCCATGGAGATCGCCGCCGCCCGCGTGGCCACGTTCCACTACATCCTCACCGACGACGCAGGCCAGGTCCTGGACCGTTCGCCGGAAGACCATCCGCTCAGCTATTTCCACGGCGGCGGCAACATCATCCCCGGCCTGGAGAAGGCGCTGGAAGGCCGTAGTGCCGGCGAGTCGCTGACCGTCGACGTGCCGCCGGCCGAGGCCTATGGCGAGCGCGTCGAAGGCCTGGTGCAGGACGTGCCGCGTGAGGCGTTCCAGGGCATCGACCGCATCGAGCCGGGCATGCAGTTCCAGGCCAACGGCGGCCAGGGCCCGGTGCTGGTGACCGTGGTCGCGGTCGGCGACCGCCAGGTTCGCATCGACGGCAACCACCCGCTGGCGGGCAAGACCCTGCACTTCGACGTGCGCATCACCGACGTGCGCGAAGCCACCGACGAAGAGAAGCAGACCGGCCGCGTCGCCGCCTGACCGCTTCGCGACGTGACATGAAAAACGCCGGCCCCAAGGCCGGCGTTTTTCTTTGCGGCGCCACCGCACCCGTCCGTGGTGCGCGGGCCAGGCCATGCCTGCAGGGGTGCACGCAGGCGCCGGCACCCGCTTGCATGCGCGCACGCGCCTGCAGGGGTGCAGGCCCCGGGCGGCCTCAGGCCGCCTTCTTCTTCTTGGCCTGGTTGGCGGTCTCGGGCGTTTCCACCTTGGTCAGCACCGGGGTGTTGCCGAGCACTTCGATGCGGCCGCCGGCCTTGCGGAATGCCTCCAGGTCGCGGGCGATGCGCTCGCGGGTGAGGGTGCTGGAGGCCTTGCCGGTATCGGCGAGCTTGCGGCCCTTGGTGGACGTGGGAGCGGTCTTGCGGACGGCCATGTGCGTCTCCTTGGTCAGTCGAGGGTGAGCGGGATGCCGCGCTGCCGCTGGTCGCGGTAGCGGGCGCGGATGTCCAGGCAGGCCCGGCCGCCCATCGCGAACTGGCGGCAGATGGCGGGCCGGTCCTGGTAAATCGAGCAACGCAGGTGCAGCGGATCGATGGCCGCGCACCAGCCGTCCTCGTCCTTGGCCATGGTTTCCAGGCCGTGGTCGTCGATGGCGATGAACCGGGCGGGTACGTGGTCGCCCGGCAGCAGCAGGACCGGCAGGCGGCAGCACACTGCATCGCAGTGCCTGCAGTCAGCGCCGGCCTCGCGCGCGCTCAGGACGTCGTCCCCGCGGGGAAGGGAGCGGGAGTGCGCGCTAGCGCGATATCCGCACCGGAATACCGGTGGGCGTGGAGAACCGGAATAAGGATGGCGACGCCCTGGAAGCGGCCCCTGGCCGGCGCGGATGCCGCGGCCTGTGCCGGAAGCCTGGTGCGCGCGGCAGGGGGCACGCGGATGGATGGACTGCCGGATTGCCGGCGAAGTATAGCGCAAATCGCCGATCCGTGCCGAACTGGTGGCGGATCTGCAGGCAACAGCACGCAAAACACTGCATTCCACGCAATCGGCCGCGATGCTGCGCGGCGCGCCACTGGTAGGATCGCCGCTTTCCCAGCTGGTGAGCGCCATGACCCTGCAACGTTTCCATCCGATCGGCATTCCCGGCCAGCCATGGGGCCCGGCGGAAAAGGCGCAGTGGCTGGCGATGCAGCGCCGCCGGCGCAGCCATGCCGACGAGGTGGTTGCGCCGGTGCGCGCACTGGCCGATGCCTGGGACGTACTCGAGTACGGCATGCTGGAATACGCCGGCGAGCGCTACCCGCTGCTGGCGCTGCGCAGCCGCGGCTGGGACGACGGCCTGCCGGTGGCGCTGGTGACCGGCGGCGTGCACGGCTACGAGACCAGCGGCGTGCAGGGCGCGCTGCTGTTCGCGCGCGAGCACGCGGCGGCCTACGCCGGCCGCATCAATCTGCTGGTCGTGCCCTGCGTCAGCCCGTGGGGATACGAGCGCATCCACCGCTGGAACCCCGACGCGGTCGATCCCAACCGTTCCTTCCGCCAGCCCAGCCCGGCGCGCGAGTCGGCGGCGCTGATGGAACTGGTGGCGCCGCTGCGCGGCCGCTTCCTGCTGCACGTGGACCTGCACGAGACCACCGACAGCGACGAGAGCGAGTTCCGCCCGGCACTGGCCGCGCGCGACGGCAAGCCGTTCGAGCCCGGGCACATCCCCGATGGCTTCTACGTGGTGGACGACAGCGCCAACCCGCAGCCGCAGTTCCAGCAGGCGGTGATCGGGGCGGTGGCGAAGGTCACCCATATCGCCCCGGCCGACGCGGACGGCCGGATCATCGGCTCGCCGGTGCTGGCGCCGGGCGTGATCGCCTATCCGCTGGTGGAGCTGGGGCTTTGCGCCGGCATCACCGGTGCGCCCTACGTGACCACCACCGAGGTCTACCCGGACAGCCCCAGGGCCACCCCGGAGCAGTGCAATGCCGCCCAGGTGGCGGCCATCCGCGGCGCCCTGGACTACGTGCTGGCGCAGCCGCAGGCATAAGGTTTTGCCGCCCGCTGCCGACAACCACTGCGGCGCTCCACGCGCGGCGTGGCGGCAGGCTGGCGGGCCGCGCGCGGCCCGTGGTCTCCGGTAAGATCGCGCGCTTGCGGGCGCCTGCGGACGCCCGGTGCAGACAGGGGGAAAAGCATGCGATGGATCGGCTGGCTGTTCGGACGCAAGCGCGCGCAAGGCGTGCCCGACGCCCGTCGTCCGCATGAGCCCGTTGCCGCGGAGCGGCTGCCCGGTACCTTCTCCATGCCGCAGGACGAGGCCGGCGACGCCGGCGAGCACTGGACCGTGCGCCTGGCGGCGATGGCCCTGCCGGCGCAGGCGCCGGCCCCCGATCCGCGGCTGCTGCCGGAGGTCGAGGTCGCCCTGCTGCAGTTGGTGCACGAACGCGCCCGGCTGCCACGCCGGCCGCAGCTGCTGCCGCAGCTGCTGGGCCTGCTCAACGACGAACGCGCATCCGGGCGCCAGATCGCCGAGGTGATCGGCCGCGACCCGGCGCTGGCGGCCAACCTGCTGCGCCTGGCCAACAGCCCGATGTACCGCGTGCAGAGCGCCATGGTGGAGAGCCTGGACCGCGCGGTGGCGCTGGTCGGGACCGAGGGCCTGCGCCAGCTGGTGGCGGTGGCGCTGATGCAGCCGGTGATGCGGCTGGAGGGCGGTGCCACCGGCAGCCTGCCCGAGCGCGTGTGGGAACACACCGAACTGGCAACCGGGCTGGTCGCGCGCAGCGCCTCCGGGCGCGGGCGCGACGCGGTGTTTGCCGCGCAGCTGTTGGCACTGATGCAGGGCCTGGGCGCGATCATGGTGGTGCAGGCCCTGCGCGACGCCTGCGCGCGCCTGCAATGCCAGGCCCCCGACGCGACCACCACGGCCGAACTGCTGCAGCGCTGGGCGCGGCGGATCGGGCAGGGCGTGTCCCGCGCCTGGGACCTGCCAGCGGTGGCCGGGGTGCAGGACGTGGCCGGGGTGGCCAGCCTCGAGGCGCTGCTGGAAACCGCCAGCAGCGCCGCGGTGGACATCATGCTTGCCGGCAGCGAGGCCGCCGCCGGCTGAGCGCTGCTTGCCGGTCCGGAGCCAGGCGGGCTTCCCCATCGAGCAGTGCCGGACGCGAGGCGGCGATCCCGCCGGGAAAGGCGCGTGGCGCCCGTGTGCGCCCGCAGGCGCCACCGGTTGCCGAGCGCCTGGTTGCTGCATGCCCGGGGGCGGCCCCGCCCGGCCGGTCAGGACAACGCGCTCAGGACGCCGGCTGCCAACCCGGGCCCGGGACGGTATTGATCATCCAGGGGATGCCGAACCTGTCGACGCAGGCACCGAAGCCGGGCGACCAGAAGGTCTCGGCAAAGGGCATGGTCTGCTGGCCCCCTTCGGAGAGCTGCTCGAACCAGCGCCGGGCGTCGTCGATGTTGTCGGTATGCAGGGTCACGTCGAAGCCGTTCTTGGGCTTGTCGATGTTGGGCGCCCACTCCTGGTCCATGTCCGCGCCCATCAGCGACTGGTCGCCCACGTCCAGCCAGGCATGCATGAGCCAGTCCTTGTAGCGCTCGTCCAACTGCATCCCTTCGGGATTCATCGAATAGGGCACGGCGTTGGTGATCTTGCCGCCAAGCACCCTGGCATAGAACTCGAACGCCTCGCGGCACTGCCCCCGGAAACTGAGGCTGGTCACGATCTTCATACGTCTCCTCCTTGGTGAGTGGCCGCGGGCGGCATGCCCGGGGCGGTTCTGTGGATCGGCTGCACTCCCGCGACGGGTGGAGGGCGGGCAGATCGACATGCACGAGGAGGTCGCGTTGCCGGGGCAGGGCCGGACACGATCCTGGGCGGAGGGAATATGCATCCAGGCCCGCCTGCGGGCATGAATGCGCGATGCGCGCCACATGGAACGGCGCGGGGTGTCCGGATCGACCGGGGGCTGGCGCGGGGCGCCGGGTCCGGCGCCCAGGACAGGCCCTGCCTCGGGAGCGAGGCAGGGGCCCGCCCCAACGCACCGGGATTACCGCACCTTCCAGGGCCGCCCGTGAGTGGGGCGCGCGGACGCGTATGGATTCCCGCAACGGTTCCGCGGCGCCAGCTGGGTCGGTGCGCGGAGGCTACGCCTTGTTGCGGTGGACCAGGTCGCTGGTCCCGCACTCGGGGCAATCGCGGAAGAATTCCAGCCCCGACTTGCGCAGGCGGGGATGATGCCCCGGGAGGCAGGTGAAGCGGATGGCGGTGTTGGTCTGGCAGGCGCTGCACTTGAGGTAGTACCCGAACTTGCCGTAGCACACCTGTCCCTCGCGGCCGCCACAGGACTTGCAAGCCGGCAGGGCAGGCTGGGGTGGCGACACCGGGGCAGCGGCCGCCTCGACGACGGGCGGTGCTTCCACGGCCTGTGCGACCGGCGGCGGGGTTGCGGCCACCCGCGCGTCCCGGGCGGATGCGCCGTCGCCTGCCGGCTGGTGCATCGCAGCCAGCTGGCGGGCCACGGCTTCCAGGGTGTCAGAAGACACGAACTTGGCGGCGGTACGCAGGATGCCCAGCAACGGATTCTCGTTGTCCACGTCCCGCCAGATGGCCTTGCGCAGCTGGTCGGCCTTGATCACGCGGCGGGTGTCGAAGTGCCTGGGACGGTCGATGCGGGCGCTGGGGGATACCAGCACGAAGTGCTGGAACGCCGGTGGGATGGCGAAGCCGAGCCGGGTGGGGAGGGCAAGCGAGGCCATCACCTGGCGCAGGACCTGGATGTGGCGCTCGTTCTGCTCCAGCTCGCCAGTCCGTCCTATCAGTCCATGTCCTTCGACGACCGGTTCGGGTTGCTCGTGGATGCGGAGCTGGCGACGCGGGAGAATCGTCGTGTCACCCGCCTGCTGAAATCTGCAAAGCTCAAAGCCCCTGGCGCGGTGCCCGAGGACATCGACTTCTCTGCCCGGCGTGGCATCGACAAGCGCCAGGTCATGGATCTCCTGACCTGCCAGTGGATCGAGCGTGGCCAACATGTGGTCATCACCGGGCCCACCGGCACCGGCAAGACCTGGCTTGGCTGCGCGCTGGGACGCGAAGCTGCCCGAAAGGGATTGTCGGTCAGCTACCAGCGCATGCCACGACTGATGGAGGACATGGAGGTCGCGTACTCGGATGGGAGCTTGCCGGCGTTGCGTACGAAGCTGGGCAAGGCCAGGTTGCTCATCCTGGATGATTGGGGCGTCGCCCCGATCACTGCCCGGGGTCGACAGCACCTGCTGGAGGTGATCGACGACCGCGTTCCCGGAGGATCGGTGCTGATCACGTCCCAGCTTCCGGTGAAGACCTGGCATGACTACCTGGGCGAGCCCACGGTGGCCGACGCCATCCTGGATCGCCTGCTGCACAACAAGCACACCATTGAGTTGAAAGGCGACTCGATGCGCAAGCACGCAGTTCGTTGATCTGATCATCGTTCCCGGCGAGCGCCGGGAACGATGGTTCTGACCGGGCAGCGGCGATGCCTCCTTGGAGGCGGATACTGATCCCCTTCGACGGAACGGCTGCCGGCCGCCAGGTCTACTGCGCCCGGACCTCGCGCTCGTACCACGGGCGAGTGTTGTTGACGATCTTGACCACCGACAGCATCACGGGCACTTCGATCAGCACGCCCACCACGGTGGCCAGCGCCGCGCCCGAGTGCACGCCGAAGAGGGCCACAGCCGTAGCGACCGCAAGCTCAAAGAAATTGCTGGCACCAATCAGCGCCGACGGTCCCGCCACGCAGTGGGCGACGCCCAGCCTGCGGTTGAGCAGGTAGGCCAGGCCGGAGTTGAAGTAGACCTGGATCAGGATCGGCACCGCCAGGATTGCGATGATCAGGGGCTGCTCGACGATCTGCCTGCCCTGGAAGCCGAACAGCAGCACCAGCGTCGCCAGCAGTGCCACCAGCGAGACAGGCCCGAGACGAGCGAGCACCCGCTCCAGCCGGGCCTCGCCGCCATGTGCAAGCAACCAGCGACGGAGGAAGACTGCGACCGCGACCGGCACCAGGATGTAGAGGCCGACTGACAGCGCCAGCGTGTCCCAAGGTACCGTGATCGACGACAGCCCCAGCAGCAGGGCTACCAGCGGTGCGAACGCCACCACCATGATCGCGTCATTGAGCGCGACTTGGCTGAGCGTGAAGTTCGCGTCGCCACGGCACAGGTTGCTCCACACGAACACCATTGCGGTGCATGGCGCGGCAGCCAGCAGGATCAGCCCTGCCATGTAGGAGTCGATCTGGTCCGCCGGGAGCCAGTCGGCGAAGACATGCCGCAGGAAGAACCAGCCCAGCAGGGCCATTGAGAACGGCTTGACCGCCCAGTTGACGAACAGGGTGACGCCGATGCCGCGCCAGTGCCTGCCCACTTCCCGCATGGCGCCGAAGTCGACCTTCAGCAGCATGGGGATGATCATCAGCCAGATCAGTGCGGCCACCGGCAGGTTGACATTCGCGACTTCCATGCCGCCGAGGGCTGCGAACGCACCCGGCATGAAATGTCCCAAGCCGGTGCCGACCACGATGCACAACGCCACCCACAGGGTCAGGTAACGCTCGAACAGCCCCATGCGGGGCGTTGCCTCAGCCATGGACGGACGCCTCGTCTTCAGGCTGTACGAAACCGATGCGATCGAGCGAGTCCTTCAGGGCGGCACGGTCGTCCCAGACCTCGGCCGGCAGTGCCAGCAGTGCCTGCAGGCGCGCCTTGACGATGCGGTGGGCCTGGCGGAATGCCTCCCGCTTGTCCTCATCATCGCCTTCCACGGCTGCTGGGTCTGGAAGCCCCCAGTGCACGCGGAGAAAGTCCCCGAGCACGACGGGGCAGGTTTCGGCCGCGGCCGAATCGCAGACGGTCACCACCAGATCCATCGGTGCCGCGTCCGGCGTTGTGAACTCATCCCAGGACTTGCTGCGCAGGCCTGCGGTGGCAATGCCTTCGGCCGCCAGCTGGGCAAGCGCCCAGGGATTGACCGTGCCGGCCGGCTGGCTGCCGGCGCTGAAGACCTCGAAGCGGTGGCCGGCCCAGGCGCGGAGCGTGGCCTCGGCCAGCACGCTGCGCGCGGAGTTGCCGGTGCACAGGAAAAGGACGCGACGCTTCATCGGGACGGTTCCTCGAGTGACAGGTGGGAGGGGGTCAACAGGCGCAGGCGGCCGCGACATCAGGGGGGCAGCTCTCGTCCGAGGAGCCCGCGCAGCAGTTGTGGGTCAGGTAGGCGACCAGTGCGTTCATGGCCTCGAAGTTGGCGCGGTAGCAGACGTTGCGCCCCCGGCTCTCGCTGCCGATCAGGCCGGCGTGGACGAGTTCCTTCAGGTGGAAGGACAGGGTTGCGCCGGGGACGGCCAGCGCTTCCGCGATTTCACCGGCCATGCGGCCGTCGGGCCCGGCCTCGACCAGCAACCGGAAGATCGCCAGCCGGGTGGCGTGGCCCAGCGCCGTCAGCGCAGCGATTGCCTGATTCGTTTCCATCATTCTAGAATAGTCGAATAAATAACGAACGGCAATCATCCGCGCTCCTCGACCTCCCCCATCTGGCCGCCGACCTGCTTCCCGGCCCTCGCCATGACGCACTCGGTGCAGACACGGGCCAGCCGGCGCCGCGCATCCTCCTGCTGTACGGCTCGCTGCGGCCGCAGTCCTACAGCCGCAAGCTGGCCTTGGAGGCCGAGCGCATCTTGCGCCACCTCGGCGCCGAAACGCGGGTGTTCGATCCACACGATCTGCCGCTGCTGGACAGCGTTGGCAAAGACCATCCGAAGGTGCGGCAACTGCGCGAATGGTCGCAGTGGTCGGAAGGTCAGGTCTGGGTTTCGCCCGAACGCCACGGCACGATCACCGGCGTGTTCAAGAACCAGATTGACTGGCTGCCCCTCGAGGATGGCAGCGTGCGTCCCACCCAGGGGCGGACGCTGGCGGTGATGCAGGTGTGCGGCGGATCGCAGTCGTTCAACGTGGTCAACACTCTGCGGGTGCTGGGGCGGTGGATGCGGATGGTGACGATTCCCAACCAGTCCTCGGTCGCCAAGGCATGGCAGGAGTTTGACGACGCGGGACGTATGCGCGCCTCTCCGTTCTACGACCGGGTGGTGGACGTGATGGAGGAGCTGGTCAAGTTCACGCTCCTGGTTCGCGGGCGAAGCGCCTATCTGGTCGATCGCTACAGCGAGAGGAAGGGTGCCGATGAAGCTCGTCGAGTGGCCAGAGAAGCAGGAGTGCTGGAAGATCTCCCAGCAGCTTCTTGACTGGCGAGCCTGCTTGATCCGCTGCTGATGGTCAGCAAGGTCGGTTGAGCGATCACCCCGCACTGTTCTCAGTGATCAATCTCATTGGTACCCGCACTGCAGGCGGGTGAAAGCCATATCGGCCGCGGCAAGGCCTTCCTCAGTCGCAATACCAAGGCCTTTGTTCAGTTGCCTGACTCGTCGCCGGGAACGATCCTGTCATGCGGACTCCACGCCTATCGGCTACGCTGCGGACAGACCATCGAGTGGAGCAGGCATGCAGCAATCCTCCGGCCGTCTTTCCCTGGCGTTCCCGCTTGTCGTGCTGCTGGCGGTGGTGGCGTGCGCCGCGCCGCGCGGGGAGGCGCCTGCCGCCGGAGGCGCCACGGTGGTCGAGGGCACGGTGGCCGCGATCGATACCGCGCCCTGGGCCTACGACGGCCACGCGCGGGTCGAGCTGGACGTGCCCGGACGCGGCCCGGTGGTGGTGCAGCTGCCGGCGCGCTGGAACCTGTGCAAGGCGGCGCCGGTGGAAGTCGATGCGCTGGCCCCGGGCATGCGGGTACGGGCGGCCGGTGGGCTGGAGGAGGATGGCCGTCTGACGGTCTGCGCCGATCCGGCGCATGGGCTGTCGCCCCTCTGAACGCGCCGGGGCTCTCCTCCGCATTGATGCCGGATGCCTGGCGGATCGGGCGATGCCGCGCGTGACCATCCGCAGGAGTGGCAGCGGCGGGCCCGGGCTACGATGGCGCCCCCGATCGCACAGGACAGGCAGCTGATGGATCCACGCTTTCGCGCCACCGGCGCCGCGGTCGCCATCCTGGCCGCCGGCGCGATTGCCGGAGCGTTGCTGGACGACGGATTCCGCCTGCTGCACTACGCCTGCAAGCCGCTGGCCACCGTGCTTATTGCTGTTTACGCGATGCGCGCCGCGCCGCCGGTATCCGCGCGCTACCGGGCGGCGGTGCTGGCCGGCCTGGCGTGCTCGCTGGCGGGCGATGTCTTCCTGATGCTGCCGCAGGACCTGTTCGTGCCGGGGCTGGTGGCATTCCTGCTTGCGCACCTTTGCTATATCGTCGCCTTCTTTCCTGGCGCAGGTACGGTTCCCCGCGTACTGGGATTGCTGGCCTATATGGCATTCGCCGGCTGCAACCTGGTCCTGCTGCTGCCCAGTGTGCCGGCGGCGCTGCGCGTCGCGGTGCTGGTCTATGTCGGCGTGCTGATGCTGATGGCCGGGCTTGCCACGGCCCGTGCCTGGAGCCTGCGCCACGACCGGCGGCTGGCCGCACCGGCGCGTGCGGCAGCGCTGGGCGGCATGCTGTTCGTGCTCAGTGACAGCCTGCTGGCCTGGGACCGCTTCGGCGGCGGCCTGCCGCTGGCGATGCTCTTCATCCTCGCCACCTACTACGCGGCACAGTGGTGCATCGCCCATTCGGTTGCACCCAGCGGGCGCGCGCCAGCCTGAAACACGATCCGCTCCGCAGGTTCCCTGCGGCGAACGTGACGCGGCGCAAGCCCGGCGCGCCTGCTGGTTCCATTCCACCATCAGCGCTGACGACAGGTCATAAGCCAATAATTAACGCTTATTTATCAATAAATAGGCGCGCGTGGCTCAATGGAGCGGTCCCAACCAACCGCTCCAGCCCCCATGCTCCGTCACGCCATCCTGGCGGCTGCCGTTGCGGCCGCGCTTCCGCTCGTTCCTGAAATTGCCCGCGCCGAAGAGGCCGCCGGCGGCGACAGCCGCACCCTTGCCACCGTCGTGGTCACCGGCTCCAACCTGCGCCGCGCCGACGCCGAAGGGCCAACCCGGTCCAGGTGATTGGCCGCGAGCAGCTGGAGGTCTCGGGCAAGGCCACCGTCGCCGACCTGCTGCGCTCGATCTCGGCCAATACCGGCAACGCCAGCAACGAGACTTCCAACAGCGGCTGGGCGTCCGGCTCGGCCGGCATCGGCCTGCGCGGCCTGTCGCAGAAGAACACCCTGGTGTTGCTCAACGGCCGTCGCCTGGCCAACTACGGTTTCCCGGCCAACGGCCTGTCCGACACCTTCGTCAACCTCAATGCGCTGCCGCTGGTGGCGGTGGAGCGGATCGAAGTGCTGAAGGACGGCGCCTCGGCCGTGTACGGCTCCGATGCGGTGGCCGGCGTGGTCAACATCATCACCCGGCAGAACTTCGAGGGCCTGGACATCGGCGGCCGCATCGGCACCTCCGACGAGGGCGGGCTGGACGAGCGCCAGGCCAAGCTGATCGGTGGCTTCGGCGACCTCGACCGCGACCGCTTCAACGTCCTCTACAGCCTGGACTACTACAAGCGCGAGCGCCTGGACCAGGACCAGCGTGAGCTGACCCGCTCCGGCATCTATTCCGGCCCCGGCGGACGCTGGAACGGCTGGTTGGCCAAGGGCGCGCGCTTCCTGGTCGGCGGCGTGTCGGTGCCGCTGCTGGATGCCGATGGCAACTGCCCGCAGGGTACGACCCTGGTGCCCAGCGCACCGATCGACGGCCTGCGCGGCGATACCTGCGGCTTCAACCTGGCCCCGTACACCACGCTGATCCCCGCCACCGAGCGCCTGCAGGGGTATGCCAACGCCACCTGGCGGGTGAGCGACAACGTGGAGGTGTTCGGCGAGGCGCTGTACAGCTACGTCCGCGGCACGTCCTGGTTCGGCAACAGCCCGTTCTTCACCCTGGAGGGCGGACGCTTCGCGCTCAACGCGGATACCGGCCTGGCCGAGCCGGTGCCCAACGTGCTGCCGGCGGGCAATCCCTACAACCCCTATGGGGTGGACACCCCGATCGAGTACACCTTCTTCAACGTCGGCCGCTCGATCAAGACCAACCGCTCCGATGCCTACCGCGTGGTCGGCGGCGTGCGCGGCACGCTCGGCGACTGGGAGTGGGAGGCGGCCGGCTTCCTTGCGCGCAGCAAGGAGGACGAGCGGGTGGCCGGCGGCTTCGCCAACCGCTGGGCGCTGTTCGACGCGCTGGCCGACGGCAGCTACAACCTGCACGACCCGGCGGCCACGCCGCAGGCGGTGCTGGATGCGATCAACCTCAGCACCGTGCGCCCGGCGGATTCGCGCCTGGGCGGCGTGGATGCCCGCATCGTCGGCCACCTGTTCGAGCTGCCCGCCGGCGAGGTGGGGTTTGCAGCGGGCGTGGAATGGCGCCGCGAGTCGCTGGTATCGCGCAATCCCTGGCAGATCGACGCCGGCTTGCAGGTCCGCCCGGCGATCGCCGAGGTGGACGGTGATCGCGAGGTGACCGCGGTGTACGCCGAGTTCAACCTGCCGTTGCACCAGCGCCTGGAGCTGCAGCTGGCCGGGCGCGGCGACCACTACAGCGACTTCGGCGACGCGTTCTCGCCCAAGGCCAGCCTGCGCTGGCAGCCGCTGGACGCGCTGCTGGTGCGCGCTGCCGCCTCGCGCGGGTTCCGCGCCCCCTCGCTGTCGGAGAATGCGGCCAGCACCAACATCTCCTACGGCTCGGTGGTGGACCCGTACGACCCGGACATCCCCGGCTCGCGCCAGAGCCCGACGTTCTTCACCGTGGGCAATACCGGCCTTCGCCCCGAGCGCACCCGCAGCTTCAACGCCGGCATCGTGCTCTCGCCCTGGGCCGACACCAGCCTGAGCCTGGACTGGTACCGGGTGGAGCTGGACCACCTGATCGGCACCAGCAACAGCGCCAGCATCGTCCAGCGCAACGACCCGGCCGACGTGGTCCGCGACGCGCGCGGCAAGCTGCTGGCGGTCTACAACCGCTACCAGAACCTCACCGAGCTGGAGACCTCCGGCATCGACGTGGAACTGCGCCAACGCTGGCGCTCGGCCACCGCCGGCGACTTCGGGGTATCGGGCGTGTACACCCACGTGCTGGAGTACCGCCGCCAGAACACCGCCGGTGGCCCGCTGGTCGACTACGCCGGCAGCAACGTCAGTTTCACCCTGTCGCGCGGCAAGCTCACCACCACCCTGGACTGGAACTACAGCGACTACAGCGCCGCGCTGACCTGGTACCACACCAGTGGTTACGCCCAGACCCGCAGCACCGAGCAGGCGCGGGTGGCCAGCTACGACCAGTTCGACCTGTACCTGGCCTGGAAGGGCATCGAGAAGCTGACCCTTTACGCCAAGCTGCAGAACCTGCTGGACGAGGAGCCGCCGCACGACGCCTCGTTCCCGGGTATCCGCGCGCCGTACGACTTCACCCAGTACGACCTGCGCGGCCGTTACTTCTCGGTCGGCTTCGACTACCGCTTCTGACCCGCGGCCGGCGGCCGCGCGGCCGCCGCTACTGCCGCTCCTACCGATGCCAGCCCATTCCCGTTCCGCCGGAGTGTCGATGTCCCTGCTTGCCCGTGGCCTGAGCGCCGTCCTGCTTCTGTCGTTGTCCCTGCTGTTCCCGGCCCACGCGCAGAGCGCGTATTTCTTCCCGGCCACGCCGCTGGATCCGGATCCTGCGGTGCCCACGCCCGAGCAGTTCCTGGGCTATCCGGTCGGCAGCCGCTATACCCGCCACGACGAGCTGGTGGCCTACTTCGAGGAACTGGCGCGGGTGTCGCCGCGGGTGAAGGTGGAGCGCATCGGCCGCACCTACGAGGGCCGGCCACTGCTGCTGGCCACCATCACCGATCCGGACAACCACGCCAACCTGGAGTCGCTGCGCCAGGCCCACAACACCCTGGTCGACCCGTCGGCGCCGGAGAGCGCAGCCAGCGGGGCGCCGGTGGTGGTGTGGCTGGCCTACAGCGTGCATGGCGCGGAGACATCCAGCGCCGAGGCCGCGCTGCTGACCGCCTGGTTCCTGGCCGCCGACCGCAGCGAGGCCACGCGCCACTGGCTGCGCGAGGCGGTGGTATTGATGGACCCGGCGCAGAACCCCGACGGCCGCGACCGTGCCGCCAACTGGCACAACGCCTGGGGCTCGAACCCGCCTTCTCCCGACCCGGCCGACCGCGAGCACGTGGAGCCGTTCCCAGGCGGCCGCTTCAACCATTACCTGACCGACCTCAACCGCGACTGGCTGGCACTGGCCCAGGCCGACAGCGTGCCGAAGGTCGAGCACTTCCATCGCTGGTACCCCAACGTCCAGATCGACTTCCACGAGATGGGCAAGGACAGCACCTACTACTTCGAGCCCTCGCCGAAGAGCATGGAGAGCCCGCTGCTGCCCGGCAGCTCGTACGAGGCCAACAAGGTGCTGGCGCGCTACCACGCCCAGGCGCTGGACGCGATCGGATCGCTCTACTACAGCGGCGAGAACTACGACAACTTCTCGCCGATCTACGGCTCGACCTATCCGGACTTCCACGGCGGCGTCGGCGCCACCGTGGAACAGGCCAGCTCGCGCGGGCGCGTGCAGGAGACGGTCAATGGCCCGCTGGAATTCCGCTTCACCATCCGCAACCACCTCAACGTGGGCCTGGCCACGGTGCGCGGCGCGGTGGAGCAGAAGGCGTTCCTGTTCCGCCTGCAGAAGGACTTCTTCCGCAGCGCGCTGGAGCAGGCCGGGCGCTACCCGGTGCGCGACTGGGTATTCGGCGACCGCAACGACCCGACCCTCAGCCGCCGCCTGCTGTCGCTGCTGCTGAAGCACCGCATCGAGGTGCGCGAGCTGTCGCGCGCGGTCGAGGTGGACGGCAAGCGCTTCGAGCCCGGCAGCGCGTGGGTGGTGCCGGCGCGGCAGCCGGCGTTCCGTCTGGCCCATGCGATCTTCGAGTTCACTCCGCCGGTGAAGGGCGACGTGTTCTACAGCGGCACCTCGTACGCGGTGGCGCCGGCCTACGGCCTGCGCTACGCGGCCAGCCGCTCGGCGTTGCCGGCCGGCGCGCGCGTGCAGGACGTGCCGGCGGCCAGCAGCGGCGTGGACGGCGTGGCCAGTTACGCCTATGCCCTGGACCTGCGCGACTACGGCGCCTACCGCCTGGTGGGCGCGTTGCTGGCACAGGACATCCGCCTGCGCGCGGCGTTCGCGCCGCTGGCGCTGCCGTCGGCGCAGGGCGGGGCCGAGCCGCGCCGCGGCGTGGTCCTGGTGCCGGTGGCTGGCCAGCCGCTGGCGCCCGCGGCCTTGCACGCGCGCATCGACGAGCTGGCCCGTTCCCTGGGCGTGCGCGTGCAGGCCTTGGCCAGTGGCAAGAGCGAGGTGGGCATCGACCTGGGCAGCGACAGCGTCAAGCCGGTCCGCAAGCCCGGGATCGCCCTGGTGATGGGGCAGGGCGTGTCCGCGCCGGAGATCGGTGCCGCCTGGCATGCCTTCGACACCGCGCTGGGTTACCCGACCAGCAAGATCGAGCCGGCGCAGCTGGGTGAGCTGCCGCTTGAACGCTACACGACCATCGTCCTGGCCAGCGGCAACTACGCCGGCTTGCCGGACGGCGTGGTGGCCGCGCTCAAGCGCTGGATCGCCGCCGGCGGCTCGCTGGTGGCCTACAACAGCGGCGCCCGCTGGGCGATCGACAAGGGCCTGGCCGGGGCCAAGCTGCGCGAGGCGCCGCCGCCGCGCGCCGAGCGCCTGGACTTCGGCAGCCAGCGCGAGGTGTTCGCCCTGCGTCGGGTGAGCGGCAACATCCTCAGCGCCGACGTCGACCTCAGCCACCCGCTGGCCTTCGGCCTGCAGGACCGCCGCCTGTTGGTCAACAAGGAAACCGGCCTGGTGTTCGAGGCCAGCAGCAACCCGTATCTCACCGTGGTGCGCATCGACGACCAGCCGCGGGTCAACGGCTACCTCTCCGAGGAGAACCTCAAGCGCGTGGCCGGCAGCGCCTTCGTGCAGGTGGTGCCGGTGGAGAAGGGCAACGTGGTGGTGTTCGCCGACGACCCCGCCCACCGCAAGTACTGGCACGGCACCGAGCGCCTGCTGCTCAACGCCGCGCTGTTCTCCAACCACCTCAATCCAATCCGCCAGCGCGGCGAATGACCCGGGCCGGCCTGCCCGGGCAAGCCGGGCAGGCCGGCCTTCGCAAGGCGATACGGCGGTGGGCTACCAGGCCCAGCCTGGATGCCTGCCGGCCTGTTCGATCCAGGCCGCCACCTCCGCGGCCTGGGCTTCTTCCAGCGAGTGCAGCTTGACGTAGCGCGAACCCTCACCAAGCGGAGGCGGCGGATCGAAGCGGGCGCCGGCGAAGAACACCACGTTCGCCGAGACATCATAGGCCGCCAGCTCGATGACCCAGCCAAGGCCGGGCAGGCCGTAGTAGGCCTTCTTCCATTTCACGGCATAGCCGACCCCGGGCAGGGACTGCCGGATCTGCGCATCCAGGTGGCGCAGCACGGGCTGCAGGCGCGGCATTGAACTACTGATCCAGGCCTCGACGGGTGCATGGTCCTCGCCAGGCAGCGGGGGTTTGCGGGTGCCAGTGGGCTTGATCGACTTGGCCATGGTCGGCTCCGACGCACGGAAGGGTCCGATGCTAGCGCGGCGGATGGGCGGCTCGATGTGCTACTCAGCCCACCGCGGCGCCGAAGCGCGCGTAAAGATCCCCGGGTAGCTCGTGTTGCAGCTTCCAGGTAATGGCCATGGGCCGCTCGCCCTCGTGGCTGACGTAGGTAGCCGGTCCCAACAGCCAGAATGCGCGGTCGTCCACGGTCAGGCGGGCCATGGGCAGGATGGTGCTGCCCTGGCTGGCATGGTTGCGGTAGCGCCTGCCGACCTCGCCGTCCTCGCGGGTGGTGGACTGGCTTTCCCAGTGCAGCAGGGTGGGACTGATGGCGTAGTCGCGGTAGCGCGTGGTCGGGGAGAAGTGGCCGACGCTCTTGTCCAGGGTGATGGCCAGCAGGTCCACTCTTTTGGTCTGGTCCCAATGTACGCCGCCCGCCCAGGCTGGAAGGGTAAGCCTTGTATGGCTGGCGAACGCCGCCAGCACCTCCCGGCGGGTGTAGCGGGCGTGCACCCGCAGCGGGACGTGGGGATGGGTGGACAACGCCTGCTGGAGGTGGTCGACCCGGTCGGCAAGCACTTCCATCAGCTGCCCAAGCTCGGCCAGCACCTGCGGATGGCTCCACAGGACCTGGGCTGCCTGGCGGAGGTCGTGGACGGGAACCGGGAATTTGTCGAACAGCACCGCAGCCAGCATGTGCAACAGACGGCGAGCGGTCTGGTCCAGCTGGGCGATGTCCGGGGCCTGCGGCATGGCCGCAAACTCGCGGTACTTGCCGATGCGCAGGGCATCGTCGACGTGCAGCAAGCGGCCGATACCGCGCCTTAGCACGGCCTCGTGCGGGCCTGCGGGCAAGGTGGCCACGCCGCCGGCTTCCAGCAGGTCCGACCAGCTGCGGTTTGCCGAGTAGATGTCTTCCAGCTCGATGCCGCTGAGTTCCAGGAAGTTTTTCAGGGTGACGTGCGGCTGCGATTCGGCGACCCGGCGCAGCTCGTAGGCGCGTCCGCGCCAGGTGGTCGGAAGGCTTTCGCGGATGTTGGCCAGGACTAGCTCCGATGCAACCGGGTCCAGCTCCATGTGGCAGCCGCTGGGCAGGAAGGGGAAGCCCTGTTCGATCTGCTGTTCGATCTGCTTGCGGCCGCCGCCAAGCAGGGCGCCGAAGCGGCGGTGCATGCGGAATTCCTTGCGGTGCTGGCCCACGAAGTCCAGCACCGTGCAGATGCTCTTGCTCGGTTCGCGGCGCAGGCCGCGACCCAGCTGCTGCAGGAACACCGTGGGGCTGTCGGTGGGGCGCAGCAGGAGCAAGGTGTCGACCGTGGGGATATCCACGCCTTCGTTGAACAGGTCCACGGAGAACACCACGCGGATCCTGCCGTTGGCCAGGTCCTGCAGGGCCTGGCGGCGTTCCTCGTCACTGCTGGCCGACCAGACCGCAACCGCCGCGATGCCGGCGCGATTGAACTGCTCGGCCATGAACCTGGCGTGGGCGACGGATACGCAGAAGCCCAGGGCACGCATGGACCCCGGGTTGGGGACGGTCCTGAGCGTCTTGCCGATGATGCGCCTGGCGAGGGCATGGTCGCCCGTCACCAGGTTGCTCAGCTGGTCGAGGTCGTAGCCCCGCCCCCTGTGCCAGGCCAGGTTCCGGTAGTCGGTGCCGTCGGCAATGCCGTAATAGGCAAAAGGCACCAGCCGGTGCTGCTCGATGGCGTCCCACAGCCGTAGTTCCGCTGCGATCCTGTTCCCGAACCAGTGCAGGATGGGCTCTTCGTCGCCACGTTCGGGGGTGGCGGTCAGGCCCAGCAGCTCCAAGGGTGCCAGGTGCTCGATGAGCTCCCTGTACGTGCGTGCGGCGGCGTGGTGGAACTCGTCGATGATCACCACGTCGAAATGGTCGGGTGCCAGGTGCTGCAAGCCGCTGGCCGTCAGGCTCTGGATCGACGCGAATACATGCTCGAAGCGGGCAGGGCGTGCGCCGCCGACCCATAGCTCGCCAAATGCCGGGTCGCGCAGCGCATGCCGGAAGGTGGCCAGGCTCTGTTCCAGGATTTCCTGGCGATGGGCCACGAACAGCAGCCGCGATCTTGCCAGGCGTTTGCGCAACCGCTGGTAGTCCAGCGCGGCCATGACGGTCTTGCCCGTGCCCGTCGCGGAAACGAGCAGGTTGCGGTGGTGGCCCTGTAGCCGCGACAGCTCGATCAGCTCCAGCAGCCGCGACTGGAATGGCTCCGGGCGGATTTCGACCGGGCTTAGATAGACCTGCGGGCCTTCCGCCCGGCTCCGGGTCAGCTCCTGGAACTCGTCCGGGTCGAAGTCGCGGAAGTCGTCATGTTGCCAGTAGCTCTCGAACACGGCCGAGAACTTGTCGATGACGTCCGGATTGCGGGCACCGGAGACACGCACGTTCCATTCCAGGCCCGTGACCTGGGCCGAGTGGGTCAGGTTCGAGGAGCCGATATAGGCCGTGGAGAAACCGGAGTGGCGATGGAACAGCCAGGCTTTGGCATGCAGGCGGGTACTGGAGGTGTCATAGGACACCTTGATCCGCGCACCGAGGTCGCGCAGCGCCTTTAGCGCCGATAGCTCGGTGGAGTTGGTGTAGGTGGTGGTCAGAACCCGCAATGGCCGGCCCTGGTCCACGTGCTGGCGCAAGAGCTCCAGCAACGGACGGATCCCGGTATTGCGCACGAACGCCATCAGCACGTCGATGCGGTCCGCCGAGGCGATCTCGGAGCGGAGCTGGAAGCCGATGTGGGGCTCGCCTGGGGCATTGGTCAGCAGCGTCGTGTCCAGCAGCGGAGTGGCTGGCGGCGGGATCTCCTCCGGCTGGCTATCGGGCCGGGTGGCGACAACCGCCCGGAGCAGGTCGCCAGCGGGCGAGAGCCGGTCAGTCGCTTCCACCCCGCGACCTTGGGCGGCCAGCAGCTCGGCGATTTCGCGCGCCAGCCGGGTGCCCACCTGGACCCGTTGCTTGCTGTCCAGGGAATCGATGGCCCGGCGCACCAGCGACGCCAGATGCAGGGCGATGCGATCGGCCGCCTCCGCCGGATGCAATGCTTCCCGTACGGGCTTGTGTCGGGCATCGAGCTCGGAAAGGGCGTCCTCGAGCGCCTCGGTGACCAGTTGTTCGTACAGCCCGCGATGCAGTCCCGGCATGCGCGCCAGGCTACCAGTTTGGCGGCGGAAATCACCTGCTCCATGTTGGGGACGGATGGGATGGAGCATGCCTGTGACCTTTGCCCCATGGACCCAGGCGGCCACGGCGCTAGGTTCGTGATGACCGTGCCGGCTACCGCACGGCTACCGACTCGAACGGAGTGCGACCATGGAGCGAATCCCACGCTGCATCCCGCCGTTGATGCTCGGCCTGCTGCTGGCCTTGCCGCCGGCGTCCGCCGCTCCCCCCGTGGCGCCGGGCTCGGCGGTGGAAACGCAGCTGGGACCTCTTATGCGCCCGGAACTGCGCAGCGAGGTCCTGGTGGTTGGCACCGCGCACCTGGCTGGCATCGATTGGATCCAGCCGGCGCACCTGGACGGCGTGCTGGACCTGTTGGCGCGGTTCGCGCCGACGCGCATTGCGGTGGAGCGGCTGCCGCCGGACGAGGTGGCGCTGCTGCTGGAGCGCGCTGCGCATGATCGCGGTGCGCAGCAGGTGCTGGACCAGTTTGCCGGGCCGATCGTCACCCACGACCGTGCCATGCAGCAGGCGTTGGGCGTGGACCGCGCCATGGCCCGGTCGAAGGCCGAGGCGCTGCTGGCGGATGCGGGCGGATTGGCCGAGCCGGCGCGGGTGGAACTGGTGGGCCTGCTGCTGGCGGCCTACGAGTTCGATTCGGCGGCACTGCAGTGGTCCTACCCGTCTCCCGAAGCGAGGGCCGGGGCGCAGGTCGTGCCGGAGCCCACCCGGCAGGCCCTGGACCAGAGGCTGGCGGCCAGCGACGAGATCGCGGCCTTGGCCATGCCGCTGGCGCGGCGACTGGGCCTGCAGCGGCTGGATCCGGTGGATAGCCAGTACGAAGCCGTGCGGGCGTTGGCGCTCCCGGAGGCGGCGCTGGAGGAAGCCTCGCGCCAGGCCTGGGGCGAGGAGTGGCGGGCGACGCCGGCGGCCCGGCGCATGCAGCACCTCTTCGACCAGGCGGCGGAAAGCCACGACATGCTTGCGCTGCTGCGCCAGCTCAACAGCGAAGCCGTGCAGCGGGACGACGCCATGCAGTGGCACGGGTGGCTGGTGCAGGACCGCGCCGATGGCGTGCACCGTTTCCGTTAGCCATGTGGGAACTGCGCAACCAGCGCATGGCGGCCAATGTGCTCGACGTGGCGGCGTCGCCGCGGCCGGAGCGGGTGATGCTGCTGGTCGGGGCCTCGCACAAGGCCTTCGTGGACCGCGCCCTGGCGCCTCATCTTGGAATCTCGCTGGTGCAGCTGGCGGATCTGGAGGCCAGGGGAGGGGCCCGCTGAGCCCTGCAGGCCGGTTATCCCGTTCTTCGCCCGCTGGTCGGGCAATGTGACGCCCATCCCGGTTTGGCTGTTACATTCGCTACCTTGTCCTGCGGGACAGAGGGGGACATCGTGGAACGGGATCGATGGCTTGCCCGCGACCGGGGCGGGTCGATGCGTGACCGCGGGGCGACCCGTGACTGGCCTGGCGCAACGCCGGAGCACCGGGGGCGATCGCCATGAGGACCTGGATCCGGCCCTTGGTGGTCCTGGGCATGGGCATGCTGGCGGTGTTCCTGGCCGCGGGCCCGGAGGCTTCGGGCGATACCGGCCAGGAGCCCCGGCTTGCGCCCGCTGCCGGGCAGACCGTCGCTGCCGCCACGCCGACGGAGGGAAGCGCGCCGGCCGCGGAGGGAAGTTCCTGCCGCAACCCCTTGCCCTGGCAGGCGGCGCGCAGCCACGTCGGCACCACGGTAGCCCTGCAGGGGCCGGTGGTGCGGGTGATGCTGCGCGACGACCTGCGCGGCAAGCCGGTCTTCATCAGCGTGGGCCAGCCGTTCCCGTCGCGGCAGCGGCTGGAGGCGGTGATCCGGGAGGACCATCGCTACGCGTTTGCGTCCCTGCTCAAGACCCGGCTGGAGGGGCGCGAGGTATGCGTATCCGGCCACGTCGGCCTGCGCGATGGCGTGCCGCGGGTGGTGCCGAAGGCCGCTTCGCAACTGCAGCTGGCCGCGCTCTGACGGCACGGCGCGACGTGCAGGACGCGGCGGCTTCCCCTACGCTTGCCGCCCGACCCGCACGAGACCGCGCCCGATGCCGTTCCGGATCCGCCTTCGCGCCCTGGCCCTCGTGATGCCCGGCATGCTCGCGATCCTGCCGGCGATGGCGGGGCAGGAAACGCCGGCGGGTCGGCAGGCGGCTACGGCGCCGCGCTTCGCTTACGCCTATGAGGCCCCGGCCTCGCCGAACCTGCGCCAGATCCACCGCCGCGTGCGCGAGGTGGACCTGCTGCGGCAGCTGCCGGAGATCCAGGCCATCGACGGCATGTTCGCGCTGCCGCGCCCGTTGCGTTACGTGGCCGCCGAGTGCGGCGAGTTCGGCGCGTTCTACCGCCCGGACCGGGCGGAAGTGGTGCTGTGCTACGAAACCCTGCGCACGCTCTACGAGCGCGGCGTGGAGCACCAGCAGGCCCTGGGCCTGGGCAAGGAACACCCGCTGCGCTACGTGCGCGCCAACGTGCGCTTCATCGTGCTGCACGAGACCGGGCACGCCCTGGTGCACCTGCTCGACCTGCCGGTCACCGGCCGCCAGGAGGATGCGGTGGACCAGCTGGCGGCGATCCTGATGCTGCGCTTCGCGGCGCTGGACGAAAGCCCGGAGCAGGTCACCGAAAACCTGGGCCTGGCCGCCAACTGGATGCTTTCGCGCAGCACCGGCGCCTACAACCTGGAAGCCTATGCCGACGAGCACGCGCTGGCCGAGCAGCGCTACTTCAACCTGCAATGCATGATCTACGGGACCGACCCGCAGGCCTTCGCGCACCTGGTGGACACCGGCGACCTGACCGCCGCCCGTGCCGCGCACTGCCCGGGCGAGACCCGTCGCGTAACCCGCGCCTGGGTGCGCCTGCTGGTGCCGCACCTGGCGCCGGGACACGAGGCCTACCGCCAGGAGGCCATGCGCTACCTGGAGCGGACCCGCACCCAGGATGGGCCGATGCCGGCGGTGATGCCGGACGTGGAGTCCTGAGTCCGCGCTGCAGTGACGCCGCGTTCGGGGCTACGGCCTGGCCGACCAGGACTGGCGCCGTATTCAGCCTGATCTGGCTGCCCGTGTCTGACCTCGGCAGGCGGCCGATGGATCTTGGGCCAGCGCCTGGGGAGGGCGTCTGGGGGGGGCACCATGCAACTGACGGGCTGGAAGCGGATCCTCGGCGTGGCCCTGCTGTACCTGGGCGGTTACGCCGCGGTAGAGGCGGCGGAAGTGGACCCGGTGTGGGGCCAGTACGCATCACTGCCGGGCCGTACCGCGGCCGCTGGGCCGGAGGGCTACCGCCTGCGCTGGTACTGGGCCAGGGAAGGCGAGGAGCTGGTCCAGGAGTACGTGAACCCGGGCGACGGTCGGGTCGTGCACAGTGACCACATCCGCCCTGATACCGCACCCGGAACCCTGCTGCTCACCGGCTCCTACATGGGTGGCAAGCAGTGGCGGGGCACGGTACAGGAAGATGGCCAGGTGCTGTTCGTCGGCGTCGGCTTGCTCAAGCTCGTCTACCTTGCCGGCTTCAACGATGCAGGGCAGTGGGAGTTGCGCCGCGCCAAGGCGAAGGATGGGCGGCCGGTGTCGGTGGAGCCGCCCACGCGCTACAACCGTTTCTTCTTCGAGGCCGACGGCGGAACCGGGCAGGATGCCGCCGCGGTGGCCGAGGCCGGCACGGCAGGCAACGAGGACAGCGCCACGCAGCCCCGGCTTCCGGCAGAGGGGCTGGCCGCGGCATTGCCGGACGAGACGGCAGACGAAGTGGCGGACTCTTCCGGGGTTGCCGCGGCAGCCTCCGGCCCAGGCCCGATGATGCGCGGACTGGAGCGGTTCATCGGCAACAGGCTGCTCGCTGCCGACGGCAAGGGTGCCGTGCAGCTGCGCCGGGAAGGCGGGCACCTGGTCATCGAGCTGTGGGACCAGGACGGGCAGTCGCTCGGACGCTACGTGCTGGCGGCAGCCGGCCGGAAAGGTGACAAGCTCCAGAGGCTGGAATCGGCCTTCGGCTACAAGCGCCTGTTGAATGCGCACTGGTTCGGCAACGACCAGTTGCGGCTGTCTTCGTATTCGGGAGCGTTCTCCGGTTACGGGGTACGTCTCCGCCTTGTCGCCCGTGCCGACGGGCTGCTGGTGATACGGGAGAACCTCGACGTCGGGCTGTGGGGCGATGAGCCCCTGTCGGTGTCCCGCACGGTGCACTACGACTTGCCTCCCATGCCGGTGCTGGAGGGCGAGGCGCTGGCGGCGCAGAACGCCTTGAACCGGGGTTACTGGCAAGCGCTGGTCAACTCCGAAAGGAACGCGGTGGAACCCGGGCAATGGCTGCTGCCCAATGGCGAAGCGGCCATCCAGGTCAGCGAGACTACGGGCGGCTTCCGGTCCAGGTACGCCTCCCTCGGCTACGGGAGCGCGTTCACCGAGCAGCTCACCACGGTGGTGTTCGACGATGCGACCGGGACCTGGACCGTCAAGGGGCCCGGTCAGCCGGACATCCGCGAGTACGTGGAGGCCTTCGATGGCCAGACCTGGAACGTGCGCACGCTGCCAGGCCAGGGTGTGACCCGGGCCCAGGCCCTCGCCCACAGCCGCAGGGTTGTCGTCACCGCGCACACCCTGGTCCTGACCACCGACACCCGGCGCCAGTTCCAGTGGACGCCGAACGGCGAGGTCTCGGTGGCGATGACCAACGCCGTCAGGCGCAAGCAGGCCAGGGACCAGCAGTGGATGGCAGAGCTGCGGCAGGCGCAGGCGGAAGCGGCGGCACGCGAGGCGCGCTGGGCGGCCGAGGCGGCGGCGGAAGCCGAATGGAACCAGCCGGCGCAGCCTTCCGCTGCCTGGCTGGCGCTGGAACGTGCGGTGGACGGGGCCAAGGCGCGCGAGGCGCAGTCACGCGCGGACCTCCATGCAACCTATGCCGACGTCAACCGGCGCGCAGCCGAACAGCGTGTCCAGCAGGCGGCAGCCGAAGCCAACGCCCGTGCCGCGCGTGATGCCGCACACGCGCGCGAGGTGATGCGCCAGGAGGAGCTGGCGCGCCAGGCGCGGGAACGCGAGCGCCAGGCCCTGCAGGCGCGGCAGGCTGCAAGCCAGGCGCAGGCGTACGCCGCCAATGCCGCAGGCACTCCTGGCGCCGCGGCCCCGGCGTCGGCACAGGCCTCGACCCGCGAGCGTGCCGATGCCTGCGTAGGACAGCCCGTGACATCGCCGCACCAGTGCGGCAGTACCAGCGGCCTGAAGGGCATCGTCTCCAATGAATGCGGCGCGCCGGTCGACGTGCGCATGTGCTTCATGACCGCCGGGGGCTGGGACTGCCAGGTACGGTATGGCCTGGCACCGCATGCCACCTGGGAGCCGGGGCTTTGCAGTGCCAACGGCGGCGGGGTGTTCCGCTCGGTGAGGTACAGCGACAGCAAGGAGCCGCTGGCGACGCCCTGAGCCGGGCCAGGCTGGACGAAAACGCGAAGCAGGTACGGCGCCGGGTTGCCCCGGCGCACTGCGGGTCGGCTTTACTGCGCCCTGCGGGTCACCTTGCGCACGGCGGCCTTCATCCCGGTCTTGGCTCCGGCCATGGCCGAGACCAGGGTCGAGGCACTGGAGGCTTTCCATTCCTCGTAGGCCTCGTCGAATTCGGCCAGCTCCTGCGCGGTGAAGAGCTTGCGCGCCATGGCGAACATCTCCTTCTCCTCGTCCCTGGCGTGGTGGTCGATCAGCTCGCCGAACACCTTCACCCGGCCGGCGAACTGCGGCGTGGTGACGTCGGCGGCGTGCACGTCCGGGATCACGGTCTTCTCGACCGCGCGGTGTTCCTCGACGGCCTCGGCATGGATCTTCAGGCCCTCGCGGTTGGCGCGCTCGGCGAAGGCCGGATAGAACACGGTCTCCTCCCACTTGGCGTGGGGCATCAGGTTGGCCTCGATCTTCCCCAGCAGCTCGGTGCGCTTCCTGCCGGCGCGGTCGCTGGTCTGCTCCATCTGTTCGAACAGGGCGCGCAGCTCGTCGTGCTCGGCCTTGAGGGTGCGGAGGATGTTGCGGGTCGCCATTGCCTGGTCCTCGGGAGGGGTGGGTCCTGCGGACCTTGGGGCAGGGGACGTAGTCCGCATGTGAGCGCCTTCGCTATGCTCGGCATACCGGCCACCCAAGAGCCGGACCCCGACGGCTTGCGCCGCTGCCATTGCGGCCTGACAGGAGAGATCAGCATGTGCAGGAACGGAATCCATTGCCTGCTGGCGGCAGGCCTGATGGCCCTTGCCACGCCGGCGGATGCGGCCGACCTGGCCATCGTCGGTGGGCGGGTCCGGCCTTCGCCGTACGAGGCGCCGATCGAGAACGCGGTGATCCTGGTCAGCGATGGCCGGATCGAGGCGGTTGGCCGCGCTGGCGAGGTCGCCATCCCCGCAGGCACGCGGACGCTGGATGCCAGCGGCAAGGTGGTGGTGGCCGGGTTCTGGAACAGCCATGCGCACCTGCTGGGGCCGGCCTACCGCAACGTCGGCAAGGCCCCGGCCGCGAAGCTTGAGTCCACCCTGCGCGAGCAGTACGGGCAATGGGGGTTCACCACGGTCTATGACCTGGCCTCGGCACCGGGCGAGGCCCAGGCGCTGGTGCGCCGGATCGAGGCCGGCGAGGTCACTGGTCCGCGGGTGCTGAGCACCGGCGTGCCGTTCTTCCCGGCGGGCGGCACCCCGGTCTATGTGCGCGACCACGACCTCGGGATCGAGGGTGCCGTGGCCGAAGTGGCCGATGCCGAGGCCGGTCGCAACCGCGCGGGCGAACAGCTGGCGCAGGGCGCGCGCGGGGTGAAGCTGTTCACCGGATCGATCGTCGGGGGCAACGAGGGCGTGCGCCTGATGGATGCCGCGGTGGCCAGTGCGATCGGCAAGGTCGCCCGTGACCGCGGGCAGCCGGTGTTCGCCCATGCCACCGATGCCGGCGGCCTGGTCGTGGCCCTGCAGGCCGGGGCCGATGTGCTGGCCCATGCCACGCCGGCATCCGGCCCGTGGGATGCGGCGACGGTGCAGCGCCTGGTCGCCGAAGGCGTGGCCCTGGTGCCGACCCTGGCCATGTTCGAGCTGGAAATCCGCCGCGAGCAGGTGCCGGAGCCGGTCGTCCAGCGCTTGGTCGGCAATGCGCAGGCGCAGGTGGCGGCGTTGCAGGCCGCCGGCGGCCAGGTGCTGTTCGGCACCGATGCTGGCTACATCGAGGACTTCGATACCACCCGCGAACTGCAGCTGCTGGCCGCGGCCGGGCTCGACTGGCGCCAGGTGCTGGCCAGCCTCACCACCGCGCCGGCGCGCATGTTCGGCGAGGCCGACGCGCGCGGGCGCATCGCGCCGGGCTTCGCGGCCGACCTGGTGGTGCTGGGGGCGGACCCGGAGCAGGGCGTGGAGGCGCTGGCCGACGTGGCATACACCCTGCGCGCCGGCGAGCTGATCCACCGCGCGGACTGAGCGATCCCGCCAGCGCGCCGATGCGGGCAGGGCACCCCCGCGGGCGCTTGCCATGGACGAAGCCCTCCCCGCACCTGCCGGAGAGGGCTTCGCGCCGGGTCACTTTGCGGCGGGCCTGCCTTCGGCAATCTCGGCGATCAGCCTGGCCACGCCCTGCGGATCCTCCTGCTGGGCGACGTGGCCGCCGGGGAAGGTGCGGATGCCCCAGCCGCGCTCCTGGGCGCGCTGCCAGCCGCGGTCCATCTTCGCGCGCTCCTCCAGGGTCTGGCCCTCCGGCACGAAGGCGACGTAGGTCGCCGGCAGGGCGCGCGCGGCCGGGTTGCGGAAGGACACCGGCTGGCTGAAGCACTTGATCGAGTGCTTGACGCTGTACGGCGGCTTGTCGCCGGGCTTGACCCACGGCACCTGCATGAAGCCGTCCTTGAAGCGGTCCGGCGGCAGCGGCTGGTTGGCCCCGAAGATGTCCCACAACGACTGCCCGTCCTCCGGCACCGCCGCGTCCAGGAAGATCACGTGCGCCAGGCGCTCGGGAATGCGGTCCATCACCCCGGTGACCACCATGCCGCCGTAGCTGTGCCCGGTGAGGACCACGTCGTGCAGGTCCTCGAACAGGATGGTGTTGACCACGTCGTTGATGTGGGTCTCCAGGTCCACCTCGGTGCTGTTGAGGTGCTCGCGCTCGCCCAGGCCAGTGAGGGTCACGCGGTAGACGGTATGGCCTTCGTCGGTCAGGAAGCGGGCGGTGCGCTTCCATTCCCAGCCGCCGGCCGTGGCGCCGTGGACCATCACGAAGGTCTTCTTGCCGTCGGCGGCCAGCGCGGGCGCGGCGAGGGCGGCAAGCAGGGGCAGGCTGCAGAGCAGGGCAAGGATGCGGCGGAACGGTGTCGCCATCGATCGGGCTCCGGAGTGGAAAGGCCGGCGAAGCTTGCCATGCCACGCGGGCCACAAGCGGGCCGACACCGGTCGCCATCGCGGATTGGAATCGTGGGATAGCCAAGCCTGGATCGCAGCGGCCGGCTTCGCGCGCCCGTCATGCTCCCCAACGGGCTCTGACCGCGGATCGGCCCGGCGTGCCGATTACACGCTGCCGTCCGCGCCGCGCCGATAGGGTGCGTCGCCATGAATACCGCAGCGACCCAGCCCACCGTCCGCCCCGCCCGCGGCGGACTCTCCGAACGCTTCCTTGCCTTCATCGACGATCCCGCCTTCCCCTGCGTGGGTTCCAAGGCGGCGCTGGCGCGCGGCGCGATCGAACCGCGCGAGTTCGGCCGGCTGGGCGTCCGCCGCAACGACGCGCCGCTGCTGGACGCGCTGGTGGCCTTCGCCCGCGGCATCGACGCGATGGATCCGGACGACACCACGGTGCGTTCCTTCGTCGCCCTGTTCGACGGCCCCTGCGACACCGACGAGCGCCGCTTCGAGGCCATGCTGTGGTCGCAGCTGCAGCACCTGCACGACCTGGACGCGCGCCGCGGCACGCCCTGGGCCGCGGACGTCAGCCGCGACCCGGACGACCCGCGTTTCAGCCTCAGCCTGGGCACGCATCCGTTCTTCGTGATCGGCCTGCACCCGGGCGCCTCGCGCATCGCGCGCCGCTTCGAAGTGCCGGTGCTGGTATTCAACTCGCACCGCCAGTTCGACCGCCTGCGCGCCGACGGGCGCTACGCCAAGATGCAGGCGGCCACGCGCAAGCGCGATACCGCGCTGCAGGGCAGCATCAATCCCAACCTGGCCGATTTCGGCAGCGCGCCGGAAACCCGCCAGTACAGCGGCCGCAAGGTCGAGGCGGACTGGACCTGTCCCTTCCACGCGAGGAAGCCGCGATGACGGCGGGCGAGACCATCCGCATCCCGCCGTGCTCCGGCCATGCGGTGGAGCTGGACGCCGGCGACGAGCTGGTGGTGATCGATCCGATGGGCCAGCAGGTCAGCGACCTGACCGCGTTCTGCCGCGAGGACCTGGACGAGTACCTCTCTTCCGGGCGCAGCATCGACTACGCCTCCCGGCTGTGGCTGAGCACCGGCGACGTGCTGTACTCCAACCGCAGCCGGCCGATGTTCACCATCCTCGAGGACACCTGCGGCCGCCACGACTTCACCCTCACTCCGTGCTCGAAGGAAATGTTCGAGAAGCTCTACGGCGAGGCGGAAGGCCGCCCGGGCTGCGAGGGCAACCTGGCGCGGGCGCTGGCGCCCTGGGGCGTCAGCCGCGACCGGGTGCCGGTGGCATTCAACATCTTCATGCACGTGGCGGTGGAGGCCGATGGCCGGATCGCGGTGCTGCCGCCGCTGAGCAAGCCTGGCGACCACGTACGCCTGCGTGCGGAAATGCCGCTGGTGGTGGCGATGACCGCCTGCTCGGCCGGACAGTCCAACAACTTCCGCTACAAGCCGATCGACTTCCGCGTGGAACGTGCGCGGGATCGCAGCGCAGGCTGATCGGCCGGGCCAGAATGGGCCGGCCCCGTGCCGGGGCAAGTTCGACGGAGGGCCAGGGAATGACTGTCCGGATCCAGTGCCGTTGCGGAACGGTGCAGGGGGAGATCGAACCGTCTGGCGTGTACGCGCGCCTGACCTGCTACTGCAGGGACTGCCAGGCCTGGGCGCGCTGGCTCGGTGGACCGGGCCTGGTGGACGACCGCGGTGGCTCGGACGTGCTGGCCGTGGTGCCGGCGCAGATGCGCTTCACCCGCGGACTGGAGCAGCTGCGCTGCGCCACCTTCAGCGGGCGCGTGCTGCGCTGGTACGCGGCCTGCTGCCGCTCGCCGCTGGCCAATACCGCAGCCGACCCGAAGGTGCAGTACGCGGGCGTGCTGGCGACCGCGGTGGTCTCGCCGGCCGAGGTGCAGGCACTGGCCGGGCCGCCGGGGCGCGTGGTGGCCAACCACAAGTCGGCTACCGGGCCGGTACGTGCCACCCCGCTGGCGCTGGCCGGCGCCGTGGTCCAGGTCGGCTCGCGCATCATCGGGGGCCGCTTGCGCGGCGTGCGCCGCTCGCCGTTCTTCGACGATGCCGGGCAGCCGCTGCGCGTGCCGGAGCGGATCAGCCCGCCGCCGGCCGCCGAAGCGGTACGGTAGGCGCACATCCGCGCGCCGGAGGAGCCATGCACCGCGAACTGCTGCCGCGCGACCTCGGCTTCGAGGTCAGGCCCGGCGACGAGGCTTCGCTGTTCGCCTGGTTCCTGGCGGCGTTCCTGTTTGGCAACCGGATCAGCCACGCCGCGGCCGCGCGCACCTGGCAGGTGATCGTGCGCGAACACGGCTGCGACACGCCCGCCCGGCTGTGCGCGTGCAGCCACGCGCAGCTGGTACGGATGCTGGGCGAGGGCGGCTACCGGCGCTACGACGAGTCCACCGCCAGCCGCCTGGCGCAGCTGTGCCGCACCCTGCTGGACGACTACGGCGGCGGCATCCTCGGCGTGCACGCGGCGGCCGGCGACCGCGCCGAGTTCGAACGGCGCCTGCTGGAATTCCGCGGCGTGGGCCCGGTCACCCTGCGCATCTTCATGCGCGAGGCGGGGCCGGCGCTGTTCGGTGAGGGATGAGCGCCGGCCCCGCCGCGTGCACGTCCACCAATGGCGTTCGTGGCCGGGTGGTGGCGCCGCGGCTCAGATCCGCCGCTGCGCGGCGGCGGTCAGGCGGATGATCTGGCCCGGGTCGTCGGTGCACAGGTAGATCGCGCCGTCCGGTCCCACCACCGGTTCGTAGATCCGGCCCGGGCTGCGGAAGATGACCTCCTCGTGCAGCACCCGGTCCCCGTCCAGGGTCAGCAGGCGCAGCTCGCGGCGGCCGAGGGTGCCGACCAGCAGCTTGCCGTTCCACAGCGGGAACTCGTCGCCGCGGTAGAAGGCCAGGCCTGCGGTGGCGATCGAGGGCCGCCAGTAGTGGCGCGGCTGCTCCACGCCTTTGGCGCGGGTGTGCGGGGTGATCTCGTTGCCGTCGTAGTTGATGCCGTAGGTCACCACCGGCCAGCCGTAGTCGCCGCCGGCGCGGATGACGTTGAGCTCGTCGCCGCCGCGCGGGCCGTGCTCGGTGGCCCAGATTCGCCCGGTTTCGGGATCCAGCGCCAGGCCCTGGGCGTTGCGGTGGCCGATGCTGTAGATCGTCGGCAGCACGCCCTCGCGCCCGAACGGATGCCCGGCCGGGGTGCCGTCGCCGCGCATGCGGTGCATCTTGCCGGCCGGATCGGCCGGGTCGCGCGCCCGCTCCGGGGTGCCGCGGTCGCCCACCGGCATGACCAGGTGGCCGGTGGAATCGAACAGCAGGCGCCCGGAGTAGTGCCAGGCATGGGCGTCGTAGCTGGATTCGTCGGCCTGGAACACCACCTCCTCGTCGACCCAGGCGTGGTCGCGGATGCGCCCGCGCACCACCCGGGTCATGGCCCGGATCTCCTCCTCCGGCGCGCCGGGATTGAGTGCATGGCTGTAGCTGAGGTAGATCCAGCCGTTGCGTGCGTAGTCCGGGTCCAGGGCCACGTCGAGCAGGCCGCCCTGGTTCCAGCGGTGGCTGCTGGAATACACCTGCGGGGTGCCGGCGACCGGGCGCGGGTCCAGCACGCCATTGCGCACCACGCGCAGGCGGCCGGCGCGCTCTACCACCAGGGCGGTGTCGCGGTCGATGAAGGCCATGGACCAGACGGTCTGCAGGCCATCGACGAACACTTCGGCGCGCACCGCGTAGTCCAGGGTTTCGACCACGCCGGGCACCGGATCGGACTGGCGTGGCTGCGGCGGTGCCTCCTCTTCCGGCGTGGTGGCGCGGGTGGGCAGGAAATCGGCCAGGGCCTTGATTTCCGCTTCGCCGAGGGTGCCGCCGAAGGCCGGCATGCCCTGGGACGGGATGCCGCGGCGGATGATGCGCTCGATGTCGCCGCGGGTGCCGCCGTAGCGGTAGGTGGCCGGCGACAGCGGCGGCCCGAGGCTGGTGCCTTCGCGGTTGGGGCCGTGGCAGCCGGCGCAGTTGCGCTGGAACAGGGTGGCCCCATCCGCGGCCTGGGCCCGGGCAGGGCCGGGCAGCAGCGCAAAGAGGGCGGCCAGGACATACAGGAGACGGTAACGGTGCATGGACATCCTCCCTTGCAGGCAGCGCGGCGTCGTGCCGCCTGCGCCGATGGAAGCGCCGCGACCGCCACGGGCAAATGGAGGGAAGCTGCGGTTTTGCTATAGATTCGATGCAGGCGCCGGCCGGAACGGGAGACCGTGAGCGAGTACAGGGCCATCGGCAGGATCGAGGACGCGGCTGTGGCGGGCGGGGCCGGCGCCGGCGCGGACTTCACTGCCGGCGAAGCCCTGGTCCAGCCCAGCCTCAACCGCATCACCGTGCGCGGCCAGGTCCACCAGGTCGAGCCCAAGGTGATGCAGGTGCTGCTGCTGATGGCGGCGCGCCCGGGCCACGTGGTCGGCCGCGAGGAGTTTCTGGACACGGTCTGGGCCGGCACGCTCGGCGACGACTACCTGCTCAACCGCGCCGTTTCCGAGCTGCGGCGGATCTTCGGCGACGACCCGCGCAGCCCCCGCTACATCGAAACCATACGCAAGGGCGGCTACCGCCTGCTCGCGCCCATCGCGCCGGCACGGGTGGCGATGGCGGTGCCCGACCCGCAGCCGGCCCCGGCGCCCGGCCCGGCCAAGGCGCCGGCGCAGCCCGCGCCAGCTGCGCCCGCCACCGGCAGGGCGGGGGCGCCGGCCCGGGCGTGGTACCTGCTGCCGTTGCTGCTGGCGGCCGCGGCGGTGGTGGCCTGGCTGGCCTGGCGCGACGGGCCGGTGGCGGGCGATGCGGTGGACGCGCAATGGGAGGTGCAGCCGTTGACCAGCTACGTCGGCCGCGAGGTGGAGCCGGCGCTGTCGCCGGACGGCAGCCGCGTGGCCTTCGTCTGGGACGGCGGCGGCGCGGGCGGGCTGGACGTCTACGTGAAGACGGTGGGTGCCGAGGACACGCTCAACCTCAGCCGCAGCCCGGGCGACGAGCACTATCCGCTCTGGCTGCCGGACGGCCGCGGCCTGCTGTACGCGCGGGTGGACGCGGATGGCCTGGCGGTCATGCGCGTCGCCGCGCTCGGCGGCGCCTCCACCCGGGTGCTGGCCGATCCGCAGGTACAGGCCGTGCGCGGCATGGCGATCTCGCCGGACGGACGCTGGCTGGCCTATGCCGCGCGCGCGGCCGCCGACGCGCCGTACCGGATCGTGCTGGCGGCCATCGACGGCAGCGAGCGGCGCGTGCTTACAGAACCGCCCGGCGGCACCCTCGGCGACCTCGACCCGCGCTTCGCCCCTGACGGCAGCTACCTGGTGTTCGTGCGCGCGACCAACGAGGTCACCCGCGACCTGTACCGCACCGGCCTGGACGGCGGCGCGGCCACGCGCCTGACCTTCGACAACCGCAAGCTCAACGGCGTGGCCTGGTCGCCGGACGGCCGCCGCCTGCTGTTCACCTCCACCCGCTCGGGCATGTATGCGCTGTGGTCGGCCGCCCCCGACGGCAGCGACCTGCGCCAGCTGGCGCTGGGCAACGAGGTGGTGCAGCAGCCGGCGACCGCGGCCGGGGTGGAGGCGATCGTGTTCGAGCACTGGGCGCACCGCTCGCAGCTGCGCCTGGTGGACCTGGAGAGCCGCAGCCCGGTGGACGCCGGCCCGTTCCTGCGCAGCACGCGCTGGGATTCCAGCCCGGCGTGGTCGCCAGACGGGCAGCGCATCGCCTTCAGTTCCAACCGCGGCGGCCCGCATGCGATCTGGGTCAGCCGCAGCGATGGCCGCGAGGCGGTGCAGGTGGCCGGCTTCGGCGGCGCCTTCATCGACAATCCGGCGTGGTCGCCGGACGGGCGCTGGATCGCGTTCGATGCAAGCCCGGACGGCACCAGCGCGATCTACCTGGTCGCGCCCGACGGCGGCCCGCCGCGGCGGGTCACCACCGGCGCGCGCGATGCGCGGCATCCGGCCTGGTCGCGCGATGGCCGCTGGCTGTACTACGAGTCCAACCACGATGGGCAGTGGCGGGTCATGGCCCAGTCCCTGGACGGCGGCGAACCGGTGGCGCTCGGCGACGGCCCCGGCGAGCGGCCGCGCGAATCGGCCGACGGCCGCTGGCTGTTGTATGCGCGGCCGGATACCGGCGGGATCTGGCGCATGCCGCGGCTGGACTGGGCGCGCCAGGCGCCGCCGCCGGCCACGCGCCTGGATGTGGACCTGGACGCTGGCGACGTCGACCGCTGGGTCCCGGCCGCGGCGGGCATCCATTACGTGCGCCGTCCGCAGCAAGGTCCGCCGCGGCTGGCCCTGTTCGACCCGGACAGCCGTACGCGCCGCGACCTGCTGGTGTTGCAGCCCGGTTTCGAGGGCTGGGGTTTCCAGGTCTCGCCCGACCAGCGGCGGCTGCTGTACTCCGAACCGCTGGCACACGAGAGCGACCTGCGCATGGCGGTGTTGCGGAAGTCGGGGAGCGAGCGGCGGGCCGGAACGTGATCGACGTCGCGCACGCACGGGAACCTGCGCTGCCTGCGGCCTGTCCGGTACCCTAAGCCCCCACGCAGGTACCTCCCGATGTTCCGGACGACCGCGCTTTCCCTGTTCCTTGCTTCCGCAACGCCATCACCAGCCCCCGCCATCGCCGCCGATCCGGTAGCGCAGGACGGCCCGGTCCACCAGCTGCGCATCTACCGGATCTACGACCAGACCCGGATCGCCTTCCACGAACGCTTCCGCGACCATGCCGCGCGGCTGATGGCCCGGCACGGCTTCGACATCGTGGCGATGTGGGAGGCGCGCACGGAGGAGGGGCCGGAGTTCGTCTACCTGCTGCGCTGGCCGGACGAGGCGACCATGGTGGCGGCCTGGGAACGGTTCATGGCCGACCCGGAATGGGCCGCGATCAAGCGCGACACCGCGGCGCGGCACGGGCGCTTCGTCGGCGACATCGAGGACCGCACCCTGCGCCTGGTGGACTACTCGCCCCGCGGCCGCGTGCGCTGAGGCGCGCGGGCCGGGGCATGCGCGGCGCGCAGGCCGGCTGCTATGGTGGGCGGCCCGCGGGCACCTGCCCATGACGACGCGAAGAGGGGGAAAGCGCATGTCCGGAATCCGCCTGCTTGCCGGTCTCTGCCTGGGCCTGATGGCCCTGTTGCCGCAGGCCATGGCCCAACCGCCGCTGTCGGCGCACGAACAGGTCGCGCGCATGGGCGCCGGCGTCAACGTGCTGGGCTACGACCCGTACTGGCAGCCGGGCGGGCAGGGCAACTACCGCGAGGAGCATTTCGCCAGGATCCGCCAGGCCGGCCTGGGCACGGTGCGCGTGGTGCTGTTCACCTTCCCGCACTTGGACCAGGACAACCGCCTCGATCCGGCCTGGCTGGAGAAGCTGGACCAGGTCCTGGCCTGGGGCAGGAACAATGACCTGCAGGTGATCCTCGACGTGCACGACTCCAACGATTGCGTGAAGGACGTGCCGGCCTGCGAGGCGAAGCTGGTCCAGGTCTGGACCCAGCTGGGCGAGCGCTATGCCGCCCAGCCCGATTCGGTGGTGTTCGAGCTGCTCAACGAACCGCACGGAGCGCTCGACGCCAGGGCCTGGAACGCGCTGTTGGCGAAGCTGCTGCAGGTGGTGCGCAAGACCAATCCCACCCGCAACGTCGTGGTCGGCCCGACCCGCTGGAACAACCTCGAGGAGCTGGACACCTTGCGCCTGCCGGAGGACGACCGCCACCTGGTCGTCACCTTCCACTACTACGAGCCGTTCGCCTTCACCCACCAGGGCGCCAGCTGGGTGGAGCCGCAGTTCTCGGAAAAGACCGGCGTGCGCTTCACGCCGGAGCAGGTGGCGAAGATCGAGAGCGACTTCGACAAGGTCGGGGCCTGGTCGCGAAGGCACGGCCGCCCGATCCTGCTGGGCGAGTACGGCGCCTACGACAAGGCGCCGATGGAGGACCGGGTGCTGTGGACCCGGACCGTCGCCCGCGCCGCGGAGAAGCGCGGCTTCGCCCACCTGTACTGGCAGTTCTCCAGCGACTTCGTGCTTTACGACTTCCAGCGCGAGGACTGGGTGGAGCCGCTGCTGCACGCGGTGGTGCCGCCGAAGCAGCAGGACTGAGGCGCGCGCCTGCGGCCGCGGTGGAGGACGCTCCGCCCGCGGCCGCTCAGCGCGTGGTGTAGGTGGCGTTGCCCAGGCCGGTGCCGATGGTGAGCACGCCCCAGCGGCGCACGTCGTGCATGCGGTCCAGTTCGCTGAGACCCTGCACCACCGCGTCGTTGTGCATGACCACCGCCGGTGCGCGGCCGCCGACCGGTTCCAGGTACGCGGCCAGCGCATCGGGCAGGTGGAACGGGCGTTCCCAGTCGCCGGGCAGGTTCTGTGCACCGGCCGAGATCGAGCCGTCCGGCTCGATCGTGCCCGGGCAGGCGATGCCCACGAACGGAGCCAGCTTCAGCCCCAGGGTGCGCGCCATCGCCGCCAGGCCGTTGAGCATGGCCGCCATGCGCCGCACCGCGGCCTCGCGGTTGGGGCGGTCGCTCTTGTGGCGCCAGACCATGCTCTCCAGTACCTGGCCATGTCCGCCGGTGGGATCGTGCCGCAGCCGGTGGCGGACGATGCCGCAGCGCAGCTTGGTGCCGCCGATGTCCACGGCGAGGAAGGCGTCATGGCCGTGCAGTTCCTGCGGCAGCAGCGGCGACCAGCCAAGCAGGCCGCCCTCGTCCGGATCGTGGCGCAAGGGCAGCAGGCCCACCCCGGTATCGGCCAGCTCGAGCAGGCGGATCGCGCGGCGCATGGCCAGGCCGCCGGTCTGGTGCTCGGGGAAGCCGCCGCCGATCACGATGCGCTCCACGCCGCGCCACTCCGGCCGGGCCATGAACACCTGGACCACGTAGCACAGCTGGCGTGCGTATTCCTCCACCGCCAGGTGCATGGCGTGCGAGGCATCCAGCCCGCCGCCGACCAGGACCAGGTCGATATGTTCCTTCTTCAGTGCGCGCGAGGGCTTGCGGCCAAACGGATCCTTCGCGGTGAGGTGGTGTTCGCGCGCCGCGTCCACCAGGCCGCGGAAGGCGGTCTGGCTGGCGCGGTCGCCGATGACCCCGTCGCCCTGTGGATCGGGCACCGACAGGCTGTAGCCGTCGATGTCCAGGCCGGGCAGGTGTACCGCGGCATGGCGGCCGCGGTCGTCGGGGCGGGCAGGGGCGCGGCGGGGACGGGCCATGGGCAGGTCCGGACGGAAGGCTGGCCCATGCTGGCCGGGTGGCGGTGAGGCCGCGGTCGAGGCCATGCCCGCCGCCATGGCGCGCGCGCGGCGTTCACGGCCCGGCACCGAGCATGCCGGTTCCTCCCGCGGAACCGATGCGATGGCCCACGATTCCCAGCGCCGCCAGCCGGCTCCATGCCGGGGCGGCAGCGACGTCCATACCGCCGCCTTGCGGATCCGCGCCGGCAAGGTCTCCCTGCGTGCCAGCGCGCGCATTTCCACCCGCGGCCTGCTGGCCGTGACCGGCCTGGTGGTGGGCACCCTGCTGTCGAGCGCCGCCATCGTCGCGGTGGCCACGCGCAAGCTGCCGCAGGGGACGATGCCGGCGCGGAGCAGGCGCAGCCGCGGGTAAGCCTCAGGGCGCGGGGCCGGCGAGGGTGAGGTCGCCCTCGCGCTCGCCCGGCACCAGCTTCCACCCTGGCTTGAGCGACAGTGTCCAGCCCTCGCCACGCAGGCCGTCGCTTCCGGCCGGCAGCGCCACCACCGCGCGCTTGCGGTCGGCATGGACCAGGGCCGCACCGCCGTCCACCACCAGTTCGCCCCAGCGGTCGCCCAGGCGCAGCTCGGGATAGACCGTGCCGACATCGTCCAGCGCGGCCACGGTCTGCGGGTTCATCTGGAAGCGGGTGGACTGCAGCGGCAGCACCAGCACCGGGCCTTCCAGCAGCGACCTGCGCCAGCCGGCCAGCCGTTCCTGGCGCTGGCGCTCGCGCGCCTGCTCGGCGGCAAGCACCTCGCCGTCCGGATCGTAGCGGCGTTCGCGCGCCGCCAGGCCGGTGGCCGCATCCGGATCCAGGCGCAGCGCGGCGGCCAGCATCCGCCCGAGGTCGGCGTCCGCGTCCAGCTTGCCGCGCCAGGCCGGATCGGCTTCGTCCAGCAGCAGGCCGTAGGCCGGGCCACTGGCATAGGCAAACGAGCGCACGAAGCCCGGTGCCTCCATGAACGCGGCCAGCGAGTACACGCCGTGGGCGCGGCGCTGTTCGGCGAAGGCCAGGCCCGCGCGCACGCCGGTGTACTCGGCCAGGCCCTCGTTGATCTCCAGCGCGGTCTCCCCGTGCGCGGCTTCCGGGAACAGGCGCCGGCGCTCCGCGCGGAAGGCCAGCGCCGAGGCGACGTGGTCGCGGCGCTGCGCCGGATCCTCGGCCATCAGCGCGCGCGCCAGGGCGCGCCATTCCAGCTGCAGCAGGTACCGGCCCTGAAATGTGTCGAGGTGGCGGTTGCCGGCCTCGCCGCGATCCAGGCCCAGCTCCGGCTGGATGCGGTGGAACAGCTCATGGACCAGGGTGGTCCGCAGCATGTTGGGATCCTGGGGCACCGGCCACAGCAGCTGGGTCCAGCGGGTGCCGGACCATTCCATGGCGGTGTTGGACATCACCGCGTCCGCCGGCAGGGTGCCGGTGTACACCGCGCCCTGCCGGACCAGCACGCCGCCGGCATCGGCGTGGCTGGCGACGACGCCGGCGTCGGCGGGATCGACGAGCATCACCGGGCCGCACAGCGAGCGCCCCCACAACGCGCCGGCCTCGGCCTCGCACAGGCGCCGCGCTTCGGCAAACACGTGCTCGGCCACGGCCGGGTCCGGCGCGGCATCGGCGGCGGGAATGGAACTGGCCAGGGCCAGCACCAGCAGGGACCGGGCCTGGGGTCGGATCGAGGGCATGGACGGTCTCCGGCACGGCAGGGGACAGGTGCGGCGCGACCATAGCACCGGCGCCGACAGGGAAGCAGCCACGCCGGATTCCACATGAACGCGCCTGCCTTCCTGCGTGGCCGGAGCGGGTACTCGCGTTAGGATGCGGATTCCTTTCCCGCCACCTTCCGGTTCCCGCATGCGGGCCAGCTTCCACTACGCCCGCGCGGCATGAATCCACCGGCGACGCCCCCACCGTCGGCGGACGTACCGCGCATCGACCGCCTGCAGCCCTGGCTGGCCGCGCTGGCCAGCGCGCTGCTGCACCTGCTGATGGTGCTGCTCCTGCTGAAGGCAGCCGAGCCGCCGCCGGTGGTGACCTCGCCGCAGGGTGCCTCCAGCGCCGGCCGCATCCGGGTGGATTTCGTCGGCCAGCCGCAGCCCGGTCCCGAGTTGCCGGACGCGCCCGAGCCGGAGCCGGTGGAAGCCGCTCCGCCGCGGCAGCTGGATGCGCGGGAGCTGGCCGATCCGCGGCGCGTGCTGCTGCCGGCCGATCCGGAACCGCGGCCGCAACCGCCGCAGCCGCAACCACGGCCGCAGCCGCGCCGGGCGCAGCCGGCGAGCGTGGACGCGCCGCGCCCGCCGCATCCGTGGAACGGGCGCCCGCCGGGAACGGCGGAAGAGGAACTGGTGCCGCAGGGCAACAGCCGCGAGGCCGGCGTGGTCGACAACAACGGCCGCCCGGACCAGGTGGATACCGGCGGCGAGCCGACCATGGACGTGGGCGGCTACCAGGTGGTGTACGAACTGATGGCCGAGCAGACGCTGCGCGACTGGATCGCGCAGGGCATGACCGAGGTGGCGATCCCGTTGCCGGGCACGCGCCAGCGCATGGTCTGCCCGGCGGAGGTGGCGCTGCGGCGCGGTGCCAGCAAGTGCCGCATGCTGGATCCGGCCTCGCCGGAGATGATCGGCGTGGGCGATGCGCGCGAGGTGATCAGCGTGCGCTACGTGTTCCACCTCGGCAAGCTGGTGTGGCGCGGGCCAGGGCCGTACCGCTGACCCGCGCCGGGCAGGCTCAGGACTTCTTGCGGTCCAGGTAGCCGTGCATCTTCAGCCACGCGGCCCAGGCCTCGAACCAGCCGGTGCTGGTGGTCTCCTTCTGGTACATGCCGAAGCCGTGGCCGCCCTGCTCGTAGTAGTGGAACTCGACCGGACGGCCGGCCTTCTGCCAGCTCTCGACGATGCCGAAGCCCTGGTTGCTGAACAGGCCGTCGTCGGCGGCCAGGGCCACGAACATCGGCGGGGCATCGGCCGGCACCTTGTCGACCGCCGAGATCGGGCCGTAGATGTTGCCGATGAAGGCCGGCTTGGCGTCCTCGCCATGCAGGGCGGTGGTCAGGGTCAGCATCGCGCCGGCGGAGAAGCCGATCATGCCGATGCGGTCCGGATCGATGTTCCATTCCTTGGCGCGGCTGCGCACCAGGGCGAACGCGGCGCGCGCGTCGGCCAGCTGCGGGGCCAGCATCTTGGCCGCATCGAACGCACCCGGGTCGCGCGGCGGGCGCGGGCCGGACAGCATCTGCCGGATCGACTCGGCGAAGCCCTCCAGGTCGGCCGGGGTCTGGTTGAGGCGGTACTTGAGCACGAACGCGGCCACGCCCTTCTTGTTGAGCGCGCGGGCCACGTCCCAGCCCTCGTTCTCCATCGACAGCGAACGGAAGCCGCCGCCCGGGGCGACGATCACCGCCGCGCCGGTGGCGATGGCCGGATCCGGCAGGAACGGGGTCAGGGTCGCCTCGGTGACGTTGCGGGCGAACATGCTGCCGTACTGCTTGTGCCAGGCTTCCGGATTCTTCGCGTCCGGCAGCGGGCCGGTAGGCAGCTTGATCGCGTTGGGCTGCTCGGGGATCGGGATCGGGGTCATGCGGTCGTCGTTGGCGCTGGCCGGGGCCAGGCCGGCGCCAACCAGCAACAGCGCCAGCAGCAGCGGTCCGCCGCTGCGGCGGATGGCCTGCCTGGCATGCCCGAAACAGGAATTCAGTGGCATTGCGTCTCCTCCCTCTGGTCGTCCGTGTCGTTGTGGTCGCGGCCCGCGCCGGGTGGCCGCCGCCTTCGTGCGCGGGCAGCGCGTTCGTACTGGATGCGGGGCGCGGCGAGCATAAGCCAGGGCAGGGGCGCGATTGGGCCGGTATAGGAAAAAAGA
>NZ_RRYJ01000005.1:0-250873 GCF_003931645.1 Pseudoxanthomonas sp. SGT-18 | reverse complement strand
AAACCGCCCCCGTTTCCGGGGGCGGCCTTGAAGCACCTTCTAGATCCGGAACGGATTAGAAGTCGTACTGCACCTGGAACCGCACGTAGCGCGGATCGTTGAAGAACTTGGCAGCACCGTAGTTGTAGTAGTTGCGGTACGAGGCCACGCCGCTGTAAGCGAACTTGGTCTCGTAGACCTGGACCGGCTTGATGTTGTTGAACAGGTTCAGCACGTCAACATTCAGGCGCAGACCCTCGGCCCAACGCGGCTTGTACACGATGCTCGGGCTGAAGGTAACGACCCACGGGGTGCGGCCGGCGGAACCCACCGGGCTGACCACGTCGTCCGCGGCGCGATCCATGTTGGCGCCGGTGTTGTTGGCACCGGTATCGCACACGTGGAACACGCCGGTGTAGCCGTACTCGGTGCCGAAGCTGCCGTAGCCGCCGCCCAGGCAGGAGATCGGCGAACCCGACTGCGCCATCAGGTTGAAGCCCAGCTGCCACTCCGGAGTGAAGGAGTACGAACCGAACACCTTCAGGCTGTGGCGGTGGTCGTTGAACAGGTAGCCGTCGGCACCGATCATGAGCTCGGCGAAGTCGAAGTCCGAGGTCGTGCCGGTGTCGTCCTGACCGTTGGTGCTCTTGACCAGGCCTTCCAGGTTACCGGTCAGCTTGGACCAGGTGTACGAGGCGCTGACGTTCCAGCGCTCGGTCGCCTTGTCCGCGCTCAGGGTGATGGCCTTGTAGTCACGCTTGGCCTTCGGACCCAGGGCAGCGCCCGGAACGGTGACGGTGACGATGTTGCCGTCGACGTTCAGGTCGGTGGTCAGGGTCATGTCGCGACCCGGGTTGAAGATGTAGCAGCCCGGGATGCCACCCGGAACGGTCCACTCGTCCTCCCAGTTGGACAGGTCGTAGCCGGCGTCCACGCCCGCGTTGTACAGCGCACGCGCATCGCAGGTGTCGTCGATGGCGTTGTCGACGCGGCGGTAGGTGCCCTTGATGCCCAGGGTCCAGCCGTCCAGGAAGTCGTTGGCCGAATCCAGGCGCTGCTGGTAGCCCAGGATCAGCTCGTCCTGGGTGTAGGGCTTCAGGCCGCGGGCGGCCACGGCTTCCGGATTCGGCACGCTGCCGTCCTCGCCGTTGTGCACCAGGTTGTACGCACCGTCGGCGTAGCTGCCGGTGGTGTTCACCGGCACCTTGGTCACCGGATCCAGGCCACCGGTGTAGGTGTAGTAGAAGTCGGTGTAGTACGAGGCCGAAGCGGCGCGCAGGGCGACGTTGGCGGCGATCGGCAGGGAGTAACGGCCGACCGAGCCGAACACCTTGGAATCACCGTTGCCCAGGACATCCCAGGTGAAGCCGACGCGCGGCTGCCAGATGTTGTCCTGCTTCACGAAGGTGATGCCGTTCGTGTTCTTGTTCTCGAACGAGTCGTTACGCAGACCCGCGTACAGCATGAAGTTGTCGGTGATGTTCCAGTTGTCCTCGATGTACCAGGACTTCTGGTTGACCTGCACGCTGCCGCCGTTGAAGTAGCGGATCTGGTTGTAGATGTCGACCGACTCGTCGGTGCCCAGGAAGTAATCGGACGTGGTGATGTAGTACACGTCCTGGGCGGCGCCCTGGAACGACTTCCAGCGCTCGTCGCTGTAACCGAACGAGATCTTGTGGTCGCCCACCAGGTACTCGAAGTCGATGCGGCCGGCGTCGCGCTTGTTCGAACCACCGTAGATGTCCACCGAGCTCACGGTGGCGCAGCCGATGTTCTGGCCGAAGTTCGAGCTGTCCGGACGGTAGTCGAGGACGTACGGGCAGGTCGGCGAGGAGTTGATGTCGCCGCTGTACTTGTTCTCGATGCCGTCGGCGTTGACCGTGTAGTCAGAGTTGGTGTTGTCCATCTGACCATACTGCAGCGACATGGTCAGGGCATCGCTGAGGTAGGAGGTCCACTTCAGGATGTGGGTGGTGCCACCGTTCTCGAGGATCTCCTTGCCCTGGTAGGTGCCCTTGCTGACGCTGGCGTCGGCGTCCAGGCTGGAGTAGGTCGCGGTGTAGCGGTTGTAGGTGCCCTTGCGGGTATTGTCGAAGCCGGTGTACTCGACGTGGTTGTTGTCGTTGACGTACCAGTCCAGCTTGGCCACCCAGTACGGCTGACGCGACTTGTAGTCGTACATGGTGGTGTTGCGGTTCGTGGTGTACGGCGCAGTCGGCGAGGTCGAGTAGCCGTTACCACGGGCAGCGTAGCTGGTCACGTCCTGGTTGCTGAACGAACCCAGGGCGAAGAAGAACAGGCGATCCTTGATCAGCGGACCGCTCGCCCAGAAGCTCAGGTTGTCCGAGGACGACTTGTTGTTGCCGTAGCTGCGGAAGATGGTGCCGTCGCTCAGCATCACCGGATCGGGCTGCTCGCGCAGCGAATCCGGCACGACGGTGTAGCTGAAGCCGCCCTTCAGCTCGTTGGTGCCGCGCTTGATGTTGACGCTGGTCACGCCGCCGGTGGAGAAGCCGTAGCGGGCGCCGTAGCCGCCGGTCTGCACGTCCAGCTGGTCGATCGCCTGGTACGGAACCTCGGAGAACGACAGGTTGTCGTACAGGTTGGTGACGTTGAAGCCGTTGACGTAGTAGCTGTTCTCGGCCGCCGAGGCGCCGCCGAACGAGGCGTTGCCGAAGTAGTCACTGCTGGCGGCAGTGCCCGGGGTCAGCAGCGAAACGGCGGTGACGTTGCGGGCCACCGGCAGCGAGTTCAGCTGGTCGGCGGTGAAGGTGGTGCGGGTCTCGATGCTGGTGAGGTCGATGCCGTTGACCGAGCCCATGCCGCGGACCTGGACGACGTCCAGCGAGGTCGCGTCGGCGGCGGCGAACGAGGCGGTCACGGCCTTACCGGCAACCACGGTGACGACGGTGGTGCGGCCATCGGAAGTGGTCACTTCGTACTGGCCGGCCGGCAGGGCCGGGGCACGGAAGCGACCGTCGGCACCAACGGCGAACTCGCGGACCTGGCCCGAACCCAGGTTGCGCACCTGGACCTTGCCGGCGGACGCGTCGAGCGTACCGATGATGTCGCCCGAGGTGCTCTGGGCGTAGGCCTGTTCGGCCGGGATCATGGTGGCCACAGCACCGGACAGCGCCAGTGCCAGCAGGCTCACCTTCATATAGTTACGGCGGCGGCTGTCACCGCCCTTAGTTGCAAAAGACATTAGTCCTCTCGATTCAAATGCTTATGGGACAGTGGCCGCGAAGCTAAGCCTCGCCAGCGGTCCCAACCTATACCATTTCAAATAAAAATTAAAGTTACGTTACTGACTCGCAAAGGAAGTCTTGTAAGCACCACAAAGGTGCGCTATGCGCCCCCGTTTCGATCTACAAAAAGCCCGCTGTAGCGCCTTTGGCGAGCAATTCCGGTCCAGCCCCATTCAGGTGCATTCATAGCCAAAGGGAGTTAGCAAGCGCATCCCAGAAACAGATCGTCCCACAAATAGAACGAACTAATGAAACGCCCCGTATGGTGGGTGCTGGGACCGGGTCGTATTCAGGCGCGGTGGTAGGGGTGGTTGGCCAGCATGGCCGCGGCGCGGTACAGCTGCTCGGCCACCACCAGGCGCACCAGCATGTGCGGCAGGGTCAGCGGGCCCAGGGACCAGGATTCGTGGGCCATGGCCCTGACCTCGGGGGCGTGCCCTTCCGGGCCGCCAATCAGGAACGCCAGGTCGCGACCCTGCTGCCGCCAGTGCTCCATGCGCGCGGCCAGCTGTTCGGACGACCAGGGCTTGCCGGGCACGTCCAGCGTGACCACGTGCGCGTTCTTCGGCAGCGCCGCCAGCACGCGCCGGCCTTCGTCCTCGATCGCCCGCTGCGGATCGCGGCCCTTGCCGCGCAGGCCCGGCTCCACTTCCACCAGTTCCAGCGGCATCCAGTGCGAGAGCCGCTTGCGGTACTCGGCGAAACCCTCGGCCACCCAGGAGGGAGCGCGTTCGCCGGTTGCGATCAGACGTGCCTTCATCGGCACATGATACGCACCACCAGGCCGCAGCCAGGCCGCCCCGCGCCTGCCTGCGCAATGCACGGCCTCTCCTGCCCGCTCCCTGGCTGCCACCGGATCCGCGCGCCAGTCACGCGGCGGGAACGAGCGGCTGGCCGGGGCAGCGGAGGCCGCGGCGGGCCGGCACGCCCGATTGCGTCACACCGCCTTCCCGCGGCCGGCGGGCGTCAGGAGCGGCGGCGATCAACCCGGCACAAGCCCGGCAGCGAGGCGGTTGCGGGGCCGCAGTCGCACCAGCGCGCCACGCACGCGCGGGCACGCCTTCTGCACGCAGGAGCGCGACGCCCACCGGCGCAGGAACGCAAAGGCCGCGCCCAGGCGCGGCCCTTGCTTCGTGCGGTGCCGCCCGCATGCGCGGGTGCTGGATCAGCCGGCGTCGTCGACGTCCGCGGCCGAGCGCGGCTGCCGGTCGCCGACGCTCCACAGCCGCTCCAGCGCGTAGAACTCGCGCACCCGCGGCAGCATGACGTGGACGATCACGTCGCCCAGGTCCACCAGCACCCACTCGGCCTCGCGCTCGCCTTCCACGCCAAGCGGCTGCGCGCCGAGCTTCTTGGCGAACTTCACCACCTCGTCGGCGATGGACTTCACGTGGCGGGTGGAGGTACCCGAGGCGATCACCAGGTGGTCGGCCACGCTGGTCTTGCCGCGCACGTCGATCTCCACGACGTCCTTGGCCTTGATCTCCTCCACCGCGGCGCGCACGGCGGCAAGCAGCTTGTCGGCGGAAGGGGGCGGCTCGGGCAGCCGGGGCTTGATGACGTGGGCCTGGTTGTTCAAGGAAGACTCGAGGTAGCTGGGGAATGGCCGGCACTTGGCCGACAGGGGTGCGGATTATACCGGCGGCGGCGTCACGTACCCGTCACGCCGTGCGCACCCTGCCCGGCACCGTACAGGCTGTGGCGGAGGATGTAGCCGGCCACTGCCGGCGGCACCATGCCCTGCCAGCCCGGATCGCCGGCGGCGATCGCGGCTCGCACCGCGCTGGCCGACTGCGGATGCAGCGGCTGCCGCAGCGCCAGGATCCGGCCGCCGGCGGCCGCGGCCAGCGCCGCCGGCGAGTCGCACCAGCGCCCTTCGGTGGCTGCCGCCAGCTCCGGTGGCAGCCCGCGGTCGACCGGCTCGTCGCCGCGACTGGCCACCACCAGGTGCGCCAGCGACAGGATCTCCCGCCACTGGTGCCACTGCGGCAGCGAGCGGAAGCTGTCGGCGCCCAGCAGCAGCGCCAGCGGCGCGTCTCCGCCGTGCAGCACGCGCAGTTCGCGCAGGGTGTCGATGGTCCAGGACGGGCCACTGCGCTCCAGCTCGCGCCGGTCCACGCGCAAGCGCCGATCGCCGGCCGCGGCCACATCGAGCATGCGCGCACGATGGTGGGCGCTGGCGCCGGGCACGGCGCGGTGCGGCGGATCGGCGGCCGGGGCCAGGGTCACCGGCACGCCGAACGCGTCGGCGGCTGCGCGGGCGATGGCCAGGTGGCCGCAATGGACCGGATCGAAGGTGCCGCCGTACCAGAGCCTGAGCATGGCCGGCGGACTCACCCGGCGGTCGCGAGCAGCCGGGTGGCGGGGGTATCGGCGATTGCCAGCAGCAGCCGCTCCAGCAGCAGCCACGGATCGCCGGCGGCGCGGCCCTTGGCCGCGCGGTCCACGCGCGAGGCGTAGGCGGCGAACCGGTTCCAGCGCAGCGGCGCGGCGTGCCGCTGCAGGGCACGCTTGAACGGCGCCTGGCGTGCCTCCCACAGGCCTTGCGACTTCATTTCCGCAGCGAGGTTGGCGCCACGCGCCTGGGCACGGGCCAGCGCGGCGGCGCGCAGCAGCTCGCGGATCACCACCGGCATCAGCCCGGCCACCTGCTCGCCCTCGGCGCGCAAGCCGGCCAGCATGCGCCGCACCTGCGCCGCCTGGCCGGACAGCGCGGTCTCGACCAGGCGGAACACGTCGTAGCGGGCGGCGTCGGCCACCAGCGATTCCATCGTGTCCAGGTCAAGGGTCGCGCCCGGTGCCAGCAGCGCCAGCTTGTCGATCTCCTGCGCGGCAGCCAGCAGGTTGCCCTCCACCCGCTCGGCCAGGCCCTGGACCGCCTCGGGGCTGGCGCGCAGGCCGCGGTCGCGCAGCCGGCGCTCGATCCAGCCCGGCAACTCGTGCGGCTTGAGCGCCCAGGCGATGGAGACCACGCCGTGCCTGGCGACCGCTTCGTACCACTTGCCCTGGTGCGCCTTGCTCCATTCGTTGGCCACGATCAGCAGGGTTACGTCCGGCGGCGGGTTGGCGCAGAAGGCCATGATGACTTCCGAACCGGTCTTGCCCGGCTTGCCATTGGGCAGGCGCAGTTCCAGCAGGCGGCGCGAGGCGAACAGGCCGGGCGCGTCGAAGCTGGCCGATAGCGCATCCCAGTCCGGCTCGCGGCCCTCGGCCTCGAACACCTCGCGCTCGGCGCCCTCGGCGCGCGCGCGCGCGCGCACCGCGTCGGCGGCTTCCAGCACGTGCAGGGTTTCCGGGCCTGCGACCAGATAGGCCGGCTGCAGCGGCTGCTTGCCCACATGCGCGACCAGCTGTTCGGGCTTCAGCTCCATCGGGCCGGGCCTGGCTGCATCGGATTCACCGCACCGGGGCGTCGAGGGAGGCGGGCCCCTCTTCCGTCGCCCCGGCTTCGCCCGGCACGGGCGCGGCCGGCGTGGCCTCCGGCGCACGCACCGGGCGCGCGCGCGAGGGATCGGCGCGGACCACGCTGTCGAGCCGGCGCAGGATCGAGGCGGCCATCTCGCGGCGCAGCTCGTCGGCCAGGATCTCGCGCTCGCTGCTGGTGCCGGTGGCGTCCTCCGGCGGCGACACGTAGTCGCGTGCCAGTTCCACCGACTGCCGCGGCACCAGCACGGTGCCGTCGCCCAGCACCGCGGTGAACACGGTGGCGTAGCGCAGCGAGAATTCCTGGGCGCGGCCCTGCTCGTCGATCGCGATCGGCAGGTCGCCCCAGCGCTCGGACAGCACTTCCAGGCGCAGCACCTCGCCCCCGGCGGTGCCCTCGTCGGCCACCTTGGCGCCGGCGTTGCGCAGGTTGCGCTCCAGCAGGGTCACCAGCGAGCTGTACGGGGTGCTCGAGTACACCTGCACCGGCGGCGCATCGCTGGGCAGGGCGATGCGGTCGCGCAGGTGGAAGCCGCATCCGGCCAGGGCCAGGGTGGCGAGGAAGAGCAGCGCCCGGGCGGGCGGGGACGCGGTCGCAATCATGTGGAGAAGTCTGGACGAGGCCGCGACGGGCGGCAACAGGCGCGAAGCCTGACCGATTCCCCGTGAACGCCGCTTGAGAGCACCGGCGCCGGCACTGCCACCCGGATGCAATACGCGCAGCGCGGATCGGGGGATGGACGTTCAAGGCGTGGGTGCCAAGGCTCCTCCGCACCGACAGCGCCAGGCGGGAACAACCGACGCTACCTCCCCCCCAGGTTGGGTGCTGTCCGCACGCAGCGCGCACGGGGGATGGAAGCATGGCAGCGGCGGTGCCCAAGGTTCCGCAAGGAACCTTGGGCAAGCGGCCGCAGGCCGCACCCGCCGTGAACATCGGCGCCGCTACGCGGCGACGATGTTCACGATCTTGCCCGGCACCACGATCACCTTGCGGATGGCCAGGCCTTCCAGGTACTTGGCCGCGTTCGGCTCGGCCTTGGCCAGGGCCTCGATCTGGTCGCGCGGGGCGTCGGCGGCGACCTCGATGGTGCCGCGCAGCTTGCCGTTGACCTGCACCGCCAGGGTCACCGCGGCGCGCACCAGCCCCGCCGGGTCGGCCTTCGGGAACGGCACGTCCTCCAGCAGCGTCTCCGGGTGGCCCAGCACCTGCCACAGCGCGTGGCTGGCGTGCGGGGTGATCGGGTTGAGCAGCAGCACCGCCGCCTCCAGCGCCTCCTGGCGCACGGCGCGGCCCTGCGGGCTGGCGTCGTCGAACTTCGAGACCGCGTTGAGCAGCTCCATCACCGCGGCGATGGCGGTGTTGAAGGCGTGGCGCACCTCGTAGTCGTGGCCCACCTTCTCGATGGTCTCGTGGGTCTTGCGCCGCAGCGCCTTCTGCCCGGCATCCAGCGCGGACACGTCCAGCGCCGGCGCGGGGCCGTCGGCGGCGTGCTTCTGCACCTGCGACCACAGCCGGCGCAGGAAGCGCGCCATGCCGTCCACGCCGGCCTCGTTCCACTCCAGCGACTGCTCCGGCGGCGCGGCGAACATCGAGAACAGGCGCACGGTATCGGCGCCGTACTTGTCGACCATCGCCTGCGGGTCCACGCCGTTGTTCTTGGACTTGGACATCTTCTCGGTGCCGCCGACCAGCACCGGCTGGCCGTCGGCGCGCAGCACCGCGCCGGTGACGCGCCCGCGCTCGTCGCGCTGCACGTCGACGTCGGCCGGGTTGATCCAGTCCTTCGAACCGTCCGGGTTCTGCCGGTAGTAGGTGTCGGCGATGACCATGCCCTGGGTCAGCAGGTTGGTCGCCGGCTCGTCGCTGTCCACCAGGCGCGCATCGCGCAGCAGCTTGTGGAAGAAACGGAAGTACATCAGGTGCAGGATCGCGTGCTCGATGCCGCCGATGTACTGGTCGACCGGCAGCCAGTAGTTGCCGCGCTTGTCGACCATCTCCCGCGCCTTGGGCGAGGTGTAGCGTGCGTAGTACCAGCTCGACTCCATGAAGGTGTCGAAGGTGTCGGTCTCGCGCTCGGCGTCGGCGCCGCACTCCGGGCACTTGCACTTGCGCCATTCGGGATCGGCCTTGATCGGCGAGCCGACGCCGGTGAACTCCACGTCCTCCGGCAGCAGCACCGGCAGCTGGTCCTCCGGCACCGGCACCGCGCCGCACTTGTCGCAGTAGATCACCGGGATCGGGCAGCCCCAGTAGCGCTGGCGGCTCACGCCCCAGTCGCGCAGGCGGTAGTTGACCCGGCGCTGGCCGCGGCCCTGGCGCTCGAAGCGCTCGGCCAGGGCCTCGAACGCGCCGCGGTAGTCCAGGCCGTCGAACTCGCCGGAATTGACCAGCTCCAGGTCCTCCCGGGTCTTGTCGCCGTACCAGTCGCGCCAGGCCTGCGCATCCCAGGTCGCCTCGTCCTCGTTGCGCGGCGACTTGAGGCGGATCACCTGCACCTTGGGCAGGCCGTACTTGCTGGCGAACTCGAAGTCGCGCTGGTCGTGGCCGGGCACGGCCATCACCGCGCCGGTGCCGTAGCCCATCAGCACGAAGTTGGCGACCCAGATCGGCACCTGCTCGCCGGTGACCGGGTGCACCGCCTTCAGGCCGGTGTCCATGCCGCGCTTTTCCTGGGTCTCGATGTCGACCTCGGAGACGCTGCCGCGCTTGAGCTCATCCAGGAACGCCGCCAGCGCCGGATTGGCGGCGGCGGCCTTGACCGCCAGCGGATGCTCGCCGGCGATGGAAACGAAGGTCACGCCCATCAGCGTGTCCGGGCGGGTGGTGAACACCCGGATCGGCTCCAGCGCCGCGCCGGCCGCGTCGACCACCTCGAACTGGATCTCCAGGCCCTCGGAGCGGCCGATCCAGTTGCGCTGCATGGTCTTGACCGCCTCCGGCCAGCCCGGCAGCTCGTCCAGGCCGTCCAGCAGCTCCTGGGCGTAGTCGGTGATGCGCAGGAACCACTGCGGGATCTCGCGCTTCTCCACCAGCGCGCCGGAGCGCCAGCCGCGGCCGTCGATCACCTGCTCGTTGGCCAGCACGGTCTGGTCCACCGGGTCCCAGTTGACCACCGCGTTCTTGCGGTAGGCCAGGCCCTTGCGCATCAGGCGCACGAACATGCGCTGCTCGTGCACGTAGTACTCGGGCGTGCAGGTGGCGAACTCGCGCGACCAGTCGATGGCGTAACCCAGCGACTTCAGCTGGGCGCGCATGTGCTCGATGTTCCTGTAGGTCCATTTAGCCGGGGCGACCTTGTTCTTGATCGCCGCGTTTTCCGCCGGCAGGCCGAACGCGTCCCAGCCCATCGGCTGCAGCACGTTGTGGCCGGTCATGCGCTTGTAGCGGCTGATCACGTCGCCGATGGTGTAGTTGCGCACGTGGCCCATGTGCAGCGCACCGGACGGGTACGGCAGCATCGACAGGCAGTAGTACTTGGGCTTGTCGGAGGACTCGTCCACCTCAAAGGCGCGCGTCGCTTCCCAGAACGCCTGGGCGGCGGATTCGACCGGCTTGGGATCGTAGGCGGAGACGTTTTCGGGGACGGCGGACATTTGCAGTTCGCGGCGGCTGCGGCAAAGTCCGCAAGGGTACCGCAGTGCAGCATCCGGCTCCACCCGGAACGCCTGCCGCCCCGGGCGCGGAAGCCCCTTCCCGGCAGCGCCGGCTACCATCGTCCAGCCACCACCAAGGCCCCGGACATGCCGACCCGGTTCCCGCCCTCCCGCCCCCGCCGCACGGCTCCCGTATTCAGGGTTTCCGGCGCGGGCGCGCGCCCCCCGCTCCCGCGTGCCGGAGAGCGGGCGTGAGCGGGCACTGGCTGGGCTTCGTGGCCGCGACCCTGACCACGGTGGCCTTCGTGCCGCAGGCGCTGAAGACCCTGCGCAGCCGCGACACCCGCGGCATTTGCCTGGGCATGTACGTGGTGTTCACCGTGGGCCTGTGCTTCTGGCTGGCCTACGGATCGTGCTCGGCTCGTGGCCGATGATCCTGTCGAACGTGGTCACCCTGGTGCTGGCGCTGCTGATCCTGGCGCTGAAGCTGCGGCACGGCTGAGCCGCGGCCTGGGTTCAGCCGGCCGTGCCCAGCCGCGGCTGGGCCGCCGCGGCCACGCCCCAGCCCAACCAGCCGAGGATGGCCAGGCGCTGGGCCAGGGCCGGACCGATCCAGTCGCCCAGCAGGAAGGCGCCGGCCAGTACCAGCACCGCCGCGCCCAGGGAGACCGGGGCCAGGCGGCCGGCACCGCGGACCCCGCGCAGCCCCAGGGCAAGCGCGCCGCCACCCAGTACGAAGCCCAGTACCCAGGCCAGCCAGGCGAGCGGGTGCCAGCGGCTGGCACCCGCATCCAGCGCCTCCAGGTCCAGCCGCAACAGTCCCTGGGCGGCGAACGCCAGCGCCCCGACCAGCAGCAGCTGCAGGCCGATCCCGGCCAGCAGGCGCGATCCGGGCGGCAGGCCGGCGCGCAGGCGCAGCACCTGCCAGGCCTGGGCCAGGCCCGGTGCCACGTAGGCGGCCAGCCCGAACGCCAGGCCGGCGCCGCCGAGCTGGCGCGCGCCCAGCAGGCCAAGCGGGTGGACCAGATGCGAATAACCGTCCAGGCACGCCGCGGCGAGCACTGCCGCCGCCACACAGGCCAGGGCCGCCGCGACCGCGGCCGCGATGCGCATCCGCGCCGATGGCGCGCTCACGCGGCGCCCCCGGCGCGTGCGGGAAACGCGGACGGCAACGGGAGGAAACGTGACATGGGGCTTGCGCGGGGCCGTGGCGGGCCGGCCATGCTCCGCCGCCAGGCCGCTAGACTGCAACCCCGGCGTGCGTCGCGCCCTTGCAAGCCACGGTCGCGGCCCCATCTGTCCACTTTCCCGATCCGGATGCCCGCAATGTCCAATCTCCCCCACGTCGTCGACGTCACCACCGACAACTTCGAGACCGAGGTGCTGCAGAAATCGCTGCAGGTGCCGGTGCTGGTCGATTTCTGGGCGACCTGGTGCGGGCCGTGCAAGTCGCTGGGCCCGATCCTGGAAAAGCTGGCCGGCGAGTACGGTGGCGCCTTCGTGCTGGCCAAGGTCGACGTGGACCAGCAGCAGCAGATCGCCGCCGCGTTCCAGATCCGCTCGGTGCCGACCGTGTTCCTGCTGGTCGGCGGGCAGCCGGTGGACGCGTTCCAGGGCGCGCTTCCGGAAGGCCAGCTGCGCCAGTTCCTGCAGCAGCACGGCATCCAGCCGCTGGCCGGCGCCGAGGCCGCCGAAGCCGACGCCGCGCCGCTGGATCCGCACGAGGAAGTGCTGCGCCTGCGCCAGGCGGTGCAGGCCGAACCGGACAAGGAAGAGCTGAAGCTCGACCTGGCCCTGGCCCTGCTGCGCACCGGCGCGGCGGACGAGGCCGGCAAGCTGCTGGACGCGCTGCCGGCCAACCTGGCCGCCGACGACCGTGCGGTGCGCGCCCGCGCGCGCCTGGGTTTCGCCGCCCTGCTCAAGGACGCGCCGGCACAGGCCGCCCTGGAACGGGCCGTGGCCGCCGACCCGGACGACCACGCCGCCCGCCACCTGCTGGCCGTGCACCAGCTGGTCGGCGGCGATTCGGCCGCCGGCCTGGAGAACCTGCTGGAGCTGCTGCGCCGCGGCCGCGACTACCAGGACGGCCTGGCGAAGAAGGCGCTGATCGATGCCTTCCGCGTGGTCGAGGACGAAGACCTGGTCGGCCAGTACCGCCGCAGGATGGCCTCGCTGCTGTTCTGATCCATGCCGCCGGCGCGGCACCGCCGCCGCGCCGGCCGCCTCACATCCCGCGGAAGCGGTGCAGGAACGCGCCGCTGACCGGCAGCACCTCGGGATGGCCCTTCAGCCGCAGGCCGTGGCGCCCCAGTTCGTTGCGCAGCAGGCGGTCGATCGCCGCGACCCGGACCACCACGCCGCGGTGCACCTGCCAGAAGACGTCCGGGTCCAGCCCCATCAGCAGTTCCTTCAGCGGCGTGCGGATCAGCGCGTTGCCGCCGGCGGTAGCCACGCGCACGTACTTGTCCTGCGCCTGGAAGAACAGCACCTCGTCGATGCCGATCATGCGCACGCTGTCGCCGACGCTGGCGGTGATCCAGCGGATCAGCTGCCCGCCGCGCGGGCGCAGGCGCGCCTCCAGTCCGTCCAGCAGCGCCTGCAGGTCGGGGCCGCCGCCCGCGGCGCGCTCCTGCAGCCGCTGCCGCAGCCGCGCCACCGCCTGTTCCAGGCGTCGCGGCTGCAGCGGCTTGAGCAGGTAGTGGGCGGCGCCGGCCTCGAACGCGCGCACCGCGTAATCGTCGTAGGCGGTGGTGAACACCACCAGGCCGCCATGGCCGGCCACCGCACGCGCCACGTCCATGCCGCTGGCGCCGGGCATGCGGATGTCCAGGAACGCGACCTGCGGCCGGTGCGCGGCCACCGCGTCCAGCGCCGCCTCGCCGTCCTCGCACACCGCCGCCAGCTCCAGTTCCGGCCAGGCCAGGCGCAACTGTTCGACCAGCGCGCGCCGCTGCGGCGCCTCGTCCTCGGCCACCAGGCCAACCACCTTTCCCGTGCTCACGTCCCTGCCTCCTCCAGTGCCGAACGCTCCAGCGCGATCATGGCGACCACGCCGCCGCCCTCGCGCGGCTGCAACCGCAGCGATGCCCGGCGGCCGAAACGGTGTGCCAGTTGTTCGCGCACATTGGCCAGGCCCATGCCGCTGCCAAGGCCGGGCTTGAGGCCGGCGCCGTCGTCGAGGACGCGGACCACCAGGTCCCCGCCCTCGGCCGAAGCGTCGATCTCCACCCGTCCCGGCCCTGGCCTGGGCTCGATGCCGTGCTTGACCGCGTTCTCCACCAGGGTGATCAGCAGCGCCGGCGGGAACGGCAGGCCGCGCAGCGCCTCCTCCACGCGCACCGTCCATGAAAGGCGGCCGCCCGTGCGCACCTGCATCACCGCCAGGTAGCTGGTGCAGATGTCCAGCTGCTGGCCGAGGGTCGAAAGCAGCCGGTGGTCGTCGCGCAGGCGCGGGATGGCCGTGCGCAGGAACGCGACCAGCGCGTCCAGGGCGGCCTCGGCCTGGGCCGGATCCTGGCGCACCAGCGCGCGCACCGAGGCCAGGGTGTTGAACAGGAAGTGCGGCTCGACCTGGGCCTGCAGCACGCCCAGGCGCAGGTCGGCCTCGCGCACGCGCGCGGCCATCGCCTCCAGCTCGCGCGCGTGGCGGTGCTCTTCCCAGCGCCGGCGCTCGCTGAAATACGCCGGCAGCGCCAGGCCACCACCCAACAGGGCATGCAGGATGGCCAGCCCGATCAGCTCGAGGAAGCTGCGGGCCGCGTTGAGCACCGGCCCCAGGTCCGGCGGTGGGGTCCGCTGCAGGCCATGCGCGTGGACCAGTTCCCTGATGTGGGCCGAAACCACGATGTCCACTGCGACGCCAAGCGCGATGCCAAGGAGGACCGCCGCCACCACCGCCCGGCGTTCGCGCCGCGCCGGCCAGCCACGATGGCGCACCCAGGTGGCCATTACCGGTGCCAGCATGGTGAACAGGCAGAAGAAGGCGAACTGGACCGCGGCGTAATACAGCCCGAACCAGCCATCGCGCGTGCTCAGCCCGGTCACGGTCCCGGTCAGCGTGGCAAGCAGCGCACTCATCCCGCAGAACAGCCAGGCGCGCCCGAGCAGCCAGGGCCGGCTGAACACCGGGTACTGGCGGTAGTGGCCCCAGGCCGCGTGGCTGCCCACCAGCACCTCCGGCGGCAGGACCTGCTGCAGCGGATAGTCCGCGTCGGTTTTCATCCCGTGGCTTTCCTCGACGGTCGCCGGCATTGCACAGCAGCGCCGCCGGCATGGCCCGCGGCGGCGCCAGGCGCCGGGCCACGTCCATCCGCGTGCGGCCGCCGGCGGGACAGCATGCGCGGCGTGGCGCCAGCGCATGCCCCGTTCCGCCAGGTGCGCACGGGACATGGCCGGGCCGATGCGGCAAGGGTGTCCATGCAGGCATTCCCTGCTGTCCTGGGTGCCGCCATGATCGGCGTCCAGGCCGGGCCCGTGCACGCCTGCGACGGACGCGGCCGCAGGCGCGACGAATGCCCGCCTGCGCGGCGCGGGCGCTCAGCCGGCCAGCAGGCCCGCCAGCGCCTTGCGGTAGCGCGCGGCGATCGCATCCGCGTCCACGTGGCGGCCGGCGCGCACACGCACCTGGCCCGCCACCCGGGTCTCGGCCACCAGCGGGCGGTTGCCGGCGAACAGCCAGCGGTCGGCCAGGTCGTCCGGCGTGGCCCCGGCCAGCTGCGCGGCGCCGGCATCGAGCAGGACGAGGTCGCCGGAGGTATCCGCGAAGCCGGTGGCATCGGCCGCACTGGCGGCCACCCCGGCCAGCAGGCTGGCGCCGACGCGCGGGTGGTCCACGCTGGCGACGATGTTGCGGCGCCGCGCGCAGAGCCGCTGGCCGTATTCCAGCCAGCGCAGCTCCTCCACCGGCGACACCGACACGTGCGAATCCGAGCCGATGCCCCAGCGGCCGCCGGCATCCAGGTATTCGCGCAGCGGGAACAGCCCGTCGCCGAGGTTGGCCTCGGTGGTCGGGCAGATCGCCACGGTGGCGCCGCTGGCGGCGATGCCCTGCACCTCCCCGGCGTCCAGGTGGGTGGCGTGGACCAGGGTCCAGCGCCGGTCCACCGGGAAGCGGCGCAGCAGCCATTCCACCGGACGCTCGCCGCGCACCGCCAGGCTGGCCTCGACTTCGGGCACCTGCTCGGCGATGTGCAGGTGGATGCGCGCGTCCGCCGGCAGCGCCGCCAGCACCGCGCGCATGGCGTCCTCCGGCACCGCGCGCAGGCTGTGGAAGGCGCAGCCGACGCACAGCATGTCGTCCTGCAGCGGGCGCAGCGCCTCCAGCAGGCGCAGGAAGCCGTCCACGTCGTGGGCGAAGCGCCGTTGCCGCGGCGACAGTGGCTCGCCGGCGAAGCCGCCGCTCATGTACAGCACCGGCAGCAGGGTCAGGCGGATGCCGGCATCGCGCGCAGCGGCGACGAGCGCGCGCGACATCGCCGCCGGATCGGCGTAGGGCGTGCCGTCGGGCTGGTGGTGCACGTAGTGGAACTCGCACACCGTGGTGTAGCCGGCCTCCAGCATCTCCGCGTACAGCTGCGCGGCCACGGCGTAGGTGCTGTCCGGATCCATGCGCGCGGCGAAGCGGTACATCAGCTCGCGCCAGGTCCAGAAGCTGTCCTGCGGATGGGTGCGGTGCTCGGCCAGCCCGGCCATCGCCCGCTGGAAGGCGTGCGAATGCAGGTTGGCGATGCCGGCCAGGGCGAAGGAGTGGCGATCGGGCATGGACGCATTGTGCCCGGCGGACCGCGGGCCGGCATGTGCGTGCGAGAATCCCGGCCATGACCGACGCGATCCCGATGGCCCGCGAGGGCTTCCGATGACCCGCCCGCCGCTGTGGGACGGCCTGCTGCTGGATGCGCGCCTGGCCACCCTCGACGGCCCCGGCTACGGCCTGGTGGAGGACGGCGCGCTGGCGTGGAAGGACGGCCGCATCGCCTGGGTCGGCCCACGCGGGGCATTGCCGGCCGGCGATGGTCCACTGGCCGCGCAGGTGCTGCAGGCCGGCGGTCGCCTGGTGACGCCGGGCCTGGTCGACTGCCACACCCACCTGGTGTTCGGTGGCAACCGCGCCGGCGAGTTCGAGCAGCGCCTGGCCGGCGCCAGCTACGAGGAGATCGCCCGCGCCGGCGGCGGCATCGTCTCCACCGTGCGCGCCACCCGTGCCGCCGATCCGGCCAGCCTGCTGGCGCAGTCGCTGCCGCGCGCCCGCGCGCTGGTGGCCGACGGCGCCACCACCGTGGAGATCAAGTCCGGCTATGGCCTGGACTTCGACAGCGAACGGCGCATGTTGCAGGTCGCGCGCCAGGTCGGCGCCAGCCTGGGCATCGAGGTGCGCACCACCTTCCTCGGCGCGCACGCGCTGCCGCCGGAGTACTCCGGCCGCGCCGACGACTACATCGCCGCGGTCTGCGAATGGTTGCCGCGGCTGCACGCCGAAGGCCTGGTCGACGCGGTGGATGCGTTCTGCGAGCGCATCGGCTTCGATGCGGCGCAGACCCGCCGGGTGTTCGAGGCCGCGCGCGCGCTCGGCCTGCCGGTGAAGCTGCACGCCGACCAGCTCAGCGACGGCGCCGGCGCGGCCCTGGTGGCGGAATTCGGCGGGCTCTCGGCCGACCATGTCGAGCACACCTCGCCCGAAGGCGTGGCGGCGATGGCACGCGCCGGCACGGTGGCCGTGCTGCTGCCCGGCGCCTTCCACGTGCTGCGCGAGACGCGGTTGCCGCCGCTGGATGCATTCCGTGCCCGGGGCGTGGCGATGGCGGTGGCCACCGACTGCAATCCCGGCACCTCGCCGCTGCAGTCGCTGCGCCTGGCCATGTCCCTGGCCTGCACCCACTTCCGGCTCACCCCGGAGGAAGCCCTGCGCGGGACCACGGTGCACGCCGCGCGTGCGCTCGGGCTGCATGATCGCGGCCGCCTGGCCGCGGGCCTGCGTGCGGACTTCGTGCTGTGGAACGCGAAGGCGCCGGCCGAACTTTGCTACTGGCTGGGCGGCAACCTGGCGGCCTCGGCCTGGAGCGGTGGCCGCCAGCTGTACTGAGGCGCGGGAAATCCTGCCCCGAAACGCAGAACGCGGCGCCAGGCGCCGCGTTCCGGGAGTACTGCTGCGAGGAGGCGATCAGCCGGCCTTGGCCACCGTCTTCTTGGCCACGGCCTTCTTCACGACGGTCTTCTTGGCCGCCGGCGCGGCCGCACCCGCCGCGGCACGGGTGCCACCATGGCGGCGCGCGTTGCCGTAGCTGGAGTTGTAGCGCTTGCCCTTGGCGGTCTTGCGGTCACCCTTGCCCATTCATTTAACTCCTTGATTTCGAATAACTTGGACGGCGCGCGGCGCGCGACAGGGCGGCAAGCCTAGCATGCGCGCTCAATGGGCGCAGCTGGCGTCATGAACATGGCCATGGTTGAGCCGCAGGTTCAGCACGTGGGCCACGCCGACCAGGGTGCCGCCGAAGGTCATCGCCACCGCATGCGGCACCGCCGCCTCGTGCAGCGGCGCGTACAGCAGCCCGGCCCACAGTGCCAGCAAGCCCGGCACGAGCAGGCCCAGCGCGCGCAGCGCACGGTGGCGGCGGTAGCTCCAGCCCAGGCTGAACACGCCCAGCAGGCTGACGAAGGCCACCAGGGTCCATTCCACCCCGTCGTCGAACCACAGCGACATGCCCAGCGCCGGCACCGCCGCCAGCAGCAGCGGCGTCAGCGCGCAATGGATCGCGCACAGCAGCGAGCCGGTGGCGGCCAGGCGATCGACGAGGCGGTGGTGGTGGCGGTGATGGGGCATGGGCGGGGGGGGCTGGCACCGGAATGAGCGATACATTATAACATCCGCCCTCCCACGTCACCCCCAAGGACCTACGCATGCCCGATCCGATGCGTTCCCCCGCTTCCCGCGTCCTCGTCCGTGCGCCGCTGGCAGCCTCCATCGCGCTGGCCTGCGCGGGCCTGCCAGCCCTGGCGCTGGCCCACGACGACCCCACCGAACTGCCGGCGCTGCAGGTCACCGCCTCGCCGCTGGCCGGCGATGCGGAGACCCTGGCACGCCCGGTGGAAGTGCTGCAGGGCCAGGCCCTCGATGACGCGCGCGCCGCGACCCTGGGCGAGACCGTGGCCCGGCTGCCCGGCGTGCAGACCAGCTATTTCGGCCCGGGCGTGGGCCGTCCGATCCTGCGCGGCATGGACGGCCCGCGCGTGCAGGTGCTGGCAAGCGGGCTGGGCAGCCAGGACGCGTCCACCGTCAGCGCCGACCATGCCGCCAGCGTGGAGCCGTTCCTGGCCGACCAGATCGAGGTGCTCAAGGGCCCGGCGACCCTGCTGTTCGGCAGCGGGGCCATCGGCGGCGCGGTCAACGTGGTCGACGGCCGCATCGCCCGCGAGCTGCCCGGCGCACCGCTGTCCGGCCGCGCCGAGCTGCGCGGCAACACGGTCAACAACGAGCGCAGCGGCATGTTCCGGCTCGACGGCACCAGCGGCGACAACCTCGTGCTGCACGTGGACGGCCTGCTGCGTGATACCGGCGACTACGACATCCCCGGCCAGGCCCACGCCGCGCACGACCACGACGCGGGGGAGGAAGGCCACGAGGCCGCGCCGGGCCGCCTGGGCAACAGCGCGATGCAGACCCGCGCCGGCGGCCTCGGATTGACCTGGCTGGGCGATGCCGGCTACCTGGGCGTGGCCGCCAGCACCTACCGCAGCGAGTACGGCATTCCGCCGGGCGCGCACGTGCACGCCGGCGACCATGGGCACGGGGAAGAGGAACACGGCGACGGGGACGCGCACGGCCAGGAAGACCACGCCCACGACGTGCGCATCGACCTGCGCCAGGACCGCCTGGAGCTGAAGGGCGGGATCTACGCACCGGCCGCGTTCCTGGAGCGGATCGACTTCCACGGCGCCTGGAGCGATTACGAACACGTGGAACTGGAAGGCGGCGAGGTCGGCACCCGCTTCACCAGCAGCGGCTACGACGCCCGCGTGCAGGCGGTGCAGAAGGAACTGGGCGGCTGGCGCGGCGCCTTCGGTTTGCAATCCGGGCGGGTCGATTTCGGTGCGGTGGGCGCCGAAGCCTTCGTGCCGGCCACGCTGACCCGCAGCCACGGCCTGTTCGTGCTGCAGGAAAAGAGCGCCGGCCCGCTGAAGATGGAATTCGGCGCGCGCCACGACCGGGTCGAGCTGGAACCGGAAGGCGGCAAGCCGCGGCGCAGCTTCGGCGCCACCAGCCTCTCGGCCTCGGCGATCTGGAAGCTGGCCCCGTCCCTGGACCTGCGCCTGGGCGTGGACCGCTCCGAGCGCGCGCCCACCCAGGAAGAGCTCTACGCCGGCGGCCTGCACGTGGCCACCGCCTCGCTGGAGGTGGGCGACGTCGGCCTGGACACCGAGTCCGCCCTGCGTGGCGAGATCGGCCTGCACGCGCACCACGAGCGCTTCGACCTGGAGCTGTCGGTGTACCGCAGCCGCTTCGACGAGTTCATCCACCTGGCCGATACCGGCGTGTCCGAGCACGAGGTGCCGGTGCGGCTGTGGACCCAGGCCGACGCGGTGTTCACCGGCGCCGAGGCCGAGGCCGTACTGCACCTGGCCGACAACGCCAGCGGCCGCTGGGATCTGCGCCTGTTTGCCGACCACGTGCGCGGCGAACTGGACGGCAGCGGCACGCGCACGGCGGCGTTCGAGGTGCCGCACGGCGACCATGCCCACGCCTACGTCGTGGAACTGGACAACCGCGGTCCGCTGCCGCGCATCGCGCCCGGGCGCTTGGGTGCAAGCCTGGCCTGGGACCTGGGCGGCTGGCGCGCCTCGCTGGGCGCGGTGCGCTACCGCGCGCAGGACCGGGTGGCAGGCAACGAGGAACCAAGCCCCGGCTACACCCTGGTCGACGCGCACCTGTCCTACGGCTGGGAACAGCCGCACGGCGGCCGCTGGGAGCTGTTCCTGGATGGCAGCAACCTGGGCGACACCGAGGCGCGTCCGCACACCTCCCTGCTGCGCGAATACGCGCCGCTGCCGGGACGCGCGGTGGCGTTCGGCGTACGCGCCTGGTTCTGACCTCGCACGATGCGCGCGCCGCCACGCTTCGGCGGCGGCGCGCTTCCATAAATACGTGCATATGCACGTATAGTGGCGGCCCGCCCCACGCAGGCCGCCCGCATGCCCGCCCCGCACTCGCCTTGCACCTGCTTCCGGCTGCGCCGCGCCGCACGCCTGGTGTCGCAGATCTACGACCACGCCCTGGCCGGCGCCGGGCTCAACGTCAACCAGTATTCGCTGCTGCGCCACGCGCGCACGCCGCAAAGCCTGGGCACGCTGGCCGCGAGCCTGGGCATGGACCGCACCACCCTCAGCCGCAACCTGCAGCCACTGCTGCGCGACGGACTGGTTGCCGAAGTCCGCGATGAGGATCCGCGCCGGCGCGTGCTGGCACTGACCGCGGCCGGCCGCCAGCGCCTGGCCCGTGCACGCCCGCTGTGGCAGCGCGCGCAGCGGCGCATCGACGCCCTGCTCGGCAGCGGCCCGCTGGGCCAGCTGCACGCCGCGCTGGACGCACTGGACGACGCACTGGCCAAGGAGACAGGGGAATGAGCGCGGACACTGCCCGCACGCCCGGCACCCCCACCCTGGTGGTGGCCGCCGCGGTGATCCTGATGCTGACCATGGGTGCGCGCCAGACCACCGGCCTGTTCGTGGCGCCGATCCACCTGGATACCGGCGTCGGCATCGCCACCATCAGCCTGGCGCTGGCGATCGGCCAGTTCGTGTGGGGCGCGGTGCAGCCGGTGTTCGGCGCGCTGGCCGACCGCCATGGCTCCGAACCGGTGCTGGTCGGCGGCGGCCTGCTGCTGGCCGCGGGCCTGGCGCTGGTCCCGTTCCTGCCTTCCGGTCCGGGGCTGATGCTGAGCCTGGGGGTGCTGACCGCCGCCGGCGCGGGCGCCGGCAGCTTCTCCATCCTGATCGGTGCCACCGCCGGGCGGCTGCCGCCGCAGCGGCGCTCGTCGGCGGCCGGTTTCATCAATGCCGGCGGCTCGCTGGGCCAGTTCGTGTTCGCGCCGGTGCTGCAGCTGGTGATCGGCGCGGCCGGCTGGACCGTGGCGATGCTGGGCATGGCCGCGACCTCGCTGCTGACCCTGCCGCTGGCGCGCTGCTTCCGCCGCCGCGAGGGCGAGGCGCCGCCGGCGCACGAGGGCTTCGAGGACCGCGGCCTGCGCCACCAGCTGGGCGTGGCCGCACGCGACCGCAGCTACTGGCTGCTGCACCTGGGCTTCTTCACCTGCGGCGTGCACGTGGCCTTCCTGGTCACCCACCTGCCCGGCGAGGTGGCGCTGTGCGGCCTGCCGGCCAGCGTCTCGGCGGTCTCCATCGCCCTGATCGGCCTGTTCAACATCGCCGGCAGCCTGGCCGCGGGCAAGCTGGGCGAGCGCTTCCGCATGAAGTGGATCCTGGCGGCGATGTACGCCAGCCGCGCGCTGCTGATCGCGCTGTTCCTGCTGGCCCCGCCCAGCGCCTGGACCTTCTACCTGTTCGCCGCCGGCCTCGGCTTCACCTGGCTGGCGACGGTGCCGCCGACCGCCGGCCTGGTCGGCAAGCTGTTCGGCCCGCGTTACCTGGGCACGCTGTTCGGCCTGACCCTGCTCTCGCACCAGGTCGGCGGGTTCTTCGGCGCCTGGCTGGGTGGCGTCGCATTGGAGGGCACCGGCAGCTACCAGTGGATGTGGTACGCGGACATGGCCCTGGCGCTGGTGGCCGCAGTGGCCAATGCACCGATCAGGGAGCGGAAGCTGGCACCCGCGGCGGCCTGACCGCCGCAAGCCACGTCCGGGCGCGCCGGCTCAGCCGGCACAGCGCGCGCACAGGCCGTGCACTTCCAGGGTCTGCGCCTGGGGCTGGAAGCCCAGCGCCTTGGCGCGCGCGTCGAGCTGGGCCACGACCTCGCGGTCCTCCAGCTCCACCGCGCTATGGCAGCGGTCGCAGATCAGGAACGGCACGGAGTGCTGCGCGCTGTTGGGATGGTGGCAGGCGACGAAGGCGTTGACCGAAGCCAGCTTGTGCACGAAGCCGTTGGCCATCAGGAAATCCAGCGCGCGGTACACGGTCGGCGGCGCGTCGGCGCCGGCGCCCTTGGTCTCGCGTACCTTCTCCAGCAGGTCGTAGGCCTTCACCGGCTTGCCGGCATCGGCGATCAGCCGCAGCACGTTGGCGCGGATCGGGGTCAGGCGCAGGCCGCGCTCGCTGCAGGCCCGCTCCACCGCCCGCACGAACGCTTCGGCGCTGTGGACATGGTGATGGGGGTCGGTGCAGGCATGCGGCATGGCGCCTCCGTGGTCAGCCCTTTGGAACCTTGGTGATGGCGGCGTCGATGCGCTTCAAGGCCTCGTCGCGGCCGGCCAGGTAGACCGTCCAGGAAATGTCCGGGCTGACCTGGGTGCCGGTGATGGCCACGCGCAGCGGCTGGGCGATCTTGCCCATGCCCAGTTCCAGCGCCGCGGCGGTGTCGTGCAGGGCCTGGCCGACCGCCTCCACCGTCCACTCCGGCAGCGCGGCCAGCAGCTCCCGGGCCTTGGCCAGGGCGGCGTCGGCGCCGGGCTTGAGGTGCTTGGCCACCACGGCCTCGTCGTAGTGCTCCAGCGGGGTGTACCAGACCACGGCCTTCTCGGCCATTTCCTTCAGCGTCTGCGCGCGCTCGCGCAGGGCCACGACCACTTCCTCCGGCTTCGGGCCCTTGCCCAGGTCCAGGCCCAGCTTCTCCAGCTGGTAGACCAGGTGCGGCGCGACCGCGGCCGGATCGGTGGTCTTGAGGAAGTGCTGGTTGACCCAGCCCAGCTTGGCCATGTCCAGGCGCGCGGCCTTGGAGTTGCAGTTGCGCACGTCGAACAGCTCGACCAGCTCCTGGCGGCTGAAGATCTCCTGGTCGCCGTGCGACCAGCCCAGGCGCGCCAGGTAGCTCAGCAGCGCGTCGGGCAGGTAGCCCATGTCCTTGTACTGCATCACGTCGGCCGCGCCGGTGCGCTTGGACAGCTTGGCGCCGGCCTCGTCCAGGATCATCGGCATGTGGCCGAACTTCGGCACCGGGGCGCCGATGGCCTGGTACAGGTTGATCTGGCGCGGGGTGTTGTTGATGTGGTCGTCACCGCGGATCACGTCGGTGATGCCCATGTCCCAGTCGTCGACCACGACCGCGAAGTTGTAGGTCGGGTAGCCGTCCGGACGGAAGATCACCATGTCGTCCAGCTCGCTGTTGGCGATCTCGATCCGGCCCTTGATCAGGTCGTCGAACGCGACCACGCCCTCGGTCGGGTTCTTGAAGCGGATGACGCGGTTGGGGTCGTCGCGGTACGGCAGGTTCAGGTCGCGCGCGGCGCCGTTGTAGCGTGGCTTCTCGCCACGGGCCATGGCCGCCTCGCGCATGGCGTCCAGCTCTTCCTTGCTCTCGTAGGCGTAGTAGGCCTTGCCCTCGGCGATCAGCTGCTCGGCCACCTCGCGGTAGCGGTCGACGCGCTGGGTCTGGTAGACCGGGCCCTCGTCGTAGTCCAGGCCCAGCCAGTCCATGGCCTCGAGGATGGCGTCGATCGCCGCCTGGGTGCTGCGCTCGCGGTCGGTGTCCTCGATCCGCAGCACGAACTTGCCGCCGCGGTGGCGCGCCTCCAGCCAGCAGTAGAGCGCGGTGCGGGCACCGCCGATGTGCAGGTAGCCGGTGGGACTGGGGGCGAAGCGGGTGCGGCAAGTCATGGGGAGGAAGACGTGGACGGAATGGGACATTTTACCCCGCCTGCGCAGCGCCCATGGCCCGGGCCGGTGGCGCCCGGCCGGCCGCGGCGGTGCAGGACGGGCCACGGACCGTCCCCCTGGCCCTGCAGCGCCTGGTCCACCGCGCCCGCGCCGGCCTGCCGGCTAGGGACCGGGGGCGATGACCACGCGGTTGCGCCCGCCGCGCTTGGCCTCGTACAGGGCCGCGTCGGCGCGCTTGAACAGCGCGTCGAAGCCCTCGTCCGGCCCCTGCAGGGCCACGCCCACGCTGACCGTCACCGGGACCGGCACGCCCGGCTCGAAGGCATGGGCCTCGACCGCCGCGCGCAGGTTCTCCGCCAGCGCCGGCACCTGGTCGCTGCGCACGCCCGGCAGCAGGACCACGAACTCCTCGCCGCCCCAGCGCACCAGCCAGTCGCTGGAGCGCAGCTGGCGCCGCAGCAGCACGGCCAGCTCGCGCAGCACGCGGTCGCCGGCGTCGTGGCCGCAGCTGTCGTTGATGCGCTTGAAGTGGTCGATGTCCAGCACCAGCAGTGCCCGCGCGTGGCCGGGCGCGACCGGGCCGGCCGGCAGCCGCGCCCAACGCTGCTCGAAACCGTGGCGGTTCAGCGCCAGGGTCAGCGGGTCGGTGGTGGCGCGGGCGCGGTAGTTCTCGGCCTCGTTCTGCAGCAGGCGGCGCTCGGTGCGGTAGGTGCGCAGCTGCAGCAGCGCGTAGAGCACGATGCCGGTGAGCCATACGCCCAGGATCCCCAGGTACCAGGTCTCGCGCGACAGGCCCGGGCGCACGAAGGTGATCTCCTGCACCTCCAGGTCGTGCACGCCCTCGGTCATGGGGTAGGAGAAATCCAGCCCCACCGTGACCACGTTGCTGAGTTCGGCGTGCGCCAGCTCGCGCGGCAGCTTGTAGTACAGCCGCCACCACTCGGCGACGGTGAACTCGTCCGTGCCCAGCGACAGGGGCGCGCGCAGGTCCTGGGTCGGCAGGAACACCGCGTTGTACTTGGTGCTGTTGGTGTCGCCGACGGTGGAGTAGCGCGGGTCGAAGTGCCGCGCGAACAGCCGCAGCTTGGGCACGTCGCCCTTGTAGACGACCTTGACCTCCACGTGGGTGTACTTCGACAGGTCCAGGCCGCGGTCGGGGCCGGAGCCGATGAAGTAGTTGACCGCGCAGTAGTACAGGGGCTCGTTGGTGCCCGGCGGGTAGTGGCAGCGCAGGCGGCGCTTGCCCTCGTCCAGCCACTCGCCGGCCTCGGCGCGGCCCGGCACCGGGGTGGAGGACAGCATGGTCGCGTCCTTCGGCACCCGGGTCACGTCGAAGCGCACCGGCGGGATGAGGTCGTAGCCGGCGATCGCGCCGAGGGTCAGGGCCACGCCCGCCAGCAGGGCCAGTGCGACGTGCTTGCGTTGCCCGGAGTGGGACGTCGGAGTCGGAGAAACGTCTACACCGGCCGCGGTCATGTGCCCTCTACCATCCCTGTGGACAGGCGGCGCGTGCACGACCGCCTAGAATTGCAGGGACGTTACCAAAGGCCATTCCCGCCTGCACTGTGTGACCCATGCACCCCCCGGCCACCGGCGCGGCCGCCTGCCGCCTGGCGCCGGGCACGGGCGGGAGGGCGCGGCCCAGCCTACAATCCGGCGATGGCCACCCTGTTCGTCTCCGACCTGCACCTGGATCCGGCCCGGCCGGAAATCACCGCCCTGTTCCTGCGCTTCCTGCGCGGCGAGGCTGCGGGCGCCGACGCGCTGTACATCCTCGGCGACCTGTTCGAGGCCTGGGTCGGCGACGACGACCCGTCCGAGGCCGGGACGGAAGTGGCCGCCGCGCTGCACGCCCTGGCCCACGCCGGGGTGCCGGTGTACTTCATGCACGGCAACCGCGACTTCCTGGTCGGCCAGGACTACGCCCGCCGCGCCGGCATGCGCATCCTGCCGGATCCGTCGGTGGTATCGCTGTACGGCCGCCCGGCGCTGCTGATGCACGGCGACCTGCTGTGCAGCGACGACACCGCCTACCAAGCCTTCCGCGCCCAGACCCGCGACCCGCGCTGGCAACAGCAGTTCCTCGCCCAGCCGCTGCAGGCGCGGCTGGCGTTCGCGGCGCAGGCCCGCCAGGCCAGCATGGCGCGGCAGCAGGAAATGCTGCAGGGCGACCGCGGCACCTTCGAGACCGTCACCGACGTCACCCCGGCCACGGTCGAGGCCACCCTCGCCCGCTTCGGCGTGGACCTGCTGGTCCACGGCCACACCCACCGCCCGGCGGTGCACGCGCTGCGAGTGGGCACGCGCGACTGCCGGCGCATCGTGCTCGGCGACTGGTACGAACAGGGCTCGGTGCTGCGGGTGGACGCCGGCGGCGCGCAGCTGCAGGCGCTGGCGCCGGGCTGAGCGGCAGGCCGGCTCAGCCGCCGGCCTGCTCCGCTTCCACGTAGCGCAGCGATTCCAGCTCGTCCTCGTCGAATCCGGCCAGCAGCCGCGCCTCGACGTTGAACGGGCCGTGCAGGTAGCCGCTGGCGTACTCGCGCAACAGTTCGCGGAAGCGGGCGCGCGGCTCGACCCCGGCGCGCTCGCAGTACCAGCGGTACCAGCGCGAGCCGGCGGCCACGTGCGCCACCTCCTCGCGCAGGATGACCTCCAGGATCGCCACCGTGTCCAGGTCGCCCATGTCGCGCAGGCGCGCGATCATGCCCGGGGTGACGTCCAGCCCCCGCGCCTCCAGCACGCGCGGCACCAGGGCCATGCGCGCCATGCCGTCGTGCGCGGTCTTCTCGCACATCTCCCACAGGCCGTTGTGGGCGTCGAAGTCGCCGTAGTCGCGGCCCATCCGGCGCAGGCGGTCGCGCAGCAAGGTGAAGTGGCGCGCCTCGTCGTCGGCCACCTGCACCCAGTCGCGGTAGAACCGCTCGGGCAGGCCGCGGAAGCGGTAGGCCGCGTCCCAGGCCAGGTCGATGGCATTGAGCTCGATGTGGGCGATCGCGTGCAGGAACGCCGCCCGCCCTTCCTCGCTGCCCAGCCCGCGGCGCGGCAGGTGGCGCGGATGCACCAGCTTCGGCCGCGGCGGCCGCCCCGGCATGCGGATCGGTTCCGGCGGCGGCGCTTCCCCGGGCAGGACGATGTCACCGCGGGCGAAGGCCGCGGCGTATTCGTGGGTCAGCGCGACCTTGCGGGCCGGATCGGCCTCGTCCAGGCAGGCGCGCGCGGCCTGGTACAGCTCCATCGCCGCCTCCTCAGCAGGCGCGGCGGCGGCGCTTGGCCTCGTCCGAGCGCAGCTGCTGCAGGCGTTCGAAGTAGCCCGGCTCGATCCCGGTCACGTACTGGCCGTTGAAGCAGGAGGAATCGAAGCGGGTGAGCTGCGGGTTGCCCTCGCGCACCGCGGCCTCCAGGTCCTCCAGGTCCTGGTAGATCAGCCAGTCGCAACCCAGCAGCTTCTCCACCTCCTCGACGCTGCGGCCGTGCGCGATCAGCTCGTCGGTGGAGGGCATGTCGATGCCGTAGATGTTGGGGTAGCGCACCGGCGGCGCGGCGCTGGCCAGGTACACCTTGCGCGCGCCGGCGTCGCGCGCCATCTGCACGATCTGCTGGCTGGTGGTGCCGCGCACGATCGAGTCGTCCACCAGCAGCACCACGCGGTTGCGGAACTCCAGGTGGATCGGATTGAGCTTGCGCCGCACCGACTTAACCCGCTCGCCCTGCCCCGGCATGATGAAGGTGCGGCCGACGTAGCGGTTCTTGATGAAGCCCTCGCGGTACTTCACGCCCAGCACGTTGGAGATCTCCAGCGCCGCGTCGCGCGAGGTGTCCGGGATCGGGATGATGGTGTCGATGTCGTGGTCCGGGCGCAGGCGCAGGATCTTCTCGCCCAGCTTGACGCCCATGCGCATGCGCGCCTTGTGCACCGAGACGTTGTCGATCATCGAGTCCGGGCGCGCGAAGTACACGTACTCGAAGATGCACGGCGCCTGCTCGACCGCTTCGGCGCAGACCTCGGCGAACACCTCGCCGCGCGGGGTGACGACCAGCGCCTCGCCCGGCTGCACGTCGCGCACGCGGGCGAAGCCGAGGATGTCCAGCACCGCCGACTCGGAGGCCACGATGTACTCGGCACCGGCCGCGCCCTCGCGCTTGCCCAGCACCAGCGGGCGGATGCCGTGCGGGTCGCGGAACGCGACCAGGCCCAGGCCCAGCACCACGCTGACCACCGCGTAGCCGCCCTTGACCCGGCGGTGCACCCCGGCGACCGCGCGGATCGCGGCCTGCGGGGTCAGCTCGCCCTGCACGTCCAGCTCGTGCGCGAACACGTTCAGCAGTACTTCGCTGTCGGAGTCGGTGTTGATGTTGCGGCGGTCCTGGGCGAACACCTGCTGGCGCAGGGCCTCGGTGTTGATCAGGTTGCCGTTGTGCGCCAGGGCGATGCCGTAGGGCGAGTTGACGTAGAACGGCTGCGCCTCGTCCATGCCCTCCGAGCCGGCGGTCGGATAGCGGCAATGGGCGATGCCCACCCGCCCCTCCAGCACGCTCATCGCCTTGGCGTTGAACACGTCGCGCACCAGGCCGTTGTCCTTGTGCAGGCGCAGGCGGGTACCGTCGGCGGTGGCGATGCCCGCCGCGTCCTGGCCGCGGTGCTGGAGCACGGTCAGGCCGTCATACAACTGGCCCGCGACGTTGTCGTTGCCGACGATTCCGACGATGCCGCACATGATGCAAATCTCCGACGGTCTACTGACCGGGGTTGGGACTGGAAGAGGAAGGAGGCTCCCCGCCGGGTGGCGGCGGCGCCGCGTCATCGGGAACGGGAAGGGCCCCGGTAAGGGATTCGACGATGGCGCCGGCGCGGTGAAGGGCGCCATTATCGCCGCCGGCCCGACCGTTGCCAAAGTCCAGTTCGCCGGCCGCCCACTCCGGCAGCCAGCGCGCCAGCCACTGCGCGCCCGGCAGCAGCAGCGGCAGCGCGCGCGACTGCGCCCAGGCCGGTTGCTGCGGCAAGGTGCTGAAAGCCATCAGCAGCACGATCACGCAGGCCACCAGCGCGCCGCGCAGCACGCCCACGGCCAGGCCCAGCACACGGTCCACGCCCGACAGGCCCACCGAGTGCAGCAGCTTGCGCATGATCCAGCCGACCAGGCTCACCGCCACCAGCACGCCGAAGAACGCCAGCGCGTAGCCAGCCAGCAGCCCGGAGGTGCCGGGCTGTCCATCCTCGCTGATCAGGAAGGCCAGCTGCCCGCCGTAGTGGAACGCGCACCAGCTGGCCGCGATCCAGGCCAGCAGCGAGGCGACCACGCCGACGAAGCCGCGCAACAGGCCCAGCAGGGCCGAAGCGGCAATCACCAGCAGCAGGACCAGGTCGATCGCGTTCATGGCTTCGCGGCCGGCGCGCCGGCGCCGGTCCTGCTCACGGGTGCGGCACCACCATGCCGCCGCCGTGGGCGGCCAGGCGCCCGCGCAGCTGCTCGGCCTCGGCGCGCGTGGCCACCGGCCCGACCCGCACCCGGTGCAGGGTGCCCTTGTCGGTGCGCACCGGCTGCACGATGGCGCTGAAGCCGGCCGCGCGCAGGCGGTCGCGCAGCGCATTGGCGTCGGCCTGGCTGGAGAACGCGCCCATCTGCACCGCGAAGCCCACGTTGCTGGCCGCCGGCGTGGGCGAAGGCGCCGGCACGCTGGTGGACGGGGTGGCCGCGGAGGTGCTGGCGGTGGCCGACTTGGCCGGGGTCGCGGTGGTCTTCGCCGGCGCCGGCGTGGTCGCGGCCGGGCGCGGGGCATCGCGCGCCGGCGCGGGCTGCGCCGCGGCGGGCTGCGGCGTCGTCGCCGTCGTTGCGGGCGACGCGGTAGTCGCAGCAGGAGCGGCAGCGGCCGCGGTATCCGGCGCGGTCGCCGCGGCGGCGGCCGGCGCGGCTTCCCCGGCGCCTGCGTCCAGCGCGATCACCTGGGCGTTGACGTCGTTGCGGATGCGCACCGCGCGCAGGCGCCCGGCTTCGGCCAGGGCGCGGTCGGCGAACGGTCCCACACGCACGCGCCAAGCCGGGCGGTCGCCCACCGTGGTGCGCTCGCTGAAGCCCTCCAGGCCGGCCTGGCGCAGGCGGTTGATCACCGCCTCGGCATCCTTCTCGCTGGCATAGGCACCGAAGGTCACCGCCCAGCGTCCCGCCGCGGTGGCCGGGTCGGGCGCGGCCTCGGCCGCCTCGCCGTCGGTCGCGGCGGCTTCGGCCTCGGGGGCGGGCGCCGGGGCATCCACCTCGGCGGGCGCACCGAGCAGGGGCAGCTCGCGGGTCTCGTAGCCGCTGGCCGGCGCATCGGGGACGCGGGTGGAGACGTCGGCCACGCCACTGTCGGGGGCCGGGCCCTGCACCAGCATCGGCAGGAAGATGACCGCGAGCGCGACCAGCACGGCCGCGCCGATCAGGCGTTGTTTCAGCGTGGTATCCACGGGAGCTGGGGGCCTGGCGGGAAGTGGCGGCAATTATAGGGGGAGCCCGGCCGGGCCAACCGTCATTGCCCTGAACGCAGCATCGCCAGCGCGGCGGCGGCGGTGTGGAACGAGCCGGCCACCACCACCCGGTCGCCCGGCGCCGACTGCGCCAGGGCGCGCGCCAGCGCCGCCTCCACGCTGGCATCGCGGCTGCCGGTGGCGGCCGCGGTACCGGCCAGGCGCGCGGCCAACGCATCGACCGCTTCCCCGCGCGCGATGCCCTCCAGACCCGCCAGGTGCCAGCGGTCCACGCAGCCTTCCAGCGCCTGCACGATTGCCGCCGCGTCCTTGTCGGCCAGCACCGCCAGGACCATGGCGGTGGCGCCGGACGCCGGCCGCGCCTTCGCCCAGGCAGCCAGTTCGCGCGCGGCCTGCGGGTTGTGGGCCACGTCGACCACCACCTCCACGCCGTCGTGCTCGAAGCGCTCCAGCCGGCCCGGGATGCGCGCGGCGGCCACGCCGGCCGCGCACGCCGGTTCCGCCGGCGAGCGCGGCAGCGCGCGCAGGGCCGCGATCGCGGCGGCGGCATTGGCGCGCTGCACCGGGGCGGCCAGCTGCGGATCGGGCAGCAGCAGCTCGGTGCCGATCTCGCGCCACTGCCACTGGCCCTCGCCGGCCGGCTCGTGGAAGTAGTCGCTGCCGGCGCGGATCGCGTTGGCGCCAATGGCGTAGGCATGGCGCAGCACGCTGGAAGGCGGGTCGATCTCGCCCAGCACCAGCGGCTTCCAGGCCCGGGCGATGCCGGCCTTCTCCTGGCCGATGGCCTCGCGGTCGCTGCCCAGCCAGTCGACGTGGTCCACGTCGACGGTGGTGATCACCGCCACGTCCGGATCGACGATGTTCACCGCGTCCAGGCGGCCGCCCAGGCCGACCTCCAGCACCGCCAGGTCCAGCCCCGCCTGCTGGAACAGCCACAGCGCCGCCAGGGTGCCGTACTCGAAATAGGTCAGCGGGGTGTCGCCGCGGGCGGCCTCGACCGCGGCGAAGGCCGCGGCCAGCTCATCGTCCGCGGCCTCGGCGCCATCGATCCGCACCCGCTCGTTGTAGCGCAGCAGGTGCGGCGAGCTGTAGGCGCCGACCTTCCAGCCGTCGGCGCGGGCGATGGCCTCGATGAAGGCCACGGTCGAGCCCTTGCCGTTGGTGCCGGCCACGGTGACCACCTGCGCCGCCGGCCGCTGCAGCCCCAGGCGCGCGGCAACCTCGCGCACGCGCTCCAGGCCCAGCTCGATGCTGCGCGGATGCCGGGTCTCGATGTAGGCCAGCCATTCGGCCAGGGTGCGGGACGTGGAGCTCATGCGGGTCCAGGGTAGTGGCGCGCCGCGGGCGTGCCGCGGCCACGGCGCGGCGTGCGGCCGCATCGGCCGGCGCCGCGGGAACAGGATGGCAGCTCGCCCGGGCGGGCGCCTCGGCACCGGTCACGGCGCGGGCGCGCGGCCAGGCGTCCCGGCCGCCGCCGGGCTTTACAGCGCCCGGTGCTTGGCTTCGCCGAAGAACGGGGTGTGGTGCGAGCAGTCGTTCAGGCGCACCACTTCCAGGTGCTCCACGTCCGGGCCTTCGAGCAGGTTCAGCGTGGTCGGCGCCTGGCGGAAGGTCCACAGCTTGCTGATCGGCAGGCCCAGGATCCTGCACAGCAGTACGCGGTTGACCGCGTCGTGGGCGACCAGCAGCAGGATGTCGTCCGCGCCCAGGCCCTCGGTGGCGCGCACCAGGCCGCGCCAGGAACGGTCCAGCACCTGGCGCAGCGATTCGCCGCCGGGCATCAGCACCGTGTCCGGCTCCTCGCGCCAGGCGCGCAGGCGGGCCGGGTCCTTCTCGTTGATCTCGCTGGCCAGCAGGCCTTCCCACTCGCCGTGGGCGATCTCCTGCACGTCCGGATCCAGCTGCAGCATCCCGGCGCGGTCCTCGCCCAGCGCCAGCTCGGCGGTGCGACGGGCGCGCGACAGCGGCGAGGCCACCGCGCGGGTGACCGGCACGTCGCGCAGGCGCTCGCCCAGCGCGCGGGCCTGGGCCTCGCCCACCGGCGAGAGCGGGATGTCGATCTGGCCCTGGTAGCGGCCTTCGGCGTTCCACGGCGTCTCGCCGTGGCGTGCAAGCAGGATGCGCATGGAGTCCCCTCTGGGAAAAAACCCCCGCCGCGCCTGCGCGCGACGGGGGCCGCATGATACCCGACCGCCGGGCCCGTGGCCCGGACGGTTTCAGCGGGTAATACCCATTTCCTGCAGCAGCTGCGGGGCCGGGTAGACCTCCTGCATGATCCAGCGCATGTAGCGGGCGTCGACCGCGATCATACGGGTCATCTTCGGGTCGAACACCCAGTTGGAGCTGACCGACTCCCAGTTGCCGTCGAAGGCCAGGCCGACCAGCTTGCCCTGGGCGTCCAGCACCGGCGAGCCGGAGTTGCCGCCGGTGATGTCCAGGTCGGACAGGAAGTTCACCGGCACCGAGCCGATGCGCGGATCCTCCAGCCCGCCGTAGCGCTTGGCCTTGACCGCGTCCAGCAGCGCCTTCGGGGAGTCGAACGGCTCCTCGCCGGTGTCCTTGGCGACGATGCCCTCCAGCGTGGTGAACGGGGTGTACGCCATGCCGTCCTTCGGCTCGTAGCCGGTGACGTTGCCGAAGGTGATGCGCAGCGACAGGTTGGCGTCCGGATAGACCGCCTTGCCCTGGCTCTTCTTGTAGTCGGCCACCGCCTGCAGGAACACCGGGCGCGCGGCCAGGTTCTCGCCGGCGCGGACCTTGCGCTCCTGCTCAAGCTTCAGCAGGGTCGGCAGCACCGCCACCGCGTACTGGATCGCCGGGTCGTCGCTGGCCTCGAACGCGGCGCGGTCGGCCGACAGCCACTTCAGGCGCTCCTCGGTGCTGCCCAGCTTCGTCGCGGCCAGGCGGTCCAGGGCGCGCTCCACGGCCACGGCGTCGTTGCCGCCCAGCCACTGGTCCACCGCCGGCACGCGCTGGGCCGCGGGCAGCTTGATGTACTCGTTGAGCCAGTAGGCCTGCAGCTGGCGGTCCATGGCCGGCACGTAGCGGCGCTCAAGCTGCTTCATCGCGCCCTCGATGGTCGGCAGGTCGCGCTGCTGGAAGCCCGGCTCGCGCTCGGCGTCCGGCTTGGCCTTCTCCAGCGACAGGCGGTACAGCTGGGTGGCCGCGCCGACCACGCCGGTGTTGTTGAACATGGCCAGGGTGTAGTCGCGGCTGCGGGTCGCCTTGGACTGCTCCAGCAGCTGCACCAGCTTCGCGTGCGCCTGCAGCGCCTCGCGGCCCTTCCTGCCCTGGCCCTTGAGCCAGGCCAGCACCGCCGCTTCCTCGGCGTGCTTCTGCGCGGCCGCGTCGATGCGCTTGAAGCCCTCCAGCTGGCCCTCGTAGTTCTTGGCGTAGTTGTTCCAGCCGGCCATGTTGCTGGCGTACTTGACCTGGATGTCCGGATCCTTGCGCCCGGCCTCCTCGATCATGCCGATCAGGTTGCGGTAGTGGCGGATGGTCTCCGGGTACACCGTCTGCGCGGTGTGGTCGAACTCGGCGGCCAGCGCGTAGCGGTTGGTCGAGCCCGGGTAGCCGGCGACCATCACGAAGTCGCCGGCGCCCAGCGGCTTGTCGGCGATCTTCAGCCAGTGCTTTGGCTGGTACGGCACGTTGTCCGGGGAGAACGGCGCCGGCTTGCCGTCCTTGCCGACGTAGGCGCGGTAGAACGCGAAGTCGCCGGTGTGGCGCGGCCACATCCAGTTGTCGATGTCGCCACCATACTTGCCCACGCTGCCCGGGGGCGCGTAGGCCAGGCGCACGTCCCGGATCTCCAGGTTCTTGAACAGGCGGTAGGTGTTGCCGCCGAAGAAGCTGTAAAGGCGGCAGCGGTAGCCCGGCTCGGACTCGCACTCGGCGACCAGCTTCTTCTCGAACGCCTCCAGGGCGCGGGTGCGGGCCAGCGCGTTGGGCGCGGCGGCGATCGCGGCCTTCGCCTCGGCGGTGACGTCGGTGATCTCGTCCAGCACGAACACGCGCGCGTTGGGACCGGCGCTGAGTTCCTCGGCCGGGGTGGCGGCGTTGAAGCCTTCCTTGATCAGGTTCTTCTCGGCGGTGGAGTTGAGCTGGATGGCGCCGTAGGCGCAGTGGTGGTTGGTCACCACCAGGCCCTGCGGCGAGACGAAGCTGGCGGTGCAGCCGCCCAGCGCGACCACCGCGCCCATCGGGTCGCCGGTCAGGTCCGCCAGCTGCTCCGGCGACAGCTCCAGCCCGGCCTGCTTCAGCGGACCGGCGATCTCCGGCAGCTGCTGCGGGACCCACATGCCTTCCACGGCATGGGCAAGCGGCGCGCCCAGCAAGGCGGCAAATACGGACAGGGAAAGGGTGCGCAGGCGCATGGGCATTTGGTTCCAACCGAAAGGAACCGGGATTCTAGCCCCCGCCCGCCCCGGGAGAGCCCATGACTTTTGGCAGGTTCCCCGGACAACCCGGGGATGGCCACCCCCGGCACGGGCGCCGCCGACGCCATGGTTTCTTTGGCAACCTATAATGCGCGCCTTCCCCTCCCTGCCACCGAGGTCCCGCCGATGTCCCGAACCATGAAGGCGCTGGTCAAGCGCGAAGCCGCCAGGGGCATCTGGATGGAGCAGGTCCCGGTGCCGCAGCCCGGCCCCAACGAGGTGCTGATCAAGGTCGAGAAGACCGCCATCTGCGGTACCGACCTGCACATCTACCTGTGGGACGAGTGGAGCCAGCGCACGATCCGGCCTGGCCTGGTGATCGGCCACGAGTTCGTCGGCCGCATCGCCGAGCTGGGCCCGGGCGTGTCCGGCTACAAGGTCGGCCAGCGGGTGTCGGCCGAGGGCCACATCGTCTGCGGCCACTGCCGCAACTGCCGCGGCGGCCGCCCGCACCTGTGCCCGCACACCGTGGGCATCGGCGTGAACCGCGACGGCGCCTTCGCCGAGTACATCGTGATGCCGGCGTCCAACCTGTGGCCGGTGCCGGATCCGGTGCCGTCGGAGCTGGCGGCGTTCTTCGACCCCTACGGCAACGCCGCGCACTGCGCGCTGGAGTTCGACGTGGTCGGCGAGGACGTGCTGATCACCGGCGCCGGCCCGATCGGCATCATCGCCGCCGGCATCTGCAAGCACATCGGCGCGCGCAACGTGGTGGTCACCGATGTCAACGACTACCGCCTGAAGCTGGCCGCCGACATGGGCGCCACCCGCGTGGTCAACGTCGCCAACCAGTCGCTGCGCGACGTGATGTCGGACCTGCACATGGAAGGCTTCGACGTGGGCCTGGAGATGAGCGGCAACCCGCGCGCGTTCAACGACATGCTCGAATGCATGTACCCGGGCGGCAGGATCGCCATGCTCGGGATCATGCCCAAGGGCGCCGGCTGCGACTGGGAACGGATCATCTTCAAGGGCCTGACCGTGCAGGGCATCTACGGCCGCAAGATGTACGAGACCTGGTACAAGATGACCCAGCTGGTGCTGTCCGGCTTCCCGCTGGGCAAGGTGCTGACCCACCAGCTGCCGATCGACGAGTTCCAGCAGGGCTTCGACCTGATGGAGCAGGGCCGCGCCGGCAAGGTCGTGCTCAGCTGGACCTGAGCACGCGGCCGGCCCTGGAACGGAAAAAAGGCGCCGCATGGCGCCTTTTTCCTTTGCCGCGGGGGCCGTTACTGGCCGATGCTGAGGGCCAGCACCACGCGGTCGTCGGCCAGGTCGCCGAAGATGTCGCGGCCGCTGCCGTCGGTGCCGACGTAGGCCAGCGAGGCGCTGAACAGGCCCCAGCTGCGGCTCAGGCCGACGCTCCAGTCGGTGTAGTCGTCGCTGTAGTCGTCGTCGAACATGCTGCGGCCGACGCCCAGGTCGAGGCTGAAGTCGTTCGGCAGGCCGATGCTGGCGCCGCCGGCCACGTACCAGGCCTTGGTGTCGCTGCCGCCGAAGTCGTTGCTGTAGGCGACGGTCAGCGAGTAGTTCTCGGCGAAGGTGGTGGTGGTGATCAGCTCGTTGAAGTTGAGGTCGCTGGCACCCGGGTAGGTGTAGCGGTTGATCATCACGTCGAAGTTGACCGCGTCGCTCAGGTCGACGTTGTAGCCGATGAAGCCGTCGACCTCGGTGTTCGGGTCGCCCGGGCCGAAGTCCACGCCCGAACCCCAGACGCCGGCGTAGAAACCGGAAGCCGAGGTGTAGGTGAAGCCGGCCTGCAGCGTGGGATCCTCGTCGGACTGCGAGACGCCACGCCAGACGTAATCGGAAACGGCGGTCACTTCCCAGGAGAACGGCGACTCCTCCTGCGCGGACGCGACGAACGGGACTGCGGACAGCAGGACGGCGAGCGAAGCAGCGAGCTTGAAGGACTTCATCCTTGGATCTCCTCTGGTGGGGTGGAGCACGCGGGCGGCCGGGAGCCGTCACGGTTCACAAATACTTAACCCAGCGGATATTGCGACGCAACAATTGCAGCGTCAACCAGTTCCCGGTGCCCCGCCCGCTGCTCAGGCCCCGGCGAACGCCCCGTAGCGCACCGGCACCAGCCCGACCCGGCTCCCCGGCGGATGCGCCTGCTGCGCGTCCACCGGCAGCTCCACCTCCACTTCCTGACCCTGCCCGCCCTGCAGGCGTGCCCGCACCCGCAGGCGCGGGCCGCTACGCTGGGCATCGACCACCACCGCCTCCCAGCCGCCCTCGCCCAGGCGCAGGTCCTCCGGGCGCACGTACACGTCCAGTTCCGCCGAGTCCCCGCCCGGCAGCGGCCCGCACGGCGGCGGCAGCACCAGGCCGCCAACCTCGATGCGGTCGCCCTGGCGTCGCCCGCGCAGGCGGTTCACCGCGCCGACGAAGGAATACACGAACGGGCTGGCCGGGCGGTCGTAGGCCTCGGCCGGGGTGGCCAGCTGCTCGATCCGGCCGCGGTTGAGGATCGCCACCCGGTCGGCCAGCTCCAGCGCCTCCTCCTGGTCATGGGTCACGAACACCGTGGTCAGGCCGGTCTGCACGTGCAGCTGCCGCAGCCAGCCGCGCAGGTCGCGCCGCACCTGGGCGTCGAGCGCGCCGAACGGCTCGTCCAGCAGCAGCACCCGCGGTTCGATCGCCAGCGCACGCGCCAGGGCCACGCGCTGGCGCTGGCCGCCGGACAGCTGCGCCGGGTAGCGCCCGCCCAGGTCCTGCAGCTGCACCAGCGACAGCAGCTGCTCCACCCGCGCGGCGATCCGGGCCGCCGGCCAGCGCTCGCGGCCGCGGCGCACCTTCAGCCCGAAGGCGATGTTCTCGGCCACGGTCATGTGCCGGAACAGCGCATAGTGCTGGAACACGAAGCCGACCCGCCGCTCCTGCACCGTCAGCCGCGAAGCGTCCTCGCCGCCGAACAGGATGCGCCCGCCGTCGGCATGCTCCAGCCCGGCGATCACCCGCAGCAGGGTGGTCTTGCCCGAGCCGGACGGGCCCAGCAACGCCAGCAGCTCGCCGTCGCGGATCTCCAGGTCGATGTCGTCCAGCGCGGCGAACGCGCCGAAGCACTTGTGCAGGTTCTGGATCTCGATCTTCATCGTGCGTCCTCAGTGCCGGTGCGTGGCGGCCAGCGATTCGCCGTGGCGCCACTCCAGCCAGGTCTTGAGCACCAGGGTCACCAGCGCGCTGAGCGCCAGCAGCGTGGCCACCGCGAAGGCGGCGCTGTAGGCGTATTCGTTGTAGAGGATCTCCACGTGCAGCGGCAGGGTGTTGGTGCGCCCGCGGATGTGGCCGGACACCACCGAGACCGCGCCGAACTCGCCCATGGCGCGGGCGCCGCACAGCAGCACGCCGTACAGCAGGCCCCAGCGGATGTTGGGCAGGGTCACCCGCCAGAACGCCTGCCAGCCGCTGGCGCCCAGGCTCAGCGCGGCCAGCTCCTCGTCGCTGCCCTGCTGCTCCATCAGCGGCATCAGCTCGCGGGCGATGAACGGAAAGGTCACGAACACCGTGGCCAGCACGATGCCCGGCAGCGCGAACACGATCTTCGGCAGCTGCAGGTGCACCTGGCCCAGCAGCGGCAGCGACAGCTGCACGCCCTCGTCGATCAGCGGCCAGGCCCAGCCATGGGCGCCGAACACCAGGATGAACACCAGGCCGGCCACCACCGGCGAGACCGCGAACGGCAGGTCGATCAGGCTCACCAGGATGCGCTTGCCGCGGAACTCGTGCTTGGCCACCAGCCAGGCCGCGGCCACGCCGAACACCAGGTTCAGCGGCACGGTGATGGCGGTGACCAGCAGGGTCAGCCTTATCGCCGCCAGCGCGTCCGGCTCGCGGATCGCGGCCAGGAACGCGCCGATCCCGCCGCGTAGCGCCTCGGCGAACACCAGCAGCAGCGGCAGCAGCAGGAACGCCAGCAGGAAGCCGATCGCGGCGGCGATCAGCAGCCACTGCACCCAGCGCGGCTCGCTGGTCGGCGAGGCCGGGCGGGCACCGACGGTGGGCGCGCTCGGGGCCATGGTCAGTTGCGGCGGATCCAGGGCGATGACGCCCTGCACGTTACCACCCGTCTGTGGCGCCATCTCAAGCCCCTCCCCGGCGCCGGGCCAGGCGCGCCTGCAGCGTGTTGATCACCAGCAGCAGGGCGAAGGACAGCAGCAGCATGGCCACCGCGATCGCGGTCGCGCCGGCGTAGTCGAACTCCTCCAGCTTGATCGTGATCAGCAGCGGCGCGATCTCCGAGACCATCGGGATGTTGCCGGCGATGAAGATCACCGATCCGTACTCGCCGACCCCGCGCGCGAACGCCAGGGCGAAGCCGGCCAGCACCGCCGGCCACACCGTCGGCAGCACCACCTTCCACACCGTGTTCCAGCGCCCCGCGCCGAGGGTGGCCGCGGCCTCCTCCAGTTCACCCTCGGTCTCGGCCAGCACCGGCTGCACCACCCGCACGACGAATGGCAGGCCGATGAACACCAGGGCCACGGTGATGCCCACCGGGGTGTAGGCCACCTTGAACCCGGCCGCCTCCAGCCAGCGGCCGATCCAGCCGTTGCCGCCGTACAGCGCGGTCAGGGCAATGCCGGCCACCGCGGTGGGCAGGGCGAACGGCAGGTCGATCATGGCGTCGAACAGGCGCCGGCCGGGGAAGCGGTAGCGCACCAGCACCCAGGCCACCAGGGTGCCCATCACCGCGTTGAAGGCGGCCGCCGCCAGCGCGGTGCCGAAGCTGATCTTCAGCGCCGCCAGCACCCGCGGCTCGGTCCAGATCCGCCACAGCCCGTCCCAGCCCAGGCCGGAGGCGTACACGAACACCCCGGCCAGCGGGATCAGCACGATCAGGCCCAGCCAGGCGAGGGTGTAGCCCAGGCTCAGCCCGAAGCCGGGCAGCACCCGGCGCTGCCGGCCGGACGCGCGCGCGCCGCCCACCGGCGGCGTCAGGGGATTGGGGACGCTGGACATCGCTTGGCTTCGCTTCGTCGGGTTCGGGTCTGCGACCCCGCTGCCGGGGCGGCGGGAAGGCCCGGGGCCTGCGCCCCGGGCCCACGGCTCAGCGGGCCTTGGCCGCGGCGAGGATCTGGTCGAACTCGCCGCCGTCGCTGAAGTGCCGCTTCTGCGCCTGCGCCCAGGAACCGAAGGCGCCGTCGATGGTCACCAGCTGTACCTTGGGGAAGCGGGCCACGTCCTCCGGCGCGGCGTGCTCGGGATGGCGCGGGCGGTAGTAGTTCTTGGCGGCGATGCGCTGGCCCTCCGGCGAGTACAGGAACTCCAGGTAGGCCTGGGCCAGCTCGCGGGTGCCTTTCTTGTCGACGTTGCGGTCGACGATCGCCACCGGCGGCTCGGCCAGGATCGACAGCGAGGGCACCACGATGTCGAACTTGTCCGGGCCCAGCTCCTCGATCGACAGGAAGGCCTCGTTCTCCCAGGCCAGCAGCACGTCGCCGATGCCACGCTGGACGAAGGTGGTGGTGGAGCCGCGGGCGCCGGTGTCCAGCACCGGCACGTTGCGGAACAGCGCGGTCATGAAGTTGCGGACCTTGGCCTCGTCACCCTTGAAGATCTTCTCGGCGAAGGCCCAGGCCGCCAGGTAGTTCCAGCGCGCGCCGCCGGAGGTCTTCGGGTTGGGCGTGACCACCGAGACGTTGGAGCGCAGCAGGTCCGGCCAGTCCTTGATGTTCTTCGGGTTGCCCTTGCGCACCAGGAACACGATGGTCGAGGTGTACGGCGAGCTGTTCTGCGGCAGGCGCTTCTGCCAGTCCGGCGCGATCAGCTTGCGCTCGGCGATGGAGTCGATGTCGTAGGCCAGGGCCAGGGTGACCACGTCGGCCTCCAGTCCGTCGATCACCGCGCGCGCCTGCTTGCCCGAGCCGCCATGCGAGTTCTCGATCTCGACCTTCTGCCCGCGGGTCTCCTGCCAGTGGCGGGCAAAGGCGGCGTTGAACTCGCGGTAAAGCTCGCGGGTGGGGTCGTAGGACACGTTGAGCAGCCTTGCGTCCTTGGCAAGGGCCCCCACCGCGAGGGTCAGGCCGAAGCTCGCGGCCAGCACCAGGAGGGAACGGCGGATGGTATTCATGGGACGAACCTCCGGTTGGATGGGGCTTTGTCAGAATGCGGCCTGCAGGCGGGTGAACACCGCCTTCTCGTCCTCGCGGTCGGCGCCGCCGGCGGCCCCGCCCTCGAAGCCGGTCTGCAGGTAGTTCAACACCAGTTTGAGGTTGTTGTTGAGGTACCAGTTCACGCCGGCGACCCAGGCGCTGGCCTCGCGCGCCGACACGGCCGGGTCGGCGAACACCGGGAACGCCGCCTCGTCCACCTCCAGGCGGCCGTAGCGGGCCACCAGTTCCCAGGCGCCCCAGCCGCCCTTGCCCGGGGCGAAGGCGCGCGCGGGCTTGACCCCGCGGTAGCTGGCGTCCTCGCCGGTGAGCACCCAGCTGGCGGTGGCCTGCCATGCGGTGGTTTCCAGGTCCGCGGTGGTGCCGCCGGCGCCCAGCTCCTGGCTGGAGGACGCGTATTCGGCCAGCAGCCCGAACGGCCCGCGGTAGAAATAGCCCTGCGGCGACCAGCGCTTGCGCTGGCCGGCGGCTGCCACGGTGCCGCGGTAGGCGAAGAACTGCTGCTGGCCCGGGGTGCGGTAGCGCGGCAGGAAGTTGTTGCCGGCCCCTTCCACGTCGCCGATGCTGGCGCCGATGCCGAAACCGAGGCCGGCCCAGAAGCTGTCGCTGCCCTTGAGCGGCTCGAAGAACAGGCGGCCGGCGTACTCGAACTCGTCGTCCGGGTTGGTGGTGGTGGCGTCGCGGCCGTCGACCGCGCCGTTGAACACGCCGATGGCGTAGGACACCTTGCCGCCGGCCAGCTCGCCCTGCAGCTGCACGCCCAGGTCGCGGTTGGGCAGCAGCTCGCTGGCCAGGGCGCGCTCGATTTCCGGCAGCGAGGCCGAGGACTGCAGCCGCTCCAGGCCCACCGGCGAGGTGAACTTGCCCACCCGCAGCGTCGCCGCCGGCGAGAACTGCAGGTCGGCGTAGGCGTCGACGATGCTGGCGCTGTCGCCGGCGAACTCCGGGGTGAAGCGGAAACCCACCCACTTGCCCAGGGTGCCCTCGATGGTCGGGCGCGCGGTGCGCAGCAGGAAGCTGTCGTTGGCGCCGGGCGCGCCGCTGTTGAAGAAGCGGCCGTCGCCCTGCAGCAGGCCGCGGATCTTCACCTCGTAGGCACCGTCTCCGGAGCGGAACGAGGCGCCGCGGTCGTTGACCGCCGCCACCGGCGCGGCCTTCTCCTTCGCCGCGCGTGCCTCCTCCTGCAGTTCCAGGTTGCGCTCCAGCGCGCGCAGCCGCTGGTCCAGTGCCTGCAGGTCCAGGGTCTCCTGGCCGTCGACGCTGGTGGCGGCGCCATAGCGGGCTTCCAGCGCCTGCAGGCGGCGGGCCAGTTCCTCGACCGTGGGGGTGGACTGCGCGAACGCCGGGCCGGCCAGCGCCAGGGCGACGGCCCCGGCCAGCCAGGAACGGTCCGGCAGGCGCGGGCGGCGGTGGGGGATATGCTTGGGCATGGGAGTTCCGTGGTGGGGGCCGGACATCGGTTGTGCGCCAAAATACTCCCTATTCAGTTTGCCAACCGGAAATGACTTGCTGGCCGGTGGATATAGCGGATGCGCATGACGGCCGCGGCCGCGCGCACGCTGGCTAGAATGATGCTTTCCCTTGCAACGAAGTCCGCCCATGTCCGAAGCCGCCATCGCCCGCTACGCCGCCCAGCTGGAAGACCTGCGCGCGCAGGGCCTGTTCAAGTCCGAACGGGTGATCACCAGCCCGCAGTCGGCGGAGATCGAACTGGCCGACGGGCGCAAGGTGCTGAACTTCTGCGCCAACAACTACCTGGCCCTGGCCGACCACCCCGAGATCATCGCCGCCGCGCGCGCGGCGCTGGACACGCACGGCTTCGGCATGGCCTCGGTGCGCTTCATCTGCGGCACCCAGGACCTGCACAAGCAGCTGGAGGCGAAGATCGCGCAATTCTTCGGCACCGAGGACACGATCCTCTACGCCGCCTGCTTCGACGCCAACGGCGGCCTGTTCGAGCCGCTGCTGGACGAGAACGACGCGATCATCTCCGACGCGCTCAACCATGCCTCGATCATCGACGGCGTGCGCCTGTGCAAGGCCAGGCGCTACCGCTACGCCAACTGCGACATGGCCGACCTGGAGAAGCAGCTGCAGCAGGCCCGGGCCGACGGCGCGCGCACCATCATGATCACCACCGACGGCGTGTTCTCGATGGACGGCTTCATCGCCCCGCTGGACGAAATCACCGCACTGGCCAGGAAGTACGACGCCCTGGTCCATATCGACGAGTGCCATGCCACCGGCTTCCTCGGCGCCACCGGCCGCGGCTCGGCCGAGGTCAAGGGCGTGCTCGGGAAGATCGACATCTTCACCGGCACCCTGGGCAAGGCCATGGGCGGCGCACTGGGCGGCTTCACGACCGCGCGCCGCGAGATCATCGAACTGCTGCGCCAGCGCTCGCGCCCCTACCTGTTCTCCAACTCGCTGCCGCCGCACGTGGTCGCCGCCGGCACCAAGGCCTTCGACATGCTTTCGTCGGCCGGCGAGCTGCGCACCCGCCTGCAGGAGAACACCGCCTACTTCCGCCAGCGCATGACCGCTGCCGGCTTCGACCTCAAGCCCGGCGTGCACCCGATCTGCCCGGTGATGCTGTACGACGCGCCGCTGGCTCAGCGCTTCGCGCAGCGCCTGCTGGAGGAAGGCATCTACGCCATCGGCTTCTTCTACCCGGTGGTGCCGCAGGGCCAGGCGCGGATCCGCACGCAGATGAGCGCGGCCCACACCCGCGAGCACCTGGACCGCGCGATCGACGCCTTCACCCGCATCGGCCGCGAGCTGGGCGTGGCCAAGGCCTGAGCCACGCCGCCACCGGCATCGGCCCGGCCGGCGCCGCAGCACGGATGGGCCCGGCGCAGGAAACCGCGCCGGGCGCGACTCAGTTGCCGCCGGCCGGCACCGGCGCCTGCCCCGGCTTGCCGGTGGCGATGCGCACGCCGCGCGACTTCATCCACGCATCGAACTCGTCGGCATTCATCCGCCGCCCTTCCTGCTCCATGTGGAAGCGGTAATCGAGCGGGTCGTCGCTGCGGACGATGATGACCTCGTCCGGCTCCGGCGGCGGCTCCGGCAACACGGCTGCGGCATCGCGCGCCTGGCGGCTGGCGCAGGCGCAAAGCACGGGAAGGGACAGCACCAGGCAAACTCGCAGGACCTTCATGGCAACTCCTGGAGGGGACCGGGGGAGGATGGCATGCCGCGGTCCCGCATCCGGTGATGGCGGTGACCGCTTACCCCGCCGTCGTCCCTGCCGCGGTGGCCGGCGCCAGTGCATCACGCTCGGCCGGCTCCAGCAAGCGCCACTGTCCCTTGTCCAGCGTGCCCAGCTGCAGCGGCCCGATCGCCACCCGCACCAGGCGCAGCACGGCCAGGTCGAACGCAGCCAGCAGCCGCCGGATCTGCCGGTTGCGGCCCTCGTCCAGCACGATTTCCAGCCAGGCGTTGCGGGTGCCGGCGCGCAGCAGCCGCGCCGAGGCCGCGCGCAGGTGCTCGCCGTCGGCCTCGACCCCGGCACACAGCGCCTGCAGCAGGGCCTGGTCGGGAATGGCGTCGACCTGGACGTGGTAGGTCTTGTCCGGGCCGCTGTCCGGATCCAGCACGCGCGCGGCCCAGGCGGGATCGTTGCTGAACAGCAGCAGGCCTTCGCTGGCGCGGTCGAGGCGGCCGACCGGGGCCAGCCACGGCAGCCCGCTGCCGTCGAGGCAGCGGTAGACGGTGTCGCGGCCCTGCTCGTCGCGGGCGGTGGTCACCAGGCCGCGCGGCTTGTTGAGGGCAAGGTAGATGCGTTCCGGGCCGGCAGGGGCGCGGCCATCGATCAGCACCCCGCGCAGGCCGTCGCGCATGGGGTATTCGGGATCGCGCACGACGCGGCCGTCGACCTGCACGCGGCCGGCCTGGATCCAGCGCGCGGCCTCGGTGCGCGAGCACAGCCCGGCCTTGGACAGGACCCGGGCCAGACCATGGCGGACGCCGGCCCGGGGAGCCCCGGGCGCGGCGGGGTTCGGGCGGCGCGACCGTGGAGGCGCGCCCATCCCGTGCCTCAATCCTTGGTCGGTGCCGCCGCCGATTCGGTGGCCGGCGCCGAGGCGGTCGCGGCCGGAGCCGGGGCGCCCTTGGCCACGCGCACCCCGCGCGCCTTCATCCACGCGTCGAACTCGTCGGCGGTCATGCGCTTGCCGTTCTGGCTCATGTCGAAGCGCCAGGGCGTGTTGTCGTATTCGGTCTGCGGCTTGTACGCAGCCGGATCACTGGCGTTGGCGGCCGCCTCGCAGCCCTTCTCCCCGGACTGCTGGGCGTTGGCGCAACCGTCGGCAGCCATGGCCGCCGCGGACACGAGGGTGAGGCCGAACAGCCCTGCCGCAATCAACTTACGCATGGTGGAACTCCCCCTGGAAGACGGGGCGAGTGTAGGCACGGCGTGCAGGCCGATTCAAGAAGAATCTTACCGAGCCTTGGCAAATCGCTAACGCCTCTGCAGAAATGCCGCGACCGGCGTCCTGATCCCGCGCCCGCGGGCCCGGCAGCCATGCAAAAAGAAAGGGCCCGGCTTGCGCCGGGCCCTCCTGGACTGCGTCCGTCCGGAAGCTTAGTTCTGGACGTTCAGCTCGGTGCGACGGTTCTTCGCACGGCCTTCCGGATTGTCCGAACCATCCGCGTTGGTGTTCGGGGCAATCGGGCGGCTCTCGCCGTAGCCGACCGGGCCAACCAGGCGCGAGGCGTCGATGCCGTTGCTGGTCAGGTAGTCGTACACGGCCTGGGCGCGACGCTCGGACAGCTTCTGGTTGTACGCGTCGGTGCCCTTCGAGTCGGTGTGGCCCGCCACCTCGACGCGCAGGTCGGGGTAACGCTTCAGGATCTCGACGGCCTCCGACAGGATGGCCACCGCGTCAGGACGCAGGGTCGCCTTGTCGAAGTCGAAGTTCACGCCCTTCAGGTCGATCGAGACCGGGACCGGGCAGCCGTCCGGGCCGATGGCCTGGCCAGCCTGCGAGTTCGGGCACTTGTCGTCGCAGTTGTTGACGCCGTCGCCGTCGTCGTCCAGGTCGGCGCAGCTCGGCGCGACCGGGGCCGGAGCCGGCGGCGGCGGCGGAGCGGCGGCCGGGCCCAGCGGGATCACGACGCCGACCGAGGCCAGCAGGTCGCCGTACCAGTCGTCGTCGCGGCCAGCACGGGCCGGGTTGACGGCCTGGTCGTCGAAATCGGCGCGGTAGGCGATTTCGGCGCGCACGGCCACGCGGTTGTCGAAGGTGCTCTGCAGGCCGGCGCCGACCTTGGCGGCGACGTTACCCTCGGCGCGCTGGGCCGGGGAGTTCGGCGACGGGACGGTGTACTCCTCCTCGGAGTACTGGTAGCCGATGCCGAACAGCAGGTACGGGTTGAAACCGCGGCCTTCCTGGATGAAGTGGCGCCGGAAGTCCAGCGAGGCGCCGTACTGGCTCCAGTTCAGGTCGTTGTTGTCGTCGAACGACGGGTTCTGGTAGTTCAGTTCGCCGTCAACCGACCACACCGGGCTGATGAACTTGCCCAGGCCGATCGTGCCGAAGGGAGCATCCTCGGTACCGCGGCCGCTGTCCTGGAAATTGAAGCCAACCGAGCCGGTCAGGTACCAGCGGTCGTCAAACTCCTGCGCGGAAGCCGACTGGGCCACAGCCAGGCCGCCCAGCAGCGCAGCGGTCAGAAGTTTCTTGTTCATCTCAAGCTCCTTGATGATTCGGGGGATGATCCGGGGGAGTAAGTGGAAACACTTGCCTCAGGATTCACGCAGACATGCGCTGGTAGCGGCATATCCCTGACGGCCGTAATCACGACGTCGGGGCGCAGGTTAGGCGCGTTAATGTGAAGGCGGTGTTAACAGTCCCGTAACAAGTGAATTGACGAAAACCGCCGTTCAGGTTCCAGCAGAGGCCGGCGCCCGGAGCCTGCGCCGGTCCGGCCGCGGGCGCTGCGTATGATGGGACGGTCCCGCAACCACGAAGGTGGAGCCTGCGCATGAAAGCCGTCGGACTGACCCGCTACCTGCCGATCGACGACCCCGAAGCGCTGCTGGACGTGGAACTGCCCACGCCCGCCCCCGGGCCGCACGACCTGCTGGTGCGGGTGGAGGCGGTCTCGGTCAATCCGATCGATACCAAGCTGCGCGCCCCGCGCGAGGGCAGCGAAGCGCAGCCGCGGGTGCTGGGTTTCGACGCGGCCGGGGTGGTGGAAGCGGTCGGCAGCGCGGTGGCCCTGTTCCAGCCCGGCGACGAGGTGTACTACGCCGGCGACATCACCCGTCCCGGCAGCAATGCCCGCTACCAGCTGGTCGACGAGCACATCGCCGGCGATCGCCCGATCACCCTGGACTTCGCCGAGGCCGCGGCACTGCCGCTGACCACGCTCACCGCCTGGGAACTGCTGTTCGAGCGCATGCGCTACGACTTCGACGGCGACAACGCCGGGCGCCGGCTGCTGGTGATCGGCGGCGCCGGCGGGGTCGGTTCGATGGCCATCCAGCTGGCCCGGCACGCCGGCTTCACCGTGGTCGCCACCGCCTCCCGCCCGGAGAGCGCCGAGTGGTGCCGGCGCATGGGCGCTCACGAGGTGGTCGACCACCGCCAGCCGCTCGGTCCGCAGCTGCAGGCGCTGGGCATCGCCGAAGTGGAGGCCGCGGTGAACCTGGCCGACACCGACCGCTACTGGGAGGAACTGGGCCGGCTGTTGGCGCCGCAGGGCCACCTGGGCCTGATCGTGGAGCCGAAGGGCCCGCTGCACATCGGCGGCGACTACAAGGCCAAGGCCATCGGTATCCATTGGGAAACGATGTTCACCCGGCCGCGCTTCCGCACCGCGGACATGATCTGCCAGCACCGCATCCTCAACCGCGTCGGCAGCCTGGTCGAGGCCGGCGAGCTGAAGACCACCCTGGCCGAGGTGCTGGGCCCGATCAACGCCGCCAACCTGCGCGAGGCCCACCGCCGGCTGGAGTCCGGTCGCACCATCGGCAAGCTGGCCCTGGCCGGCTGGGACTGACCCCGCGGCGCAGCTTGCCCGGCGCCGGGCTTTCATCGACGATGGCGGCCTTCCGTACGCCAGCGTATCCGCCATGACGCCTACCGCCAGCGCCACGCCCTACCCGCACCTGTTCGCCCCGCTCGACCTCGGCTTCACCACCCTGCGCAACCGGGTGCTGATGGGATCGATGCACACCGGCCTGGAGGACCGCGCCCGGGATTTCCCGAAGCTGGCCGCCTACCTGGCCGAACGCGCCGCCGGCGGCGCCGGGCTGATCGTCACCGGCGGCTTCGCCCCGAACGTGGAGGGCTGGCTCAAGCCGTTCGGCGGCAAGCTGTCCTGGCCCTGGGAAACGCGCCCGCACCGCCAGCTCACCCGCGCCGTGCACGAGCACGGCGCCAGGCTGTGCCTGCAGCTGCTGCACGCCGGCCGCTACGGCTACCACCCGCTGCAGGTGGCGCCTTCGAAAGTGAAGGCGCCGATCAACCCGTTCACCCCGCGCGAGCTTTCCGCACGCGGCATCGAGCGCCAGATCCGCGCCTTCGCCAGTGCCGCCGCCCGCGCCCGCGACGCCGGCTACGACGGCGTGGAGGTGATGGGCTCGGAGGGCTACCTGATCAACCAGTTCACCGCCCCGCGCACCAACCGCCGCCAGGACGCCTGGGGCGGCGACGCGCAGCGGCGCATGCGCTTCGCGGTGGAGATCGTGCGCCGGGTGCGCGAGGCCTGCGGCCCGGACTTCATACTTATCTATCGCCTTTCCCTCCTGGACCTGGTCGAGGACGGCAACGCCTGGGACGAGATCCTCGAGCAGGCGCGCGCGGTGGAGGCGGCCGGCGCCACCATCATCAACTCGGGCATCGGCTGGCACGAGGCGCGGGTGCCGACCATCGCCACCTCGGTCCCGCGCGCGGCCTTCGCCGGGATCACAGCGCGCCTGCGCCCGCATGTCTCGGTGCCGGTGGTGGCGGTCAACCGCATCAACATGCCGGAGGTGGCCGAGCGCATCCTCGCCTCCGGCCAGGCCGACCTGGTCTCGCTGGCGCGCCCGTTGCTGGCCGACCCGGAATGGCCGAACAAGGCCCGCGCCGGGCGCACCCACGCCATCAATACCTGCATCGCCTGCAACCAGGCCTGCCTGGACCACATCTTCGTGGGCAAGGTCGCCAGCTGCCTGGTCAACCCGCGCGCCGGCCACGAGACCGAGCTGCGCTACGTGCCGGCGGCCACCCCGCGCCGGATCGCGGTGGTCGGCGCAGGCCCGGCCGGCCTGGCCTGCGCCACGGTGGCGGCGCAGCGCGGCCATCGCGTGACCCTGTTCGAGGCCGCGCCGCGGATCGGCGGCCAGTTCAACCTGGCCGCGCGGATCCCGGGCAAGGAGGAGTTCGTCGAGACCCTGCGCTACTTCGGCCACCGCATCGGCGAGACCGGGGTGGAACTGCGCCTGGGCACCCTGGCGGGCCCGGACGAGCTGGCCGGCTACGACGAGATCGTGCTGGCCACCGGCATCGTGCCGCGCAGGGTGGATTTCCCCGGCGCCGACGACCCGCGGGTGGTCGGCTACCTGGACATCCTCGAGGGCCGGGTCCAGGCCGGGCCGCGGGTGGCGGTGATCGGCGCCGGCGGCATCGGCTTCGACGTGGCCGAGTTCCTGGTCCAGAAGGGCCCATCGCCCACCCTCGACCCGGGCCGCTGGCACGCCGAATGGGGTGTGGACCTGGCTGGCTCCGGCCGCGGCGGCCTGGTGCCGGCCCGGCCCGAGCCGCCGGTGCGCGAGGTGTGGCTGCTGCAGCGCAGCCCGGGGCGGCCGGGGGCGCGGCTGGGCAAGACCACCGGCTGGATCCACCGCGCCACGCTCAAGGCCAAGCAGGTGCGCATGCACGGCGGGGTCGAGTACCTGGGCATGGAAGCCGGCGGCCTGCGGGTGCGGATCGAGGGCGCCGAGCAGGTCCTGCCGGTGGATACGGTGGTCGTATGCGCGGGCCAGGAGCCGCGCCGCGACCTGTACGCGCAGCTGCAACAGGCAGGGGTCGCCGCGCCGGTGCACCTGATTGGCGGTGCCGACGTGGCCGCCGAACTGGATGCCAAGCGCGCCATCGCCCAGGGCAGCCGGCTGGCCGCCGGGTTCTGAGCCGCGCATTCGCGCCTCCGGTGGACGCCGATCCGGTCCGGAGCCGGCCTGCCTGTTCAGGTTCGCGCGGGGGCGGTTCAGCCGCCTGCTCCGGGCTCCCGGCGCGGGTGACACACCTCCGCCAAGCCCCGGGAAAACCGCCGCTCGGCCCTTCACGCGGCCTCGAACAAGCCCTCGGGAGGCTTTCCACAGGCCACCGAGTGTGACCGTTGTCAACCTGGGATATTCAGTTTCGGTTAGGGAAATCGCACCTATCGTGCGCGCCACTTCGACCCGCCCCCATCAACTGGCGGGTCCTGCCGGCACCACTTCCGCCGGCACCCGGGCGGCCCGTGGAGAGATGGCCGCCTCCCCATGACGCCCCGCGTCGTCGCCTGCCCCCGGCCCTGCCGGCGGGCCTGCGACCGCGAAGACGGAGCAAGGAGATACATATGAAGCTGGCCTGGATCCTCTGGCTGTCGCAGTTCCTGCCGCAGCCGGCCGCCGACTCGCTGTGCCTTAGCACCACCGTGTACCTGGAAGCCCGCAACCAGAGCCTGCAGGGCCAGCACGCGGTTGCCGAGGTGGCGCTGCGCCGCAAGGACAGCGGCCTGTGGGGCGACTCGATGTGCGCCGTGGTCACCGCGCGCAAGCAGTTCGCCCCCACCCTGGTCTCGCCGGACACGCGCCTGCGCAACCTGGACGCCTGGCACCGCTCGGTGGCCGTGGCCCTGGACGCCGAGCGCAACTGGGCGCTGCCGGCGGGGCAGCGCAAGGAAATCGTGCCTGGCGCCAGCCATTTCGCCGCCCATTCCATCGCCAATCCCAGCTGGTCCAACGCCTACCAGGTGGCGACCATCGGCGACCACACCTTCTACCGGGTGCAGCGGCTCAAGCCGCGCACCTGACCCACCGTCCCCGGCGCCGCCTCTCCCGGCGTCCCCAGCCCGCATCCCGACCTGCATGAAGCTGTACACCAAGCCCGGCGCCTGCTCCACCGCGATCCACATCGACCTGTGCTGGACCGGCCAGCCCTTCGAGCTGCAGATCCTGGACGCCGACGGGCTGAAGTCGCCGGAGTTCCGGGCGCTGAACCCGGCCGGCTCGGTGCCGGTGCTGGTGGACGGCGACTTCGTGCTGACCCAGAACGTGGCCATCGCCGGCTACCTGGCCGACCGCTTCCCCGAGTCCGGCCTGGCTGGCGACGGCAGCGCCCGCCAGCGCGCCGAGGCCACCCGCTGGCTGGCCTTCGTCAATTCCGACCTGCATCCGGCGTTCAAGCCGATGTTCGCGCCGGCCGCGTTCGTGGCCGACCCGATGCAGCACGAGGCGCTGCGCAGCAATGCCCGCGCCCGGATCCGCACCTTGCTGGAGGGCGCGGACAAGGTCCTGGCCAGCCGCGACTGGCTGGCCGGGTTCCGCAGCTTTGCCGACCCCTACTTCTATATGGCGCTGCGCTGGGCCACGCGTACCGGCGTGGACCTGTCCGGGCTGGACGCGCTGGTCGCCTTCCGCGGGCGCATGGACGCCGACCCGGGCGTGCAGCGCGCGCTCCGGGACGAAGGCCTGGCCTGAGCCCGGCCACGGCGCCGCGCCGCCAGTACCCCGGCGGCCCTCAGCCCTGAAGCTGGCGCTCCCAGAACGTGGCGAACTCCTCGCCGCGGGCCTTGGCCAGGGCCTGGCGCAGCTCCGGCAGGACCTCGCGCAGCCCGGCGGCGTCGGTGCAGCGCTCGATCTTCAGCTGCATGAAATAGCCGCGCAGGCCCAGGTGGGCGCGGACCGCCTCGCTCATGGCCTCGTACAGGCGCACGTATTCGTTGGCCTCGTCGGCCGTGCGTGCCGGCGGCGGCTCCTCTTCGGCCACGGCCGGCACCGGTGCGCCCGGCCCGCCGCCGCGGGCGACCTGGGCCAGCCCGGCGGCATCGAAGCCGTTGCTCACCGGTTCGATCAGGCCCTCGGCCAGCAGCCGCTCCAGGGCGTCCTCCGGGGCCTTGACCCCGGCGGCCACCTGGCGCAATTCGGCCAGCGTGCGCTGGCCGTCCACCATCAGCAGGACCGTCCGCAGTTGCGGCGGCAGCTTGCGGGCGCGGTCGCGGATCTCGTCGCGACCCGCCTCGGTCTTCCGGTAAATCCCCTCGCGCATCGGTTCCCCCCCAGGAATACGCGGGGATCACGATAGCACTTCAGGGGCGCTGGTCCAGAGGGACGAACGGGAGGTTCTCCGGGCCGGTGTAGTTGGCGCTGGGGCGGATGATCTTGCCGTCCTGGCGCTGCTCGATCACGTGGGCGCTCCAGCCGGCGGTGCGGGCCAGCACGAACAGCGGGGTGAACATGGCCGTGGGCACGCCCATCATGTGGTAGCTGACCGCGCTGAACCAGTCGAGGTTGGGGAACATCTTCTTGATCTCCCACATCACCGCCTCCAGACGCGCGGCGATGTCGAACATCTTCATGTTGCCCTGCTCGGCCGACAGCTGCCGCGCCACTTCCTTGATCACCTGGTTGCGCGGGTCGGCCACGGTATAGACCGGGTGGCCGAAGCCGATGACCACTTCCTTGCGCTCGACCCGGGCGCGGATGTCGGCCTCGGCCTCGTCCGGGGTGTCGTAGCGCTTCTGCACCTCGAACGCGACCTCGTTGGCGCCGCCGTGCTTCGGCCCGCGCAGCGCGCCGATCGCGCCAGCGACGCAGCTGTACATGTCCGAGCCGGTGCCGGCGATCACGCGCGCGGTGAAGGTCGAGGCGTTGAACTCGTGCTCCGCGTACAGGATCAGCGAGGTGTGCATGGCGCGCACCCAGCTCTCGCGCGGCTTCTCCCCGTGCAGCAGGTGCAGGAAGTGGCCGCCGATGGAGTCGTCGTCGGTCTCGACCTCGATGCGCTTGCCGTTGTGGCTGTAGTGGTACCAGTACAGCAGCATCGAACCGAGCGAGGCCATCAGCTTGTCGGCGATGTCGCGCGCGCCCGGGTGGTTGTGGTCGTCCTTCTCCGGGCTGATGCAGCCGAGCACCGACACGCCGGTGCGCATCACGTCCATCGGATGGGCCGACAGCGGCAGCTGTTCCAGCGCGGACTTGACCGCCGCCGGGACGCCGCGCAGCGCCTTGAGCTTGGCCTTGTAGCCGGCCAGTTCGGCGCGGTTGGGCAGCTTGCCGTGCACCAGCAGGTAGGCGATCTCCTCGAACTCGCAGGCGTTGGCGATGTCGAGGATGTCGTAGCCGCGGTAGTGCAGGTCGTTGCCGCTGCGGCCGACGGTGCACAGCGCGGTGTTGCCGGCGGCGGTACCGGACAGGGCCACGGACTTCTTCGGCTTGAACGTGGCGGTGGCGGTGGTGTCGCTCATCTTCGTGCTCCTGTGTTCGGGGGGGCCGGCCGCCCGGGCCGGGCCGGATGCGCTTACTTCTTCGCGGCGAACAGCGCGTCGAGCTTCTGCTCGAAGGCGTGGTAGCCGATGCGGTCGTACAGTTCCTCGCGGGTCTGCATGGCGTCGACCACGTTGCGCTGGTGGCCATCGCGGCGCACGGCCTGGTACACGTTCTCGGCGGCCTTGTTGGCGGCGCGGAAGGCCGACAGCGGGAACAGCTGGATGGCCACGCCTGCCGAGGCCAGCTCCTCGCGCGAGAACAGCGGGGTCTTGCCGAACTCGGTGATGTTGGCCAGCACCGGCACCTTCACCGCCTCGACGAAGCGGCGGTAGGTGTCCAGGTCGTAGGCGGCCTCGGCGAAGATGCCGTCGGCGCCGGCCTCGACGCAGGCGATGACGCGCTCGATCGCCGCGTCCACGCCCTCGACCTGGATGGCGTCGGTGCGCGCGACCAGGAAGAAGTCCGGGTCGGTCTTGGCGTCGGCCGCGGCCTTGATCCGGTCGACCATCTCGCCCTGGCTGACGATCTCCTTGCCCGGACGGTGGCCGCAGCGCTTGGCGCCGACCTGGTCCTCGATGTGGCAGGCGGCGGCGCCGGCCTTGATCAGGCTCTTGATCGTGCGCTCGATGTTGAACGCGGACGGGCCGAAGCCGGTGTCGATGTCGACCATCAGCGGCAGGTCGCACACGTCGGTGATGCGACGGGTATCGATCAGCACGTCCTCGAGGGTGTTGATGCCCAGGTCCGGCAGGCCCAGGGAGCCGGCCGCGACCCCGCCGCCGGACAGGTAGATGGCGCGGAAGCCGGCGCGCTTGGCCAGCAGGGCGTGGTTGGCGTTGATCGCGCCGATCACCTGCAGCGGCGACTCGGCGGCGAGGGCGGCGCGGAAGCGCGCACCGGCGGAAGCATTGGACATGGCGGACTCCTGGGCACGTGGTTCACGTGGCGCGGGCAATGTGTCACCCTGTTACCGGTTGATCAATCTTGATCCTTCAAATCAATATGTCCCTGGACCGCGACCTGATTCCCGCTACCGAGGCCTGCCGCCTGCTGGGCATCAGCCCGGCCACGCTGTACGCCTATGTCAGCCGGGGACTGCTGGAATCCCGCCCCGGCCGCGACCACCGCAGCCGGGTGTACCGCCGCCAGGACGTGGAGCGGCTGGCGCAGCGCAAGCGCCTCGGCCGCGGCCCGGCGCGCGGCGCCGCGCAGAGCCTGGACCGCGGCCTGCCGGTGCTGGAAACGCGCATTTCGCTGATCCGTCCGGACGGACCCTACTACCGCGGACGTTCAGCCGTCGCCATGGCCCGCGCCGGCGCCACCCTGGAGGACACCGCACGCCTGCTGTGGGACTGCGGCAGCCAGGATCCGTTCGCCGATCCGCCCGGCGACTGGCCGGCGCGGGTGGTGGCGCTGGCCACCGACCAGGAGCTGCCGCCGCTGGCGCGGGCGATGGCGGTGATCCCGCTGCTGGCGCTGCAGGTGCCGCATTCGTTCCAGGCCGACCAGGCCACCCGCCGCGCCCTGGCGGCGACCCTGCTGCGGCAGAACGCCGGCCTGCTGGTGGCGCGGCGCCCGTCCGGCCCGGTGCACCGCCTGCTGGCCGGCACCTGGTGCCCCGGCGACGAAGGCTTCGCCGAACTGGTGCGCGCCGCGCTGGTGCTGTGCGCCGACCACGAGCTCAACGTCTCCGCCTTCGCCGCGCGCGTGGTCGCCTCCACCGGCGCGCACCTGCACGCGACCGTGTGCGCCGGCCTGTCGGCGCTGGCCGGCCCGCGCCATGGCGGCGCCACCGCGCGGGTTTACGCGCTGCTGGAGGACGCGCGCCAGACCCGCGACGTCAAGCGCCTGATCGCCGCGCGCTGGCGCCAGGGCGAGGACCTGCCCGGCTTCGGCCACGCGCTTTATCCGGACGGCGACCCGCGCGCCACCGAACTGCTGGCCATGCTGCGCACCCAGCCGGTGGCGGAGGCACCGATGCAGCTGGTGGAGGAAGTAGTCGCCGCCGCCGAGGGCGTGTCCGAGCGCCGCCCCAACGTGGACTTCATGCTGGCCGCGATCTGCTACGTGTACGGCCTGCCCGCCGCGCCGGCGCTGTCGATCTTCGCCGCCGGGCGCCTGGCCGGCTGGCTGGCGCACGTGCTCGAGCAGCAGGCACTGGGCCGGCTGATCCGGCCGCGCGCCAGCTACACCGGGCTGCCGCCGGAAAGCGGCGAAGACAGCGCGCCGCGCGCCTGAGCCGCGTGCCTCAGCCCAGCTTCTGCCGCACCGCGCGCAGCAGCTCGTTGAGGTTGAACGGCTTGAGCAGCAGGTCCATGCGCTCGCCGAGGAAGGCCTGGCGGTCCTGGGCGTTCTCCGCGTAGCCGGTGACGAACAGCACCGCGGTGCCCGGGTGCCGCTCGCGCACGCGGTCGGCCAGCTCGCGGCCGCTGATCCCGGGCAGGCCGACGTCGGTCAGCAGCAGGTCGAAGCCGCGCTGGGCGGCCGCCTGCAGCGCCTCGGCCGCGTCGGTGCAGGCCACCACTTCGTAGCCTGCGTCCACCAGCACTTCCAGCGCCATGCCGCGCACCAGCTCGTTGTCGTCCACCAGCAGGATGCTCTCGGCGCCGCCGCGTACCTCCGGCTCCTCCACCGGCGCCTCCGGCGCGGCCTGGCGCCCGCGCGGCAGCAGCAGCTCGATGGTGGTGCCCTGGCCTTCGACGCTGTGCACGCGCGCGGTGCCGCCGCTCTGGCGGGCGAAGCCGTAGGTCATCGACAGGCCCAGGCCGGTGCCCTGCCCGATCGGCTTGGTGGTGAAGAACGGCTCGAACACCTTGTCGATGATGTCGGCGGGGATGCCGGGGCCGTCGTCGGTCACCTCCAGGCTCACGTACTCGCCCGGTGGCAGGTCGGACGGCACCTGGGTGGCCGGGCGCGCGGAGATGGTGATGCGCCCGGCACCCTTCAGCGCGTCGCGCGCGTTGATCACCAGGTTCAGGACCACGCTCTCCAGCTGGTTGGCGTCGGCCACCACGACCAGGCCTTCCGCCGGCAGGTCGAACGCCAGGTCGATGTTCTCGCCGATGGAGCGGGTGAGCAGCTCGGCCAGGCTGCACACGCGCGCGCCGATGTCGAACGCGGTGGCATCCAGCGACTGCTTGCGCGCGAACGCCAGCATGCGCTGGGTCAGCGCCGCGGCGCGGAACGCCGAGGTGGTGGCGACCCCGGCGAAGCGCGGGATGCGCTCCAGGCGGCCGTTCTCCACCGCGGCGTTGATCATGTCCAGCGCGCCGATGATGCCGGTCAGCAGGTTGTTGAAGTCGTGGGCGATGCCACCGGTGAGCTTGCCCAGCGCGTCCATCTTCATCGCCTGCTGCAGCTCGGCTTCGGTGCGCTCGCGCTCGGCGATCTGCACCGCCAGCTCGCTGGTGGCCGAATGCAGCTGCTGGCGGTGCTCCTGCTCGCGCGCGTGCTGCTCGGTCTGGTCCTCCACGTACAGCAGGCCCGCGCCCGGGCCCTTGTACGGGCTAACCCGCCACTCGGTCACGCGGCGGCCGCGCGGGGTATGCAGGCAGTAGGTACCCTTCCAGCTGCCGCCGCTGCGCAAGGCCTCGCACAGCGCGTCCACCGGCTGATCGCCGAACAGCGCGGACAGGTCCGGCGCCCCCGCCTCGTCCAGCAGGCGCTTGAAGGCGTGGTTGGAATCGCGCACCTCCAGCTCGCCGGACACCACCGCGATCGGCGCGCCCACGTTCTCGAAGATCCCGCGGAAGCGCGCCTCGCTGGCGTGCAGCGCGTCCTCGACCCTGCGCACCCGCAGCAGGGTGCGCAGCGTGGCCAGCAGTACGTCATGGTCAACCGGATGCACCAGGTAGGCGTCGGCGCCGGCGTCGAGGCCGGCGATCACGTCGCCACGGGCGATCGAGGCGGCGGAGACGTGGATCACCGGCAGCAGGCTGGTGGCCAGGTCGGCGCGCAAGGTACGAACCAGGTCGAAGCCGCTCATGTCCGGCAGGTTCACGTCCAGCACCAGCGCGTCGAACGCGGCCGCGGCCAGCTGCGCCAGGCCCTCGTTGCCCGTGCCGGCCTCGGCCACGCTGAAGCCCTGGCGCTCGAGCACGCGCCGCACCGAGTAGCGGGTGGCGGCGTTGTCGTCGACCACCAGGATCCGGCTAGCTCCCGTCATCGTTCTTCTCCGGTAGTGCGATGGGCACGATCACGTGGAATTCCGATCCCTGCCCGACCACGCTGTGCACGCCGACGCTGCCGCCGAGCAGTTCGGCGAAGCGGCGGCACAGGGCCAGGCCCAGGCCGGTACCGCGCAGGCGCTTCTGGATCGGCGAGTCGACCTGGACGAAGTCCTCGAACAGGGCGCCGAGCATGTGCCCGGGGATGCCGATGCCGGTGTCGCGCACGCTGAAGCGGATGTGCGCCGCGCCTTCGGGCCGCGCCGATACCGACACCCGTCCCTGCGGGGTGAACTTGAGCGCGTTGGAGATGAAGTTGCGCAGGATCTGCGCCAGCTTCTTGTCGTCGGTGTAGAGCATCGGCAGCGCCGGCGGCTCCTCGAACACCAGCTCGACGTGGTTGGCGCCCTCCACCAGCGGCCGGAACATGCCGCGCAGCGCCGAGAACAGGTCCATCAGGTCGAACCAGGCCGGGGAGATCGAGATCCGCCCGGCTTCGATCTTGGCCAGGTCCAGCAGGTCGTCGACCATGTCGCGCAGCTCCACCGCCGCGGTGCTGACGAAGCGCACCTGCTTGAGCTGCTCGTCGTTGAGCGGGCCGTCCATGCCCTCCTCCAGCAGCCGGGTGATGCTCAGGATCGAGCCCAGCGGGGTGCGGAACTCGTGGCTCATGTAGGACAGGAACCGGCTCTTGAGCTCGGAGACCTCCTTGAGCTGCTCGGCCTGCTGGTCCAGCTCGGCGTACAGGGCCAGCACCCCCTGGTTGGTCTCCTCCAGCTCGGCGCGCAGCGCGGCGTTCTCCGCGTGCAGGCGCTGCAGTTCGGTGTCCGTGGCAACGGGGGTATTCACGTCCGGCCTCCAAGGCGGATGGCGAGCGCGCCGGTGTCGTCGCGCCCGCGGTCGAAGTCGCGCAGCAGGACCGCCAGCACCAGCGCCGGGTGGCGGTGGGCCAGGCCCTCGTACGCGCCCAGGCTCCAGCGCGATTGCAGGCCGTCGCTGTGCAGCAGCAGCAGCGCGCCCGGTTCGGCTGGCAGCACGAACGCCGGTGCGCGCCGGTACTGCGCGCCGACGATGCCCGGATGCGAGGCCAGGCCGCGTGCAGGCGCGCCGGGCAGGTGGATCGCCGCGGCGATGTTGCCCACCCCGGCGAAGCGCACCACGCCGGCCTGCGGATCGTGCTCGAACACCGCGGCGGCGGCGCCGCGGGTGGAGGACATGCGTGCGTGCATGCGCGCCAGCACCTCCTCCGCGCGCAGGTCCGCGGCTGTGGCCGCCGCGGCGATGCCGGCATCGGCCGCCTCGGCCGCCAGCAGGCCGTGGCCCAGGCCATCGACCAGCACGCCCAGCACGCGGCTGCCGTCGCCGCCCAGGAACCAGGCATCGCCGCAGGCGCTTTCCTGGCGCATGGGCAGGCGCAGCGCGCCGTAGCCGAGGTCCTGCCCGCGGCTGCGCTCGGGATAGATGCGCGCCAGCACCACCGCGCCGCGCCCGTCCGACCACACGTCGAACACCTGGGCCTGGCGCCGGATCGCGCCCAGGCCCTGGCCCGGGCTGCCAACCCCGGTGGTATAGCCGTCCGGCAGGCACTGCGGCAGCGAGAAGCCCGGGCCGCGGTCGATCCCGCACACCTCCACGCCGCGGCCATCGCGGCCCTGCAGCAGCGACAACAGCACCCGCCCGCCGCGGCCATGGCGCAGCACGTTGGTGGCGATTTCCACCGCCGCCAGCGTCACGCGCCCGGCATCCAGTTCGGCGAATCCGGCCAGTTGCGCCAGCGACTGCGCTTCGCGCCGCACCTGGCCGACCTGGGAGGACTCCTCGACCACGATGGAGCGCGTGGGATGGCCGACGAACCCTATGCCCATTTGGTGATCGCCACCCGCGTGCCCCGCCCCGGCGCACTGTCCAGCTCGAACGCGTCCACCAGCCGGCGCGAACCGGACAGGCCCAGGCCCATGCCGGCACCCGAGGTCCAGCCGTCGGTCAACGCCTGCTCGATGTCGGCGATGCCCGGGCCCTGGTCGACGAACTCCAGGCGCAGGCCGCGGCGCATTCCGTCCTCGACCACGCGCCAGTGCATCGCCCCGCCGCCGCCGTAGACCACGGCGTTGCGCGCCAGCTCGCTGGCGGCGGTGACCAGCTTGGTCTGGTCGACCAGGCGCAGGCCGCAGGCCACCGCCGCCTGGCGGGCGGCCTGGCGGGCGAGCACCACGTCCTGCTCGGTGCGGATCGGCAACTCCCCTGCGCTGCTCATTCGACGCCGGCGCCTGCCTGCCGCAGCAGGCGCATGCCCCGCTCCACGTCGAGCGCGGTGCTCACGCCGGTCAGGTTCAGGCCCAGCTCCACCAGGGTGATCGCCACCGCAGGCTGCATGCCCACCACCACGGTGCGTGCGTCCATCACCGCGGCCAGCGCCGAGATGGTGGCGATCATGCGGCCGATGAAGGAGTCGACGATGTCCAGTGCCGAGATCTCGATCAGCACGCCGCGCGCGGAAGTGGCGCGGATGCGTTCGGCCAGGTCGTCCTGGAGCGTCAGCGCAAGCCGGTCGTGCATGTCCACCTGGATGGTGACCAGCAGGACGTCGCCCATTTGCAGGATCGGGATGCGCTCCATCAGGCCGCCTTCGCCACGGTGACGCCGGTGCGCTTGAGCGCCAGCGCCAGGGCGTCGGCGAGGTTGGCCTTGGTGACGATGCCCTGCAGGTCCAGGCCGAGGTGGACGATGGTCTGCGCGATCTGCGGGCGCACGCCGCTGATGATGGCGTCGGCGCCCATCAGGCGGATCGCGGTGACGGTCTTGAGCAGGTGCTGGGCGACCAGGGTGTCCACCGTGGGCACGCCGGTGATGTCGATGATCGCGATCTCCGAACCGGTCTCCACGATCCGCTGCAGCAGCGATTCCATCACCACCTGGGTGCGCTGCGAATCCAGGGTGCCGATCATCGGCAGCGCCAGCACGCCCTCCCACAGCTTCACCACCGGGGTGGACAGCTCCAGCATTTCCTCCTGCTGGCGCTTGATCACGTCCTCGCGGTTCTTCTGGAACACCTTGACGGTGTGCAGGCCCAGCTGGTCCAGCAGGTCCGAGACCACGCGCAACTGCGCGGCCATGGCCTGCGGATCGGCGGCCAGGCCCTGCTCGACCGCGTCGAACAGCGGGCGCTTGAGCGAGAAGATGAAGGTCGCCGTCTCCGCGGCGCTGAAGCCCTTGAGCACGCGGTCGCGCGACAGGTCCTCGAGGAAGTGGCGGGTGTCGTCCCACTCGGCCCCCTGCAGGCTGGAAACGTCGGCGCGGCCGAGCGCGGCGGCGAAGGCCTGCCAGAACCCGCGCACCTGCGCGTCGAGCTCGAGCGGCGAAGCACGCCCGTCCTGCGCGGCCCGGGCGAAGCCGGCGGCCCAGGCGTCGAGGATGGCGTCCTGGCGGGACTGGATGAGGGTGAGCGTACGCGGGTCGAGAGCGGCCATGCAGGGATCCTGTAATGGGCGCAGCCGGACGACCCCCGGCATGCCAGCGGATCCCCCCAGCCACATTGTTGGACGAGCCTAACGGAAACCGGGCTTCCGCGTCGGCGCGCGGATTAGCGGGAAATCGACGTGAAACAGGCGTGAAATACCGCGGCACGGATCCTGCACGGCGCCGGGCAGGCGGCGCAACGCTTCCCGCGCGAGGCAGGCGTGCGCGCCTGCGCATTGGCATATACCGACGGTTATCCCGGCGGGCGCGGATCGAATCGGTGGGGCGACGGACGGCGCCTACACTCGCCCGGCCGCCCGCGCGGACCACCGAGATCCCGGAGCCCACCGATGCCTGCGAAGTCCCGCACCTTCTCCTGCCTCCGCCACGCCGCCCTCGCGCTCCTGCTGTGCAGCACCGTCTTGCCTGCCGCGGCCGGCACGGATCCGCACGCCGCGCATCCACCCGGGCCTGCGCCGGGCTCCAATCCGCTGGTCCGCGACCGCTTCACCGCCGATCCCGCGCCGCTGGTGGTCGGCGACCGCCTGTACCTCTACGTCGGCCACGACGAGGCGCGCGACGGGGAAATGTTCAACATGCGCCAGTGGCTGGCGTACTCGACCGGCGACATGGAGCATTGGACCTACCACGGCCCGGTCATGCAGGCCACCGACTTCAAGTGGGCCAAGGGCGATGCCTGGGCTTCCCAGGTCATCGGGAAGGATGGCCGCTACTGGTTCTACACCGCGGTCGAGCACGACGACACCCACCCGGGCAAGGCCATCGGCGTGGCCGTGTCCGATTCGCCCACCGGCCCGTTCGTCGACGCCCGGGGCTCGGCCCTGGTCACCAACCAGATGACGCCCAAGGGCGAGCACAGCTGGGAAGACATCGACCCGACGGTGTTCACCGACGACGACGGCAGCACCTGGATCGCCTGGGGCAACCGCCACTGCTACATCGCCCGGCTCAAGCCGCACATGATCGAGCTTGACGGCCCGATCACCGAGATCACCCCGCCGCATTTCGAAGAGGGCCCGTGGCTGCACAAGCGCGGCGACACCTATTACCTCACCTACGCCTCGCTGGACCGCAGCACCCACACCGACGAGCGCATCTCCTACGCCACCGCGTCCTCGATCCAGGGCCCGTGGACCTACCGCGGCGAACTGACCGGCTCGGGCAAGAACAGCTTCACCATCCACCCGGGCATCGCCGAGTTCAAGGGCCAGTGGTACATCTTCCTGCACAACGCCGCCCTGACCATCGGCGACCAGGAAGGCGCCCTCGGCCGCCGCGCGGTCACCGTCGAGTACCTGCAGTACAACGATGACGGCACCCTCAAGCCGGTGGTGCAGACCGAGGAAGGCGTTTCCGTTCCACCGCCGCGGTGAGCGCGTGGGTGGCGGACGCCGGATGGACGCCCAGGCCGGGCGCCGGTCCTTCGTCCAGCGTGCGCCGGCGTCTGCGCGGGAACGGGCTGCGCGGGGGGCCGGTCAGGTCCGCGGGCTGCCGCCATCGGGCCGGCCGGTGTCCTCCCAGGCTTCTTCCGTGGTTCCGTAGGCGTACTCGTGGAACTCCGGCCCCAGCGGCTCGACGATCATTTCCCCCGGCTCCTCGTCCCCGGACTCCGCCTCGAAGGCGACGAACGGCCGGCACATGCGGCCCTGGTACGCGATCTCGCCCTGGTCCAGCAGCATCGAGAGCGCGAAGCTGAAATCGCCGCAGACGGACTTGGCCACCTCGTCGGCGATGCCATGCGCCCGGAGCGTGTCGCGCAGGTCCGCGATCCACTGCCGTTGGAAACCGGCGCAGAGCGCTTCGAGCCGGGCGTAGTCGTCCTCTTTCATGGTTTCCCCCTTGCGCCATGGATGCTGCCTGTCCCGCTCCTGCAGCGTGCGGCCGCTGCGTGCATGCCCGGCCCTGGCGGCGCGCGCGACTGCTCCTGCGCAGCAGTCCCGGCATCATCGCCAACCCGCACCCTCGTGGAAACAAGGCCCGGACCCGGGACCATGGTTCCGCGTATTCCATGGCAAGCCGGAGGTTCCCGTGGCCGGACGCATCCATCGCCTGCCGGCCTCCATCGTCCGGCAGGCGATCCGGGGGGAGTCGGATGCGCCCGGCTACAGGAAGGGGGACGCTTGCGCCATGCCGTCACTCAGCAGCCGGCGTCGGCGCCGCGCTCCAGCGCGCGCTTCACTTCCTCCAGCGCATTGGGATCGTCGAGGGTGGACAGGTCGCCCGGGTCGCGGTGCTCGGCCAGGGCCTGCAGCGAGCGGCGCAGCAGCTTGCCTGAGCGGGTCTTGGGCAGGGCGCTGACCACGTACACGCGCTGCGGCCGCGCCACCGCGCCAAGCTGGCGGGTGACGGTCTGCAGCATGGCGCAGGCGGCATCGGCCGGATCGGCGTCGGGCCGCTTGAGGGTGGCGAACACCACCGGCACCTGGCCCTTGACCTCGTCGTGCACGCCGACCACCGCGGCCTCGGCCACGTCCGGGTGGCTGGCCACCGATTCCTCGATCTCGCGCGTGCCCAGGCGGTGGCCGGCGACGTTGATCACGTCGTCGGTGCGGCCAAGGATGAAGGTGTAGCCGTCCTCGTCGCGGATCGCCCAGTCCAGCGAGCTGTACAGCTGCTCCCTGAAGTGGCTGAAGTAGCTGGCGATGAAGCGGTTGTCGTCGCCCCACACCGTGCTCAGGCAGCCGGGCGGCAGCGGCGGCTGGATCGCCAGCACGCCCTTCTGCCCCGGCCCCACGTCCTGGCCGGTGTTCTCGTCGATCACGCGCAGGCGGTAACCCGGCGCTGGCAGGCCCGGCGAGCCGAGCTTGACCGGCTTCAGTTCCACGCCCGGCATCAGGGTCAGCACCGGCCAGCCGGTCTCGGTCTGCCAGTAGTTGTCGATCACCGTCTTGCCCAGGGCGCTGGTGATCCAGTCGGCGGTGGGTTCGTCCAGCGGCTCGCCGGCCAGGAACAGGTACTGCAGCTGCGACAGGTCGGCGCTGCGCAGCCACTTGGGATCCTGCTTCTTCAGCACGCGCACCGCGGTGGGCGAGGAGAACATGGTGCGCACGCCGTACTTCTCGCAGATGCGCCACCAGATGCCCGGGTCCGGGCAGGTCGGCAGGCCTTCGTACAGGATCGAGGTGGCGCCGGCGATCAGCGGGCCGTAGACGTTGTAGGAATGGCCCACCACCCAGCCGATGTCGGAGGTGGAGAACATCGCCTGGCCGGCGCGCACGTCGTAGATCGACCACATCGACAGGGCCAGGGCCACGGCATAGCCGCCGACGTCGCGCTGCACGCCCTTCGGCTTGCCGGTGGTGCCGGAGGTGTAGAGGATGTAGCTGGGTTCGTTGGATTCGAGCCATTCCACCGGCACTTCGGCGTCCGCGTGTTGCGCGGCCAGCGGGCCGTATTCGAGGTCGCGCCCCTCCTGCATCGGCAGCTCGGCGGCCAGGCCGCGGTTGACCACCAGCACGTGCGCAGGCGGGTGCTGCGCGCGCGCCAGTGCCTCGTCCACCAGCGGCTTGAACGGGATCACCTTGCCGCCGCGCATGCCGGCGTCGGCGCAGACCAGCACCGCGGGCCTGGCGTCGTCGATGCGCACGGCCAGGTTGTGCGCGGCGAAGCCGCCGAACACCACCGAGTGGATCGCACCGATGCGCGCGCAGGCCAGCATCGCGACCGCCGCCTCGACGGTGTGCGGCATGTAGATCACCACCCGCTCGCCCTTGCGCGCGCCCAGCGACTGCAGCACGGCGGCGAAGGCGTTCACCTCGCGGTGCAGCTGGCGGAAGGTGAGTTCGCGCACCTGGCCGGTCTCGGTGGACCAGCCGACCAGGGCCAGTTGGTCGCCGCGTTCGGCCAGGTGCCGGTCAACGGCGTTGTGGCACAGGTTGGTGGTGCCGCCGACGAACCAGCGCCGGAACGGCGGGTTGTCGTAGTCGAGGATGCGCTGCGGCGGCTGCTTCCAGTCGATGGCGCGGGCCGCTTCGGCCCAGAATTCCTCCGGCTGCTCCACCGAACGCCGGTAAAAGTCTTCGTAACCCATGGCCCTCTCCCACTTCCCCTGCAGGGAATGGGCCGAGCATAGTCCCCGTCGATGGGACCCGCGCGTCAGACCTTGGTCGAAAAGACCGGGCTGAATGCGCGGAACGCCGGGTTTCCCGGGCGTTCCTGCAAGCCACAGGTTGATCGATGCGATCAATGCGCCGTGCCCGCCGGGCCTGGCCGCGGGGCCGGCGTATTTCGCGGCGGCGGGTTCAGCCCAGCAATCCGGCCAGCGATGCGGAGACGCGCTCGAACCGCGCGGCGAGGAAATCCACCAGCGCGCGCACGCGCACCGGGACGAAGCGTCCGCTGGGCAGGATCGCGTTCAGCGGATAGCGTTCGGTCCGCCAGTCCGGCAGCAGCCGCACCAGGCGTCCCTCGGCCAGGTCCTGGCGCTGTTCGACCGGGGTCTTGATCAGGATGCCGGCGCCGGCGAGCGCCCATTGCCGCGCCAGCGAGGCATCGTCCACGCTGCGGTCGCCATCGACCTGCACTTCCACCGACTGCCCATCGCGGGTGAAGCGCCAGGTGCGGTGCGGGCGGCCGCCGCGGTCGTAGGCCAGGCAGTTGTGGCCCAGCAGTTCCATCGGCGTCTGCGGTGCCGGGTGCCGCGCCAGGTACGCCGGCGAGGCGACGACCACCGGCGCGGTATCCATCAGCCTGCGCGCCACCAGCCGCGAATCAACGAGGTGGCCATAGCGGATCGCCAGGTCGACCTCGTCGCGCACCACGTCCAGCGGGCGGTCGCCGACCGACAGCGCGAGGCGCACGCCGGGGTGGGCGGCCATGAATTCGTCCAGCCAGGGCAGCAGGGTCGCGCGCGCCAGGTCCGAGGGCGCAGCCAGGCGGATCAGGCCCACCAGGCCGGCGCGGTCGACCGTGGCCTGCGCCTCGCCTTCCTCCACCAGCTCGAACGCGCGGCTGGCGTAATCCAGCAGGATCTGGCCCTGTGGGGTCAGCCGCATCGCCCGCGTGGAACGTTCGAACAGGCGCACCCCGAGCTGGGCTTCCAGGCGCTTCAGCGTCGCGCTGGCGGCCGCCGGCGTGATCCCCAGCGCGCGTGCGGCGCCGGTCAGGCTGCCGGTACGCGCGGTCTGCACGAGCACCCGCAGGTCGCCAAGATTTTCAATCAACATTTGAATATGAATTAAATCATGTTGGATTATCAATTCTAGCTTGAATTCCTAGAGTGCGGTCCTCCACCCGCACCACGCCGAGGACGCACCGCCATGAAAGCCGTTGGTTATCGCCACAACCTGCCCATTACCGACGCCCGCGCCCTGGAGGACGTCGAACTGCCCACCCCGGCCTACGGCCCACGCGATCTCCTGGTGCGGGTCAAGGCCATCTCCGTCAATCCGGTCGATACCAAGATCCGCCAGGGCCGCAAGCCGGCCGACGGCCAGGTCGAGGTCCTGGGCTGGGACGCGGTGGGCGTGGTCGAAGCCGTGGGCAGCGGGGTCACCCTGTTTGCGCCAGGCGACCGGGTCTATTACGCAGGCGCGATCAACCGCCCGGGCACCAACGCCGAACTGCACGCGGTGGACGAACGCATCGTCGCCCGCGCGCCGCGCTCGCTCGACGATGCCGCCGCGGCGGCCCTGCCGCTGACCGCGATCACCGCCTACGAACTGCTGTTCGACCGCCTGCGCGTTCCCAGAGGCGGCGGCGCCGGCCAGACACTGCTGGTCGTCGGCGGTGCCGGCGGCGTCGGCTCGATCCTGATCCAGCTGGCCCGCCAGCTCACGCAGCTGCGGATCGTCGCCACCGCCTCGCGGCCGGAAACCCGGCAGTGGTGCCTGGAGCTGGGCGCGCATGCGGTGATCGACCATCGCCAGCCGCTGTCCACCGCGCTCAGGGCCGCCGGCATCCACCAGGTCGACGCCGTCGCCGCCCTGACCCGCACCGGCGAGCACTTCGCGGAAATCGTCGAGAGCCTCAAGCCGCAGGGCGCCATGGCGGTGATCGACGACGAGCCGCTGGACGTCATGCAGCTGAAGCTGAAGTCGATCTCGCTGCACTGGGAGCTGATGTTCACCCGGCCGCTGTTCGAAACGCCCGACATGGACGAGCAGGGCCGGCTGCTTGCCGAAGTGGCCGCGCTGGTGGACGCCGGCCGGATCCGCAGCACGGTCAACCACCGGCTGGGCACCATCAACGCCGGGAACCTGCGCCGCGCGCATGCGCTGATCGAGAGCGGCAAGGCGCAGGGCAAGGTGGTGCTGGCCGGCTTCTGAGGGAGGACGCACATGGACAACACCCGCGCCCCGTTCGCTGCCGCCCTGGCGCTGGCAGCGCTGATGACCGCGGCATCGCCGCTCCGCGCCGCGCCGGATGCCGGGTCCGCGGCCACCGTCGCGCCGCGCGCCGCGGCACAGCCGCCGGTCGTCGTGCGCCAGAACGACCGCATGCCCTGGAACGCGGTCGTCGTCGACGGCAATGGCCGTTTCATCGTCGGCTCGCCGCGATGGACGGCCAACGGCGACACGCGCCCGGCCGTGGCCATCGCCCGCGAAGACGGCACCCTGGTCCCCTACCCGGACGCGGCCTGGAACAGCTGGGCACCGGGCAGGGAAGCGGCCGGCGTGCTGGTCAGCGTCAATGCCATCCACCAGGACGCGCAAGGCGGCCTGTGGATCGTCGACAGCGGCGCCCCGGAGTTCGGCGGCGAACCGGTGCGGCACGGCCCCAAGGTGGTCCACGTCGATCCCCGCACCGACACGGTGGTCCGCACCGACCTGATCCCGGACGAGGCGATCCGGGCACACAGCTACGTCGACGACATACGCATCCACGGCAGGCATGCGTACCTGACCGACGCGGGCGAAGGCGCGGTCCTGGTGCTGGACCTGGAGGACGGCCGCGTCCGCCGCCGCTTCGACGGCCAGCCGTTCGTCCGCGCCCGCGCGGGCGACACGATCGAGGTCGCCGGCAAGGTCCTGCGCGGCGGCGACGGCAAGCCGCTGCAGGTCAACGCGGATCCGCTGGAACTGAGCCCGGACGGCCAGGTGCTGTATTTCGGCCCGCTGTCCGGCCCGCTGTCACAGATCCAGACGCGCTACCTGGACGACGACGACATCGACGACGAAGCGCTGGCACGCCTGGTGCGTCCGTGGTTCGGGATCCCGCCGGTGGGCGGGACGGCCATGGCGGCGGACGGCAGCCTGTACTACACGCGGTTGGCGGACAACACGCTGGTGGTGCGGCGTCCGGACGGCACGACCGCGCCGGTCGTGCGCGACCGGCGCCTGCGCTGGGCCGATGCACCGTTCCTGGACGGCAAGGGACACATCTACCTGCCGGCCGCGCAGATCGACGGCGCCGCGCCGTTCAACGACGGCACCTCAACCATGCAGCCGCCGTTCGAGGTGCTCCGCGTCGATCTCCCGGACGCCGCGCCCCGCGCCCCCGGCTCCCCCTGAGCACCCCGCCCGCAGCGCCCCTCCCCCTCCTCCGCTGCGCGGCACGCTCCACCACACCCTGCCCCACGACCAGACCGGAGTCCCCCATGGCCGCCTACGTCGTATTCACCCGCGAACAAACCCTGGATCCGCAAGCACTGGCGACCTACGCCCAGGCACCGGACAAGCTCACCGGCCACCCCGTCACCGTGCGGGTGGGCTACGGCGAATTCGAAATGCTGGAAGGAGCGCCCATCGAAGGGGCCGTCATCCTCGAGTTCCCCGACATGGATGCGGCCCGTGCCTGGTATCACGGCGACGCCTACCAGGCGATCGCCCGCCACCGCTTCCGGGGAGCGCGGTACCGCGCCTTCATCGTCCAGGGCACCTGAGGAGCCACGCCCATGCCGGCGAACGCAGCAAGGCACCGGGCGCCATCGCCAGCAGGCGCCCGCTCACCACGCCGCGGCGGCTTTCCGGTCCGCCGCGACGAGCGGCAGGAAGATCGTGTCGAGGATCTCGGCGATGACCGCCGCGGGCACTGGCTTGAGCGTCATGAGCGCTTCGTGGCTCACCAGCTCCAGGGGCAGCGCGATGCGGCGGGCGGTCAGCTTGCGCGGATCGATCTCGCCGCGGCGGATGCCCCGCTCGAGGATGTCGTCGATCACCGGGCGGGCCCCCAGCTGCTCGTGCAGCGCCTTGCGCAGGTCGGCCACGCTGGAACTCGTCTCGATGAAGTAGTCCCTCATGCCGAACAGCACGCGGGCGATGGTGATCGCGCGGCGATCGGATACCTCGCGCAGGAACCGCACCAGTTCCGCGCGGACGTTGCCCAGGTCCGGCGCCCGGATCGGGTTCTGCGCGATGTAATGGCGCATGGCCGCGACCGCCAGGTCCGCGCTGCCCGCCCAGCGACGGGACAGGACCGGGCGGCTGGTGCCGGCACGCCGGGCCACCCCTTCCAGGGTGAAACCCGCGTAGCCGTTGTCGATCAGTTCGGCCCAGGCAGCCTCGAGGATCGCCTCGTCCAGCGCTGCGCCGCGCCTGCGGGAATTGGTCGTCATGCCCCTACTCTGCCACACAAGATACATGGACGCATCTTGTTGACGCACCCGATCCATCGTCAATACGATGCATGCATGCATCTTAACTAGAAGGTACTCCGATGTCTGGCACCAAGGTTCCCCGCAGGAAGATCCTGGTCTCCGGCGCGAGCATCGCCGGCCCGGCGCTGGCGTACTGGCTGCACCGGTACGGCTTCGAGGTTTCGGTCGTCGAGCGCGCCAAGGGGTTCCGCGCCGGGGGGTATCCCATCGACGTGAGGGGCACGGCGGTCGACGTGGTCGAGCGCATGGGGCTGCTCCCGCGGCTGCGCGCCGCCCAGGTGGAAGTGCGCAAGCTCACCTTCGTCGACGGCGACGGGACCGCCATCGCCACCCTGGCGCCCGGGGCGGTGACGGGCAGCGTGCCCGGCCGCGACCTGGAGCTGCCGCGCGGAGCGCTGACGGCGCTGCTCCACCAGGCAACCCGGGAAAAAGGCATCCGCTACCGCTTCAACGATGCGATCGACGTCCTGATGGACGACGGCAAGGGCATCGACGTGTGGTTCCACAGCGGCGCCCGGGAACGCTTCGATGCCGTCATCGGCGCCGACGGCCTGCACTCCCGGACCCGCGCCTTGGTGTTCGGCCCGGAGGAGAAGTTCAATCACTACCTCGGGCGCTGCTTCAACCTGTTCTCGATGCCCAACCACGCCGGGTACGCCCACGAGAGCGTCAGCTACGCCGCCCCGGGCCGGATGGCCGGGATCTACGCGACCGGCGACAACGCGGTCCTGCATGCGTTCCTCACCTTCGCCAGCGACAAGCCGCCGTTCCGCTCGCATGGCGACGTGGACATGCAACGCAAGCGCACGGCCGAGGTGTTCGCGAACGACGGCTGGGAGGTGCCGCGCCTGGTCGAGGCGATGCAGAAGGCGAACGACCTGTTCTTCGACACCGTCAGCCAGATCCGCATGCCACGCTGGTCCTCCGGGCGCGTGGCGCTGGTCGGCGACGCCGCCTACGCGCCCTCGTTCCTGTCGGGACAGGGCACCAGCCTCGCCCTGGTCGGAGCCTACGTCCTCGCCGGGGAGCTGGCGTCCCAGCCCGACGCGGAAGCGGCCTTCGCGGCCTATGAACGCGCGCTCCGGCCCTACGTCGAGGCCAACCAGGCGCTGGCGACCGATGGCGAACCGATCCTGCTGCCGCGCACCCGGGAGGAGCTGGAACACCGCAACCGCAGGCTGGCCGCCGGCCACTTCGCGCCGGGCGGCGGCGACCATGCGGCCAGGCACCGCAAGGCCCACGGCCTGCTCGAGCTGCCGGACTACGTCGCCGTGCTCGGCCTGGGCGGATAAGGCGGGCCTCGCCGGAACGCGGCCGCTGGATGAAAAAAAGCGCCGGACGATGTCCGGCGCTTTTCCCTTCCACGCTTCCGCGCCGGCTCCCGGACGCGCACGGCACGCCCGGGCCCGGCGGCGGCGGATCAGCCCAGCAGGTGGGCGACGCCGGCGCGCTCTTCTTCCAGCTCGGCCAGGGTCTTGTCGATGGCCTTCTGGCTGAACTCGTCGATCGGCAGGTCCTTGACGATGGTGTACTTGCCGTTCTCGGTGGTCACCGGGAAGCCGAAGATCACGCCCTCCGGGATGCCGTAGGAGCCGTCGGACGGGATGCCCATGGTCACCCACTTGCCGTTGCTGCCCAGCACCCAGTCGCGGATGTGGTCGATGGCGGCGTTGGCGGCCGAGGCGGCCGAGGACAGGCCGCGGGCCTCGATGATGGCGGCGCCGCGCTTGCCGACCTTCGGGATGAACTCGTTGGCGTTCCAGTCGGCGTCGTTGATCTTGTCCTTCAGCGACTCGCCCTTGACCGTGGCGAAGCGGTAGTCCGGGTACATGGTCGGGCTGTGGTTGCCCCACACCACCAGCTTCTCGATGTCGCCGACGGCGACGTTGGCCTTGGCGGCCAGCTGGCTCAGCGCGCGGTTGTGGTCCAGGCGCAGCATCGCGGTGAAGTTCTCCTTCGGCAGGTCGGGGGCGGACTTCATGGCGATGTAGGCGTTGGTGTTGGCCGGGTTGCCGACCACCAGCACCTTGACGTCGCGCTTGGCGACCTTGTTCAGCGCGGCACCCTGGGCGGTGAAGATCTTGGCGTTCTCCAGCAGCAGGTCCTTGCGCTCCATGCCCGGGCCGCGCGGACGCGCGCCGACCAGCAGGGCCACGTCGGCGTCCTTGAACGCCACTTCCGGATCGTCGGTGCCGATGATGCCGGCCAGCAGCGGGAACGCGCAGTCCTCCAGCTCCATGATCACGCCCTTCAGCGCGGCCTGGGCCTTCTCCATCGGCAGCTCCAGCAGCTGCAGGATCACGGGCTGGTCCTTGCCCAGCATCTCGCCGGAAGCGATGCGGAACAGCAGGGCATAACCGATCTGGCCGGCGGCACCGGTCACGGCAACTCGAACGGGGGTCTTCATCGGTGGAGGTCCTTCGGTGTGTGTTGCGGGTAATGGAAAGGCGTCGCCGGCGTGACCGTGCGGCGCCGCGCAGGTTAATAGACGTCGTAGCCCAGCGGGGTAAGCCTTTGGTCCAAGGCGGCGGGGTCGTAGCCGTGGACCACGGCCTGGCCGACCACGGTGACCGGGACGCCGCGCGCGCCCAGCGCGCGCATGGCCAGCCCGCCCTCTTCCCGGTCGACGTCCAGCACGCGGTAGGGCACGCCGGCACGCTCGAATTCGCTGCGCTGGCGGCGGCAGTAGCCGCACCAGTCGGCGGCCAGCATCACGATGCCGGCCTCGCCGGTCAGCCGCCGCGGATCGTCCGGATGCAGCTCCGCCGGGGCTTTCGACCACCAGGCGTACAGGCCGCCGGCCAGGCCGATGACCAACAGTAAGCCGAGGATGCGCATGGGAATCCGTCGCTCAGGGACCGCGGATTTTACCACGCGGCCCCGGGCCGGCCCCGGACGCTGCCAATCGCAACCATTGGCGCAAACTCTCGCGCGGCGGGGCGCGAAGGGGCCGCCGCGCGGCCCCGCGGGTGGATCAGGCGCTCAGGTAGCGGTTCCACTCGGCCACGCGGTCGGCCTTGGCGGCCAGCACCGCCTCGGCGTCGCCCTCGATCTTCACCGAGTTGATCGTGTCGCCCTGGGCGATGGCGTCCACCACTTCCATGCCCTCGGTCACCTTGCCGAACACGGTGTGGCGGCCGTCCAGCCAGTCGGTCTTCACATGGGTGATGAAGAACTGGCTGCCGTTGGTGTTCGGGCCGGCGTTGGCCATGGACAGCACGCCGCGCTCGTGCGGCACGCCGTTGCTGGTCTCGTCCTCGAAGCGGTAGCCCGGGCCGCCGCGGCCGGTGCCCTCGGGGCAGCCGCCCTGGATCATGAAATCGGCGATCACGCGGTGGAAATTCAGGCCGTCGTAGAAACCGCGCCGGGCGAGGTTGACGAAATTGGCCACGGTGAGGGGGGCCTTGTCGGCCAGCAGGTCCACCTTGATCACGCCCTTGGCGGTGTCGAAGACGGCAGTCACGGTCATTGGTTCATCTCCAGGCGCCCGGATCGGGCCATTGACCGGGTATAATAGCCCGTTCGTCCGCCCCATCCTTCCGCGCCCTGTCCAGCTCCTGGCAGCCGGGTGCGGCTTTCCCGATCCCAGAAAACATGTCCATCGAAAACCTGCGCAATATCGCCATCGTCGCCCACGTCGACCATGGCAAGACCACCCTCGTCGACCAGCTGCTGAAGCAGTCCGGCACCTTCAGCGAACGCACCCAGCTGGGCGAGCGCGTGATGGACAGCAACGACCAGGAAAAGGAACGCGGCATCACCATCCTGGCCAAGAACACCGCCATCAACTGGAACGGCAACCGCATCAACATCGTCGATACCCCCGGGCACGCGGACTTCGGCGGCGAGGTGGAGCGGGTGCTGTCGATGGTGGACTCGGTGCTGCTGCTGGTGGACGCGATGGACGGCCCGATGCCGCAGACCCGCTTCGTGACCCAGAAGGCCTTCGCGATGGGCTTCAAGCCGATCGTGGTGGTCAACAAGATCGACCGCCCCGGTGCGCGCCCCGACTGGGTCGTCGAGCAGGTGTGGGACCTGTTCGACCGCCTCGGCGCGACCGAGGAGCAGATGGACTTCCCGATCGTCTATGCCTCGGCGCTCAATGGCTACGCCAGCCTCGACCCGGAGGCCCGCAGCGGCGACATGACCCCGCTGTACGAGGCGATCATGGAGCACGTCAACCCGCCGCAGGTCGACCTGGAAGGCCCGTTCCAGATGCGCATCAGCCAGCTGGACTACAACAGCTACGTCGGCCTGATCGGCATCGGCCGCATCCAGCGCGGCCGCGTGCGCCCGAACATGCCGGTGGCGATCGTCGACCGCGAGGGCAAGAAGCGCCAGGGCAAGGTGCTGCAGGTGCTGGGCTTCCTGGGCCTGGAGCGGCACGAGGTGGCCGAGGCGCAGGCCGGTGACATCGTCGCCATCTCCGGCATCGAGGGCCTGGGAATCTCCGACACCATCACCGACCCGTCCGCGCCGGAGGCGCTGCCGGCGCTGAGCGTGGACGAGCCAACCATCTCGATGACCTTCCAGGTCAACAACTCGCCGTTCGCCGGCAACAAGGATTTCTCCGGCGGCAAGTTCCTCACCAGCCGCCAGATCCGCGAGCGCCTGGTCCGCGAGACCCTGCACAACGTCGCCCTGCGCGTGGAGGACACCGAGGACCCGGACCGCTTCAAGGTCTCCGGCCGCGGCGAGCTGCACCTGTCGGTGCTGATCGAGACCATGCGCCGCGAGGGCTACGAGCTGGGCGTGTCGCGCCCGGAGGTGATCATCAAGGAGATCGACGGCCAGATGATGGAGCCGTACGAGCAGCTGGTGGTCGACGTGGAAGAGGAGCACCAGGGCGGCGTGATGGAGAAGCTGGGCATCCGCAAGGGCCAGCTGCGCAACATGGAGCTGGACGGCAAGGGCCGCGTGCGCCTGGACTACATGATCCCGGCGCGCGGCCTGATCGGCTTCCAGAGCGAGTTCAAGACCCTGACCTCCGGCTCGGGCCTGATGTTCCACATCTTCGACCACTATGGCCCGAAGCAGGAAGGCGCGATCGCCAAGCGCCCCAACGGCGTGATGATCTCCAATGGCCAGGGCAAGGCCCCGGGCTACGCGCTGATGGGCCTGCAGGAGCGTGGCCGCCTGCTGATCGACGCCGGCGAGGACATCTACGAGGGCATGCTGGTCGGCATCCACGCCAAGGACAACGACCTGACCGTCAACGCCCTGCGCGAGAAGCAGCTGACCAACATCCGCGCCGCCGGCAAGGACGACGCCATCTCGCTGACCCCGCCGATCCGCATGTCGCTGGAGCAGGCGCTGGAGTTCATCGAGGAGGACGAGCTGGTCGAGGTCACGCCCAAGGCCATCCGCCTGCGCAAGAAGCTGCTGACCGAGAGCGATCGCAAGCGCGCCTCGCGCTCGGCCTGAGGTCCTGCCCCGGGGCGTGCCCGCCGCGCCCCGTATGGATTGCGAAACGCCGGCCCCTCGCCGGCGTTTCGCGTTTGCGGGCCGGCGCGCGCGCCGCTAGGCTGCGCGGGGCCAAACCGGGGGAACTGCCGATGCCTGCACTGCGGATCGTGATGGCGGCCATGCTGGCCGCGCTGGGAGCCGGCTGCGCCGCCGACGCGGCCCGGCCGGAAGCGGAGTTCGCCCATGCCGAGGCCGGGATCCGGCAGCTGCAGGAGGCCATGGCCAGCGGCCGCACCAGCAGCCAGGAACTGGTGCGGGCCTACCAGGCGCGGATCGAGGCGCTGGACCGCAACGGGCCGCGGCTCAACGCCTACATCGCGCTCAACCCGGACGCGCTGGCCGAGGCCGCGGCGCTGGACGCCGAGCGCCGCGCCGGGCGCGTGCGCGGGCCGCTGCACGGCATCCCGGTGGTGCTCAAGGACAACATCGACGCCACGCCGATGGCCACCACCGCCGGCAGCCTGGCGTTGCGGGACCTGCGCCCGCGGCGCGACGCCTTCCTGGTCCAGCGCCTGCGCCAGGCCGGCGCGGTGATCCTGGGCAAGGCCAACCTCAGCGAGTGGGCCAACTTCCGCTCCACCCGCTCCATTTCCGGCTGGAGCTCGGCCGGCGGCCAGGCGCGCAATCCCTATGCGCCGGACCGCTCGCCCTGCGGCTCCAGCTCCGGCACCGCGGTGGCGGTGGCCGCCAACCTCGCGGTGGTCGGCATCGGCACCGAAACCGACGGCAGCATCCTCTGCCCGGCGGCGGTCACCGGCATCGTCGGGCTCAAGCCCACCGTCGGCCTGGTCAGCCGCGACGGGATCGTGCCGATCGCGCACAGCCAGGACACCGCCGGCCCGATGGCGCGCACGGTCGAGGACGCGGCCCTGGTGCTGGCGGCCATCGCCGGCGCCGACCCGGCCGACCCGGCCAGCGCCGCGATCGCCGGCTCCGGCTCCGACTACGCCGCGCAGCTGGACGGCACCGGGGTCGTGCGCGGCCTGCGCATCGGCCTGCTGCGCAAGCACGTGGAGGAGGTCTCGCCCGCGGCCGCGGCGGCCACCACCGCGGCCATGGAAGTGCTGCGCGCGGCCGGCGCCACCGTGGTCGAGGTCGACCTGCCGACCGAGGGCCAGTGGAAGAAGGACGAGTTCCAGGTCCTGCTGCACGAGTTCCATGCCGGCCTGGAGCGCTACCTGCGCGAACACGACGCGCCGCTGCAGACCCTGGAGGCGCTGATGGCGTTCAACCGCGAGCACGCCGACGCGGTGATGCCGCTGTTCGGCCAGGAGCTGTTCGAGCAGGCGGCCGCCACCGGCGGCCTGGACGACCCGGGCTACCTGGCCGCGCGCGAGCGAGCCCGCCGCCTGGCCGGGCCCGAAGGCATCGATGCGACCCTGCGCGCGCACCAGCTCGACGTGCTGGTCGCGCCGGTCACCGACGTGGCCTGGAAGATCGAGGCCGGCGGCGATCCGGACGTGGCGGCCAGCTACAGCGCCGCCGCGGTGGCCGGCTATCCCTCGCTCACCGTGCCCATGGGCGAGGCCGGCGGACTGCCGCTGGGCCTGGGCTTCTACGGCCCGGCCTGGAGCGAGGCGCGCCTGCTGCGCATCGGCCACGCCTTCGAATCCCTGCTGCGGGCGCGCCGCGCCCCCAAACTGCAGGACGCAGCCGCGGCGCGCTGATCAGGCCGGCGCCGGCGGCTCGACCACCGCCTCGCCGTCCTCGGCGCGCGGCGAATCGGGCACGTCCGGCGGGGCCTGGTAGCGGCCGCGCTGCGGCGCTTCGTCGCGGTCGATCTGCGCGCGCAGCCGCGGCAACGCGTAGGGATGGTGGCGGGCGAGGAAGTCGATCATCCGCTCGCGCACCGCGCAGCGCAGGTCGAAGGCCTCGCCGGAATCGCGGGCGCTCACCAGCAGGCGCACCTGCATCACGTGCTCGCCGGTCTCGGTGACCTGGGCGATGCACACCCGCCCGTCCCAGCGCGGGTCCTCGTTGCAGAAGCGCTGCAGCTCGGTGCGCACCTCCTCCATCGGCGTGCGGTAGTCCAGCCACAGGAAGGCGGTGCCGAGCATCTGCGCGGTGCGCCGGGTCCAGTTCTGGAACGGGTTCTCGATGAACCACGACAACGGCACCACCATGCGCCGCTCGTCCCAGATGCGCACCACCACGTAGGTGCTGGTGATCTCCTCGATCCGGCCCCATTCCCCTTCCACGATCACCACGTCGTCCAGGCGGATGGGCTGGGCCAGGGCGATCTGCAGGCCGGCGATCAGGTTGCCGAACACCGGGCGCGCGGCGATGCCGGCGACCAGGCCGGCGATGCCCGCCGAGGCCAGCAGGGTGGCCCCGACCTGGCGCACCGCCGGGAAGGTCATCAGCGCCAGTGCGGCACCGAGCAGGATGATCCCGCCCTGCACCACCCGGCTCAGCACCCGGGTCTGGGTCTGGATCCGGCGCGCGTGCAGGTTGTCTGCGACTTCCATCGGGTTGTGGCGCAGGATCGAGGCCTCGATCGCGCCGACGATGCGCACCAGCAGCCAGGTGAAGCAGCCGAACACGGCCAGGCGCAACAGGTGCAGCCAGTTGGCCAGGTGCTCCTCCGGCATCGGCACCGCGCGCAGGGCCTGGCCGAGGAAGATCAGCGGCAGGGCGAAGGCCAGCGGCAGGATCACCGCGTGCGCCACCCGTGCGCGGCTGGAGTCCTTCAGCGCGATGCGCCGCGCGTAGCGGCGCAGCACGTAGTGCACCAGCAGGCCCAGCAGCAGGGCCGCGCCGATCGGGATGGCGTAGGCGGCGGCCAGGCGCCAGTCGGGCACCGGCACGCCGGCGATCAGGAAGTGCGGATCGGGCATCTGTCTGCTCCTCGCGTTGCCGTGAGTGGCAGCCATGCCGTGCGGTGTTCCGTGGCATGGCGCACCGGTCGATGCCCCATGCTGCCGATGCCGGCGTGAGGAGCGCGCAAGCGCGCCCCACGCGGCCCTGCCCGAGCCGCGGCGTCAGCCGCGCGCTTCGGCGGCGCGCTGCTGGCCCTGCTTGCGCACGATCGCCATGGCGATCTCCAGCGACTGCTCGTAGTTCAGGCGCGGGTCGACGGTGGAGCGGTAGGCGCGCTCCAGGTCGGCGTCCTTGAGTTCGCGCGCCCCGCCGGTGCACTCGGTGACGTCCTCGCCGGTCAGCTCCAGGTGCACGCCGCCCAGGCGGGTACCGGCGGCGGCGTGCAGGTCGAAGCTCTGCTCCACCTCGCTGAGGATGTTGGCGAAGCGCCGGGTCTTGTAGCCGTTGCTGGTGCTCTCGGTGTTGCCGTGCATGGCGTCGCACACCCACAGCACGCGGCGGCCGTCGCGCCTGACCGCCTCCAGCAGCGGCGGCAGCTTCCCGGCGATCTGGGCCGCGCCCATGCGGTGGATGAAGGTCAGCCGGCCCGGCTCGTCCTCGGGGTTGAGCACGTCGATCAGGCGCAGCAGCTGGTCCGGCTGCACCGAGGGGCCGACCTTGATCGCGATCGGGTTGCGGATGCCGCGGAAGTACTCCACGTGCGCGCCGTCCAGCGCGGCGGTGCGCATGCCGATCCACGGGAAGTGGGTGGACAGGTTGAACCAGCCGTGCTGCCGCGGCACCTGGCGGGTCAGCGCCTCCTCGTACGGCAGCAGCAGCGCCTCGTGCGAGGTGTAGAAGTCGATGCGGTTGAGGTTGTGCACCTCGGCCCCGGCCAGGGTCTCCATGAAGCGCACCGCGTCGCCGATGGAGTTGACCATCTTCTGGTAGTCCTCGGCCAGCGGCGAGCAGCGCACCCAGCTGAGGTTCCAGTACTCCGGGTGGTGCAGGTCGGCGAAGCCGCCGTCGATCAGGGCGCGCACGAAGTTCATGGTCATCGCCGAGTGCGCGTGCGCGGTCAGCATGCGCTGCGGGTCGGGCACGCGCGCCTGCGCGGTGAACTCCGGGCCGTTGACCACGTCGCCGCGGTAGCTGGGCAGGCTGACCTCGCCGCGGGTCTCCATGTCCGCCGAGCGCGGCTTGGCGTACTGGCCCGCGAAGCGGCCGACGCGCACCACCGGCAGGCGCAGGCCGTGCACCAGCACCAGGCTCATCTGCAGCAGCACCTTGAGCCGGTTGGAAATGGTGCCGGACTCGCAGTCGGCGAAGTTCTCGGCGCAGTCGCCGCCCTGCAGCAGGAAGCGCTTGCCCTCCTGGGCCTCGGCCAGTTGGCGCTTGAGCGCCAGGATCTCCCAGGAGGTCACCAGCGGCGGCAGGTGGCGCAGTTCGGCCAGCGCCCGCTCCAGCGCCGCCTGGTCCGGGTAGGTCGGCATCTGCAGCGCCGGCCGGGTGCGCCAGCTGTCCGGGGTCCAGCCACCGGACAGGTCGACGGGATGCAGGTTGCGTTCGGGGGTGCTCATGGCGGGTTACCGGAAGGAAGGGAAAGGGCCGGGTTTCAGTAGCGGCTGCGGCCGCGCGGTCGGCGCAGCGCCGCCAGCAGGCCCCAGGCGGTCAGCAGCACGAAGCAGGCCAGGCTCCACGCCGGCATGCCCAGGCCGAGGAAGGTCCAGTCCACGTCGCCGCAGTTGCCGGTGCCGGTCAGCACCCGGCGCACCAGCTGCAGCGGCCCCATGGTCTCCTGCAGGAAGGACAGCGGCGGCCCGCAGGACGGGGCCAGTTCCGGCGGCAGGTTCTGCAGCCATACGTGGCGCCCGGCGATGCCGGCGCCGACCGCGCCGACCGCCAGCAGCAGCACGCCGTACACGCGGCGGGCACCGATGCCCTTGGGCGCGTGCAGGCCGCCGACCAGGAACACCAGGGCCAGCGCGGCGAAGGCCAGGCGCTGGAAGATGCACAGCGGGCACGGCTCCAGCCCCTGGTAGAGCTGGGTGTAGATCGCGTAGGCCAGCAGCGCGGCGCAGGCCAGGAAGCCTGCGAGGAAACGGGCGCGAAAGCTCCAGTCGAACGGATTCATCGGACACGGCCAGGAAAGATTGGGCCGATTATTCCGCATCGCGGCCGCGAACAGGAAAAAGGGTGACAGCTGAAACGGAAAACCCCGGCCGGGGCCGGGGTTCTCGGTTCGCTCGCTACACCGGGATTACTCGGCGGCAGCCTCGGGGCGGTCGACCAGTTCGACGTACGCCATCGGGGCGTTGTCGCCGGCGCGGAAGCCGCACTTGAGGATGCGCAGGTAGCCACCCGGACGGCTCTGGTAGCGCGGGCCGAACTTGGTGAACAGGTTGCCGACCGCTTCCTTGTCGCGCAGGCGGGCGAAGGCCAGGCGGCGGTTGGCGACCGAGTCGACCTTGGCCAGGGTGATCAGCGGCTCGGCGACGCGACGCAGTTCCTTGGCCTTGGGCAGGGTGGTCTTGATCAGCTCGTGCTTGAACAGCGAGGCGGCCATGTTGCGGAACATGGCTTCGCGGTGCGAGCTGGTGCGGTTGAACTTGCGGCCGGCTTTCTGGTGGCGCATGGCGGTTTGTCCTTATCGATGAATGTTGGGTCTTTGTACTTCGCCGTCGCCATCCCTGGCGCTGGAACATCGGACTGCGCTGGCCCTACCGGCCTCCCTGGCCGGAAAGTCGCCGCGGACCTTAAGGGTCCGTCGGCGCTGTTGCCCCGTCGCCGGGGCCGTCTTGCGGTACTGCGGGTATTGCTGCGGCAACGGCCGGCGCCCATAGGGACGCCAGCCGTCGCCAGGCTCGTCAGCCGAGCATGCCGTGGGCGGCGACGCCGGCCGGCGGCCAGTTCTCCAGCTTCATGCCGAGCGAAAGGCCGCGCTGGGCAAGCACTTCCTTGATCTCGGTGAGCGACTTCTTGCCCAGGTTCGGGGTCTTGAGCAGCTCGACCTCGGTCTTCTGGATCAGGTCGCCGATGTAGTAGATGCTCTCGGCCTTCAGGCAGTTGGCCGAACGCACGGTCAGCTCCAGGTCGTCGATCGGGCGCAGCAGCACCGGGTCGATGCCGGTCTGGGCCGGCTTGGCCGCACCGCGGTCGCGGTGGGTGAAGTCGCCGAACACCGACAGCTGGTCGCTCAGGATGTCGGCGGCGGTGCGCACGGCTTCCTCGGCGTCGATGGTGCCGTTGGTCTCGATGTCGATGACCAGCTTGTCCAGGTCGGTGCGCTGCTCGACGCGCGCGGCTTCGACCGAGTAGGCGACGCGACGGACCGGCGAGAACGAGGCGTCCAGGACCAGGCGGCCGATCGCGCGGCTCTCCTCGTCCGGGCGGCGGCGCGAGGTGGCCGGCTGGTAGCCCAGGCCGCGCTCCACCTTCAGCCGCATGTTCAGCGCGGTGTCCTTGGTCAGGTGGCAGATGACGTGGTCGGGGTTGATGATCTCGACGCTGTGGTCGGTCTTGATGTCGCCGGCGGTGACCACGCCCGGGCCCTGCTTGTTCAGGGTCAGGGTGGTGCTCTCGCCGCTATGCATGCGGATGGCGACATCCTTCAGGTTCAGCAGGACTTCCAGCACGTCCTCCTGCAGGCCCTCGACCGTGGTGTACTCGTGCAGCACGCCGTCGATCTCGACCTCGGTAATCGCGAAGCCCGGGATCGAGGACAGCAGCACGCGACGCAGGGCGTTGCCCAGCGTGTGCCCGTAGCCGCGCTCCAGCGGCTCGATCACGATCTTGGCGCGATTGCCATTGAGGCGTTCGATCTGCGGTCCGCGCGGACGCAGGACCTGGTTGGCGGTAACCGTCATGTTGCGGATTCTCCTGCAATGGACCGACGATCCGGAGGCGCCGGCCCTGGTGTGTGGCCCCTTATCCGGGGACGGCCGGAAGGCGGGGCGACGCGATCCGGCCGGTGGTGGGATGCGGCGCCGCGCCCCGGAGGGCGCGGCTGCCTGCCACTACTTGTTACTTCGAGTACAGCTCGACGATCAGCGCTTCGTTGATGTCGGCCGGCAGGTCGGCCCGGTCAGGCACGGCCTTGAACACGCCGGAGAACTTCTTGGCGTCGACCTCGATCCACGACGGGGTCAGGTCGTGCTGCTCGGCGATGGCCAGGGCCTCCTGGACGCGCAGCTGCTTCTGCGCCTTCTCGGACAGGGCGATCGAGTCGCCGGCCTTGACCTGGTACGACGGCAGGTTCACCGGCTTGCCGTTGACCAGCACGCCGCGGTGCGAGACCAGCTGGCGGGCCGAGGGACGGGTCACCGCGAAGCCCATGCGGTAGACGACGTTGTCCAGGCGGGTTTCCAGCAGCTGCAGGAGGTTCTCGCCGGTGTTGCCCTTCTTGGTCGAGGCCTTCTTGTAGTAGTTGCGGAACTGGCGCTCCAGCAGGCCGTAGATGCGCTTGACCTTCTGCTTCTCGCGCAGCTGGGTGGCGTAGTCGGACAGCTTGCCCTTGCGCGCGGCGCCGTGCTGGCCGGGCTTTTGCTCCAGCTTGCACTTGGAGTCCAGCGCACGGGCCGGGCTCTTGAGAGACAGGTCGGCGCCTTCGCGGCGCGCGAGCTTGCAGGTAGGACCGATATAACGAGCCATTTCTTATCGCCCCCTTAGACGCGACGCTTCTTCGGCGGACGGCACCCGTTGTGCGGGATCGGCGTCACGTCGATGATGTTGGTGATCTTGTAGCCCACGTTGTTCAGCGAGCGCACGGCGGACTCGCGGCCCGGGCCCGGGCCCTTGATGCGGACTTCCAGCGACTTCACGCCGTAGTCGAGCGCGGCCTTGCCGGCCTTCTCGGCGGCGACCTGCGCGGCGAACGGGGTCGACTTGCGCGAACCGCGGAAACCCGCGCCGCCCGAAGTCGCCCACGACAGCGCGTTGCCCTGGCGATCGGTGATGGTGACGATGGTGTTGTTGAAAGAAGCGTGGACGTGGGCAATGCCGTCGGTGACGACGCGCTTGATCTTCTTCTTGGTCTTGGCAGCAGCTGGCTTGGCCATGGTTGTCTAGTCCCTTACTTCCGGATCGCCTTGCGCGGACCCTTGCGGGTGCGGGCGTTGGTACGGGTGCGCTGGCCACGCAGCGGCAGGCCGCGGCGGTGACGCAGGCCGCGGTAGCAGCCCAGGTCCATCAGTCGCTTGATGGCGATGCCGACTTCGCGGCGCAGGTCGCCTTCGACGATGTACTTGCCGACTTCGGCGCGCAGGCGCTCGACTTCCGGCTCGGACAGGTCACGGATCTTGGTCGACGGGTTGACGCCCGCGGCCTCGCAAACCTTCTTCGACCGGGTGCGGCCGATGCCATAGATGCTCTGCAACCCCACCCAGACGTGCTTGTGGGTCGGCAGGTTGACGCCTGCAATACGCGCCATGACGCGATCTCCAAACTTGATGGGTCGGGGTCGCCCAGGGGCACGCCCGACAGGAATGGTTCAAAAGTGAACAGCGAATTCTATCAATGTCCCGGATTGCTTGGAAGTCCAAGGCCTTGCGACCCTGAACCCGGCATGGGGAGTGTGCCCATGCTCCGGCGCCGGACCCCGCTGGCCCCGGTTTCCCGGGACCGGCCGCGCTACTCCAGCGCGGCACCGCAAGGTCTCACCCGCGCGCGAGACGTCGCACGGGCCGCCCATTTCTGGAAGGTCCGGCCCGTGGGGCCGGCCTGCCGGCGGAATGGGTCCGCCGGACTTGGAAATCTTGCCGCTCAGCCGCGCGGCAGGCCGCGCGTGCCACCCTTGAGGTTGGCCTTCTTCAGCAGGCTCTCGTACTGGTGCGACATCAGGTGGGCCTGGACCTGCGCAATGAAGTCCATGACCACGACCACGACGATCAGCAGCGAGGTGCCGCCGAAGTAGAACGAGGTGCCCAGCTGGGTACGCATCAGCTCCGGCAGGAGGCAGACGATCACCAGATAGGCCGCGCCCGCGGCGGTCAGCCGGGTCAGCACGCCGTCGATGTACTCGGCGGTGGCCTTGCCGGGGCGGATGCCCGGGATCAGGGCACCCGACTTCTTGAGATTATCGGCGGTTTCCTGCGAGTTGAACACCAGCGCCGTGTAGAAGAACGCGAAGCCGGTGATCAGCGCCGCCAGCGCGATCATGTGCAGCGGCTCGCCGGGGGCCAGCGCGTTGGACACGCGCTGCAGCCAGGTGGCCGAGGTGGCCTGGCCCGACCACATGCTCAGGGTCGCCGGGAACGCCAGGATCGACGAGGCGAAGATCGCGGGGATCACGCCCGACATGTTGAGCTTCAGCGGCAGGAACGAGGTCTGGTTCATGTACGCGTTGCGGCCGCCCTGGCGCCGCGCGTAGTTGACCGTGATCCGGCGCTGGCCCCGCTCGACGAACACCACGAACCAGGTGAAGCCGGCCACCACGGCGGCGATGATCACCAGGCTCAGGAAGTTCATGCTGCCGTCGCGGAAGGCCTGGAAGGTCTGGATGACCGCGCCCGGCAGGCCGGCCACGATGCCCGCGAAGATGATCAGCGAGACGCCGTTGCCGATGCCGCGCTCGGTGACCTGCTCGCCCAGCCACATCAGGAAGATGGTGCCGGCGGTCAGCGCGACCACCGCGGTCAGGACGAAGCCCATGCCCGGGCTGTACACCACCGGCATGCCGCCCGGGGCGGTCTGGTTCTGCAGCGCCAGCGCGATGCTGCCGCCCTGCACGATCGCCAGGAACACCGCGCCGATGCGCGAGTACTGGGTGATCTTGCGGCGGCCGGACTCGCCTTCCTTCTGCATCGACTTCAGCGCCGGGAAGATGTGCACCGCCAGCTGCATCACGATCGACGCGGAGATGTACGGCATCACGTTCAGCGCGAACACGCTGAAACGGTGCAGGGCGCCGCCCGAGAACATGTTGAACATGTCCACGATGCCGCCGCCCTGCGCCTGCATCATGGCAAGCATGGCATCGGGGTTGACGCCGGGCACCGGCACGAAACAGCCGATGCGGTAGACGACCAACGCTCCAAGCACGAACAGCAGGCGCTGGCGCAGTTCGGTGAACTTGCCCAGGCCACTGCCGAGATTGCCGATGCCAGCTTGCGCCATGTGCGACTTACTCCTCGATGCTGCCGCCGGCAGCCTCGACCGCGGCCTTGGCGCCGGCGGTCAGGGCGATGCCCTTGATGACCAGCTTGCGCGACAGCTCGCCCTTCTTGACGATCTTCGCGCGCTTGGCGGTGGACGGGACCAGCTTGGCGGCCTTCAGCGCCGCGAAGTCGACCACGTCGCCCTGGACCAGCTCGAGCTTGTACAGCAGCACCTCGGCGGTGTCCTTCGCGGTCAGCGAGCGGAAACCGATCTTCGGCAGGCGGCGCTGCATCGGGGTCTGGCCGCCTTCGAAGCCGGCCTTGATCTTGCCCTTGCCAGCGCGGGCGAACGAGCCCTTGTGGCCGCGGCCGGCGGTCTTGCCCAGGCCGGAGCCGATGCCGCGACCAACGCGGGTGCGCTCCTTGCGGGCGCCCTCGGCGGGCTTGAGAGTATTCAGACGCATGGGATTCTCCTTACTCCTCGACCCGCACCAGGTAGTGCAGCTGGTTGATGAGGCCGCGGACCTGCGGGCTGTCCTTCAGCTCGCGGACGTCGTTGAGCTTGTTCAGGCCCAGGGCGCGGACCGACAGACGGTGACGGGCCTGGGTGCCGCGCAGGCCGCGCACCAGGCGCACCTTGACGGTCTTGTTGGACTCGTTAGCCATTGAGGAGTTCCTCCGCCTTCTTGCCGCGCTTGGCCGCGATGCGGGTCGGGGACTGCATGGCTTCCAGGCCCTTCAGGGTGGCGCGGACCAGGTTGATCGGGTTGCGCGAACCGACGGCCTTGGCCAGCACGTTCTTCACGCCCACCGCTTCCAGGACGGCGCGCATGGCACCGCCGGCGATGACGCCGGTACCCTCGGAAGCCGGCTGCATGAACACGCGGGCCGCACCGTGGCCGGCCTTGACCGGGTGCCACAGGGTGCCGTTGTTCAGCTCGACGGTGAGCATGCCCTTGCGCGCGTATTCCATCGACTTCTGGATGGCCACCGGCACCTCGCGGGCCTTGCCGTAGCCGAAGCCGACGCGGCCTTCGCCGTCGCCGACCACGGTCAGCGCGGTGAAGGTGAACTGGCGGCCGCCCTTGACGGTCTTGCTGACGCGGTTGACCGCGATCAGCTTCTCGATCATGCCGTCGTCGATTTTCTCTTCGCGGTTGCGGTCGCGATCGCGACCCCGCGGCTGACGCTCTTCTGCCATTTCTGTTTCCTTGTGGATTGGGTCTGTACGGCTCGTGGGCCGCTTGTCGTTGTGGTCTACAGCGGTGGAGCGTCACGCCCCCGCAGAAGGAGGGCGGCGCCCGGCGCGACCCGCGCCGGCAGGACGGGCCCGCGCAAGCGGGCCCGCGGGATCAGAACTGCAGGCCACCCTCGCGGGCGGCGTCGGCCAGGGCCTTGATGCGGCCGTGGTACCGGTAGCCCGAGCGGTCGAAGGCGACCTTCTCGATGCCGGCGGCCTTGGCGCGCTCGGCGATGATCTTGCCGACCTTGGCCGCGGCCTCGATGTTCTTGCCGTTCTTCAGGCCTTCCTTGACGTCGGCCTGCAGGGTGTTGGCGGCGGCGATCACCTTGGAGCCGTCGGCGGTGAACAGCTGGGCGTACAGGTGCTGGCCGGTACGCAGGACCGACAGGCGCGGCACGCCGAGCTTGCGGATGTGGGCGCGGGTGGACTTGGCGCGGCGCAGGCGGGCGTCGTTCTTGATGCTCATGGTTTCTGTCCTCGGAAGCGGATCGGCTTGGGCGGATCCCCCGTGGCGCCGGCCGGGCCGGCGCGCGGGGAAGCCGCATTACGCCTTCTTGGCTTCCTTGCGAATGATGACTTCGTCGGAATACTTCACGCCCTTGCCCTTGTAGGGCTCCGGCGGACGCACTGCGCGGATCTTGGCCGCGATCTCGCCGACGCGCTGCTTGTCGGCGCCCTGGACCAGGATCTCGGTCTGGCTCGGGGTGGACAGGGTGATCCCTTCCGGCGCCTGGAACACGACCGGGTGGGAGAAGCCCAGCGACAGGTTCAGGTCCTTGCCCTGCATCGCGGCGCGGTAACCCACGCCGACCAGCTCGAGCTTGCGCTCGAAGCCCTCGGACACGCCCTTGACCATGTTGGCCAGGATGGCGCGCACGGTGCCGGTCATGGCGATCAGCGACGGCTCGGCGGCCGACAGCACGGCCTGGCCGTCCTCGATGGCGATCTTCACGCCGGCCGGCTTGGCCAGCGACAGGGTGCCCTTCGGACCCTTGGCGGTGACGCTGGTGTCCTGGATGTTCAGTTCCACGCCCTTCGGCAGGGCGATCGGCTTCTTGGCTACGCGGGACATGGTCGTCGTACTCCTTCGATTAGGCCACGTAGCACAGGACTTCGCCGCCGATGCCGGCGTTGCGCGCCTGCTTGTCGGTCATGATGCCCTGGGAGGTGGAGATGATGGCCACGCCGAGGCCGCCAAGGACCTTCGGCAGCTCGTTCTTGCCGCGGTACATGCGCAGGCCCGAGCGCGAGGCGCGCTTGAGCTGCTCGATGACCGGACGGCCCTCGAAGTACTTCAGCACGATCTCGAGTTCGGCCTTGTTGTTCTCGCCCTGGATGACGCGCAGGTCGGAGATGTAGCCCTCGTCCTTCAGGACGTTGGCGATGGCAACCTTGATCTTGGAGGACGGCAGCTTCACCGTCGGCTTGCCCACAGCGGCCGCATTCTTGATGCGGACCAGCATGTCGGCGATGGGATCAGTCATGCTCATGAGTGGTTCCTTGAGTGCACCGATATCCGCTTTCGCGAAATCTGGATTGTCCCGGGAGGGGCCGGGGCCCTTGCCACGCCGCGGCTGGGCCGGGCAAGCGGAAAATAATAGCAGGAAAACCGGCCCGTGGGGCCGGTTTCCCCGCGGGGGCGGCCGGGGCCGCCCTCGCCTTCCTTACCAGCTGGCCTTGCGCAGGCCGGGCACGTCGCCACGCATGGTGGCTTCGCGCAGCATGTTGCGGCCGAGGCCGAACTTGCGGTACACGCCGCGCGGACGGCCGGACAGCTCGCAACGGTTGCGCTGGCGGCTCGGGGACGAGTCGCGCGGCAGCTTCTGCAGCTTGGTCGCCGCCTCGAGCTTCTCCTCGTAGGAGGCGGTCTGGCTCGAGATCACCTTCTTCAGGGCCTCGCGCTTGGCGGCGTACTTCTTGGCCAGCTTCTCCCGCTTCGCGTCGCGGTTGACCATCGAGGTCTTTGCCATGTGTCTAACCCTTAGTTGCGGAACGGGAACTTGAACGCCTCGAGCAGCGCCTTGGCCTCGGCGTCGGTCTTGGCGGTCGTGGTGATGGCGATATCCATGCCGCGGATCGCGTCGACAGCGTCGAAGTCGATTTCCGGGAAGATGATCTGTTCCTTCACGCCCATGTTGTAGTTGCCGCGGCCGTCGAACGAACGGCCGGACACGCCGCGGAAGTCGCGCACGCGCGGCAGCGCGACGCTGATCAGGCGGTCCAGGAACTCGAACATCTGGTTCCGGCGCAGCGTGACCTTGCAGCCGATCGGCCAGCCGTCGCGGATCTTGAACGAGGCCACCGAGACGCGGGCCTTGGTGGTCACCGGCTTCTGGCCGGTGATCTTGGCCAGGTCGGCAACGGCGTTCTCCAGCACCTTCTTGTTGGTCGCCGCCTCGCCCACACCCATGTTCACGGTGATCTTGACGAGCCTGGGCACTTCCATCGGATTGGTGTAGCCGAACTTCTCCATGAGAGCCGGCACAACCTGTTCCTTGTAGATCTTTTCGAGCCGCGTGGTCATTGCTTCATTCCTCAGGCGTCGAGCGCCTCACCACTGGAGCGGAACACACGCAGTTTGCGTCCATCCTCCAGGACCTTGTAACCGATGCGCTCGCCCTTGCCGGTAGCCGGATTGAGCGGCATCACGTTGGAAATGTGGATCGAGGCCTCGCGCTCGACCACGCCGCCGGCGATGCCCGCCTGCGGGTTCGGCTTGGTGTGCCGCTTGACGAGGTTCACGTTGGAGACGACCACGCGGTCGCCGTCCACCTTGATCACCTCGCCCTGCTTGCCCTTGTCCTTGCCGGCGATGACCACGACCTGGTCACCCTTCTTGATACGGTTTGCCATGTCTGCTTCCTCCGCTCAGAGCACTTCAGGCGCGAGCGAGACGATCTTCATGAACTTCTCGGAACGCAGCTCACGGGTCACCGGTCCGAAGATACGGGTACCGATCGGCTCCTGCTTGTTGTTCAGCAGGACGGCGGCGTTGCCGTCGAAGCGGATCAGCGAACCGTCGGCACGGCGGACGCCCTTGCGGGTACGGACCACGACGGCGTCGTAGACCTCGCCCTTCTTGACCTTGCCGCGCGGGATCGCGTCCTTGACGGTCACCTTGATGATGTCACCGATGCCGGCGTAACGGCGCTTGGAGCCGCCCAGCACCTTGATGCACATCAGTTCCTTGGCGCCGGAGTTGTCGGCGGCGTCAAGGTAGCTCTGCATCTGGATCATGATTCAGATCTCCCTTATTCGGCCGCGCGGGTGACGACTTCAACCACGCGCCAGTTCTTGGTCTTGGAAATCGGCGCGACCTCGGTCACGCGCACCACGTCGCCTTCCTTGCAGGCGTTTTCGGCGTCGTGGGCGTGCAGCTTGGTCGACCGCTTGATGTACTTGCCGTACAGCGGGTGCTTGACCTGGCGCTCGACCAGGACAGTCACCGTCTTGTCCATCTTGTTGCTGATCACCCGGCCTTCGACCGTGCGCAGCGGCTTGTTGTTGTTCTCGCTCATCGCTGCGATCCCTTACTTGTTGCTGCCGAGCAGGGTCTTAACGCGAGCGATCTCGCGGCGCACCCGGCGGGTTTCATGGGTCTTCGTCAGCTGGCCGGTCGCCCGCTGCATGCGCAGGGAGAACTGTTCCTTGCGCAGGTCCAGCAGGTGAGCCTTCAGTTCGTCGGCCGACTTTTCACGGAGTTCGTTGATCGTAGCCATTAGCGCACCGTGCGGGTCACGAAGGTGGTGGTGACCGAGAGCTTGGCGGCCGCCAGGCGGAACGCCTCGCGCGCCTGCTCCTCCGACACGCCCTCGATTTCATAGATCATGCGGCCCGGCTGGATCTGGGCCACCCAGTACTCGACGTTACCCTTACCGGAGCCCATGCGGACCTCGATGGGCTTCTGGGTGATCGGCTTGTCCGGGAACACGCGGATCCACATCTTGCCGCCGCGCTTGACGTAGCGGCTGATCGTGCGGCGGGCCGCCTCGATCTGGCGCGCGGTCAGGCGACCGTGGGCAGTGGCCTTCAGGCCGTACTCGCCGAAGGACACGGCGTTGGCGCTCCAGCTCAGGCCCTCGTTACGGCCCTTGTGCTGCTTGCGGTACTTGGTTCGCTTGGGTTGCAACATCGCCGTTACCTCGCTTCACGTGCCGGACTGGAGGGACGCTCGCGGTCGCCACGCTCGCCGCGCGGGCTGCTGGCGTCTTCCTGCTTCTCCTGTCCAACCTGGGCGAAGTCGAAGATCTCGCCCTTGTAGACCCATACCTTGATGCCGATCACGCCGTAGGTGGTGTGAGCCTCGGCAAAGCCGTAGTCGATGTCCGCGCGCAGGGTATGCAGCGGCACGCGGCCTTCGCGGTACCACTCCGAACGGGCGATCTCGGCGCCGTTCAGGCGGCCGGCGACGTTGACCTTGATGCCCAGGGCGCCGAGGCGCATCGCGTTGCCGACCGCGCGCTTCATGGCGCGGCGGAACATGATGCGGCGCTCCAGCTGCTGGGCGATGGACTCGGCGACCAGCTGGGCGTCGAGCTCGGGCTTGCGCACCTCGCTGACGTTGATGTGCGCCGGGACGCCCATCAGCTCGCTGACCTCGCGGCGCAGCTTCTCGATGTCCTCACCGCGCTTGCCGATCACCACGCCCGGGCGGGCGGTGTGGATGGTGACGCGGGCGGTCTTGGCCGGGCGCTCGATCAGGATGCGGCTGATGCCGGCCTGGGCCAGCTTCTTGCGCAGCATCTTGCGGACCTTCAGGTCGGCCGCCAGGTAGTCGGCGTACTCGCCCTTGCCCGCGTACCACTTCGAGTTCCAGTCCTTGGCGATGCCCAGGCGGATGCCGGTGGGATGAACTTTGTGACCCATATTACTTGCCCTCTCCCACGACGACGGTGATGTGGCTGGTCCGCTTGAGGATGCGGGTGCCGCGGCCCTTGGCTCGCGCCATGAAGCGCTTCAGGGTCGGGCCCTCGTCGACCATGATGGTCTTGACCTTGAGGGCGTCCACGTCGGCGCCGTTGTTGTTCTCGGCGTTGGCGATGGCCGACTCGACGACCTTCTTGATCAGGGCGGCGGCCTTCTTGTCGGAGAACTTCAGCAGGTTGACGGCACGCTCGGCCGGCAGGCCGCGCACCTGGTCGGCGACCAGGCGGGCCTTCTGCGGGGAGATGCGCGCGGTGCGCAGGATGGCTTTCGCTTCCATGGTCATCTCCTTACTTCGACTTCTTGTCGCCGCCGTGACCCTTGAAGGTCCGGGTGACAGCGAACTCGCCGAGCTTGTGGCCGACCATGTTCTCGTTGATGAGAACCGGAACATGGTTCTTGCCGTTATGGACGGCGATGGTGAACCCCACCATTTCCGGCAGGATCATGGAACGGCGCGACCAGGTCTTGATCGGCTTCTTGGTGCCGCCCGCGGCCTCCACCTTCTTGAGGAGGTGGTGATCGACGAACGGGCCTTTCTTGAGGGAACGTGGCATGGTCGATTAGCCCCTACGATCGCGGACGATGAACTTCTGGGTGCGCTTGTTGCTGCGCGTCTTGTAACCCTTGGTCGGGACACCCCACGGGGTGACCGGATGCGGGTTACCCTGGCCGGCCTTGGCCTCACCACCGCCGTGCGGGTGGTCAACCGGGTTCATCGCCGCACCGCGGACGGTCGGGCGCACGCCGCGCCAACGCTTGGCGCCGGCCTTGCCCAGCTTCTCCAGGTTGTGCTCGTCGTTGCCGACCTCGCCGATGGTGGCGCGGCACTCGGCCGGCACCTTGCGCATCTCGCCCGAACGCAGGCGGAGCAGCGCGTAGGCGCCCTCGCGGGCGACCAGCTGCACGCCGGCGCCGGCGGCGCGGGCGATCTGCGCGCCCTTGCCCGGCTTCAGCTCGATGCAGTGCACCGTGGTGCCGACCGGGATGTTGCGCAGCGGCAGGGTGTTGCCGGCCTTGATCGGGGCGTCGGAACCCGCGATCACCTGGTCGCCGGCCTTCAGGCCCTTCGGGGCGATGATGTAGCGGCGCTCGCCGTCGACGTAGCACAGCAGGGCGATGTGGGCGGTGCGGTTCGGATCGTATTCGATCCGCTCCACGCGCGCCGCGATGCCTTCCTTGTTGCGCTTGAAGTCGATCAGGCGGTAGTGGTGCTTGTGGCCACCACCGATGTGGCGGGTGGTGATGCGGCCGTGGTGGTTGCGGCCGCCGGACTTGCTCTGCTTCTCGACGAGCGCGGCGTGCGGGGCACCCTTGTGGAGGTCGGGGGTGACCACGCGGACCGCGGAGCGGCGGCCGGCAGAGGTGGGCTTGAACTTCATCAATGGCATGGGATCACCCTCAGGCCTTCGCGGACACGTCGATGCTCTGGCCCTCGGCCAGGCGCACGTACGCCTTACGCCAGTCGCCGCGGCGACCGGAACGGAAGCGGAAGGACTTGTTCTTGCCCTTCACGTTGACGACGTTGACCGACTCGACCTTGACGTCGAACAGCTGTTCCACCGCGGCCTTGACGTCGGCCTTGGTGGCGTCGTTCGAAACCTCGAACACGTACTGGTTGCTCACTTCCTGCAGGCGAGCGGTCTTCTCGGACACGCGCGGCGCGAGCAGTACGCTGAAAATCTTCTCGTTGGTGCTCATGCCAGCCACTCCTCGACCTTCTTGACCGCATCGGCGGTGATCAGCACGGAATCGGCGCCGACCAGGGCGACCGGATCCAGGCCCTGGACGTCGCGGACCTGCACGTACGGCAGGTTGCGGGCCGACAGGAACAGGTTCTCGGAGGCGTCCTCGGTGACGATCAGCGGGCGCTTGCCCAGCTCGAAACCGGCCAGCTTCTCGACCAGGCCCTTGGTCTTCGGGGCGTCGACGTCGAACGACTCGACGACCTTCAGGCGGCCCTGGCGGTTCAGCTCGGACAGGATCGCGGCGATCGCGGCGCGGTACATCTTGCGGTTGACCTTCTGGTCGTAGCTGCGCGGCTTGGCCGCGAAGGCCCGGCCGCCGCCGACGAAGATCGGGGCCGTCAGGGCGCCGTGACGCGCGCCGCCGCCCTTCTGCCGCTTGGACTTCTTGGTGGTGCCGTTGACCTCGGCGCGGGTCTTCTGCGCCTTGGTGCCGGCACGGCCCGCGGCCTGGTAGGCCACCACGACCTGGTGGACCAGGTCCTCGCTGAATTCGCGGCCGAACACGGCGTCGGAAACCGACAGCTTGTTGGCGCTACCCGTAATGGTGAGTTCCATCGTGCTTCTCCTTACGCCTTGCTCGCCGGGCGCACGATCACGTCGCCACCCGGGGCACCCGGGACGGCGCCGCGAACGGCGATCAGGCCGCGCTCGGCATCGACGCGAACCACTTCCAGGTTCTGCGTGCTCTGGGTCTCGGCGCCCATGTGGCCGGCCATCTTCTTGCCGGGGAACACGCGGCCGGGGGTCTGGCGCTGGCCGATCGAACCCGGGGCGCGGTGCGACAGCGAGTTACCGTGGGTCGCGTCGCCCATGGTGAAGTTGTGGCGCTTGATGGTGCCCTGGAAGCCCTTGCCCTTGGTCACGCCCTGGACGTCGACCTTCTGGCCCACCTCGAAGATGTCGGCCTTGATCTCGCCACCGATGGCGAAATCACCGATCTTGTCGTCGGCGACGCGGAACTCCCACAGGCCGCGGCCGGCTTCGACCTTGGCCTTGGCGTAGTGGCCGGCCAGCGGCTTGTTCACCAGCGACGCACGGCAGGCGCCGGTGGTCACCTGGACAGCGCTGTAGCCGTCGACCTCGACGGTCTTGATCTGGGTGATGCGGTTCGGGGTGGCCTCGATCAGGGTCACCGGAATGGAACGGCCATCCTCGGTGAAGACGCGGCTCATGCCGGCCTTGCGGCCGACCAGACCCAACGAATACTTCTTCGTCATGTCGGCAGTCCTCAGGCGAGCTTGATCTGGACGTCGACGCCAGCCGCGAGCTCGAGCTTCATCAGCGCGTCCACGGTCTTGTCGTTGGGGTCGACGATGTCGAGCACGCGCTTGTGCGTGCGGGTCTCGTACTGGTCACGCGCATCCTTGTCGGCATGCGGGGAGACGAGGATGGTGTAACGTTCGATCTTGGTCGGCAGCGGGATCGGGCCACGCACCTGCGCGCCGGTCCTCTTGGCCGTTTCGACGATCTCGCTGGCCGAACGGTCGATCAGACGGTGATCGAACGCCTTGAGCCGAATCCGGATCTTTTGGTCCGCCATGACGGAGTTCCTTCGTTAAAAGAGCGACGGGCGCGGCCTCTGGGATGCCTGCCCCGGTATGGTTCGTTCGCCCGGCCGGTCCCGCGCCGGACAGGAGGCCGCACCGGGCGACCCCCAAAAGTGCGGGCAGACCAGCGAGCCGGCCTGCCCAGACGGAAAAGTATAGAACGCGTAAAACGGCGCGTCAACAGCACATGGCTGTCCCGCGCTCTGCGTCACGCGACTTTTCCCTGTCTGGCGAACACGAGGCGCTTCCTGCACCTCTTTTCGCGGTAAGCCCCCTGCCCGCCCAGGCGGACAGGGGGTCAGTGAACCTGAATTACTTCAGGATCTTGGCGACCACGCCGGCGCCGACGGTACGGCCACCCTCGCGGATCGCGAAGCGCAGGCCCTCGTCCATGGCCACCGGGTTGATCAGCGACACCGACATCTTCACGTTGTCGCCCGGCATCACCATCTCCACGCCCTCCGGCAGCTGGACGGCGCCAGTGATGTCGGTGGTGCGGAAGTAGAACTGCGGACGGTAGCCCTTGAAGAACGGGGTGTGGCGGCCGCCCTCGTCCTTCGACAGCACGTACACCTCGGCCTCGAAGTCGGTGTGCGGGGTGATCGTGCCCGGCTTGGCCAGCACCTGGCCACGCTCGACCTCGTCACGCTTGGTGCCGCGCAGCAGCAGGCCCGCGTTGTCGCCCGCCTGGCCCTGGTCCAGCAGCTTGCGGAACATCTCCACGCCGGTGACGGTGGTCTTCTGGGTCGGACGGATGCCGACGATTTCCACTTCGTCGCCCACCTTGATCACGCCGCGCTCGATGCGGCCGGTCACCACGGTGCCGCGGCCCGAGATCGAGAACACGTCCTCGACCGGCATCAGGAACGGCTTGTCAACGTCGCGCTCCGGGGTCGGGATGTAGCTGTCCAGCGCGTCCACCAGCTGGATGATCGCCGGAACGCCGATCTCCGACTGGTCGCCTTCCAGCGCCTTCAGCGCCGAACCCTTGATGATCGGGGTGTCGTCGCCCGGGAAGTCGTACTTGCTCAGCAGCTCGCGGACTTCCATCTCCACCAGCTCCAGCAGCTCGGCGTCGTCCACCATGTCCGCCTTGTTCAGGAAGACCACGATGTACGGCACGCCCACCTGGCGGGCCAGCAGGATGTGCTCGCGGGTCTGCGGCATCGGGCCGTCAGCCGCCGACACCACCAGGATCGCGCCGTCCATCTGCGCCGCACCGGTGATCATGTTCTTCACGTAGTCGGCGTGGCCCGGGCAGTCCACGTGCGCGTAGTGGCGGGTCGGCGATTCGTACTCGACGTGCGAGGTCGAGATCGTGATGCCGCGGGCCTTCTCTTCCGGCGCCTTGTCGATCGCGTCGTACGCGTGGAACTCGCCGCCGAAACGCTCGGCACCGACCTTCGTCAGCGCGGCCGTCAGCGTGGTCTTGCCATGGTCAACGTGGCCGATGGTGCCGACGTTCACGTGCGGCTTGGTGCGCTCGAACTTACCCTTGGACATTGGTGAAATACCTCTTGTACTTGGATTTTTCCTGGGAGGCAGGGCCACCCCGGGGGATGGCCTGCCTGGTATGTGCGCGCCCGGGGGCGCCGCCGCTTACGCCTTCTTGATCACCGTCTCGGCGATGTTGTTCGGCGCTTCCTCGTAGTGGTCGAACTCCATCGAGAAGGTGGCGCGGCCCTGGGTCATCGAGCGCAGCGCGGTGGCGTAGCCGAACATCTCGCTCATCGGGATCATCGCGTTGATGATCTTGCCCGACGGGCTGTCGTCCTGGCCCTGCAGCACGCCGCGGCGGCGGCTCACGTCGCCCATGACGTCGCCCAGGTAATCCTCGGGGCTGACGATCTCGACCTTCATGATCGGCTCCAGCAGCACCGGGCTGGCCTTGGCGAAGCCCTGCTTGAACGCCATCGAGGCGGCCAGCTTGAACGCCATTTCCGACGAGTCGACGTCGTGGTACGAACCGAAGACCAGCTTGACCTTGACGCCGACGACCGGGAAGCCGGCCAGCGGGCCGCTGGTGATGGTCTCGCGCAGGCCCTTCTCGACCGACGGGATGAACTCCTTCGGGATCACGCCGCCGGTGATCTCGTTGAGGAACAGGAAGTCGTCCTTGATCAGGTCGGCGTACTTCTCGCGGTCCTCGGCGGTGATCGGCGACATCTCGATCACGACGTGGCCGTACTGGCCCTTACCACCGGACTGCTTGGCGTGCTTGTAGTCCGACTTGACGTCGCTGGAGCGGATGGTCTCGCGGTAGGCGACCTGCGGCTTGCCGACGTTGGCCTCGACGTTGAACTCGCGCTTCAGGCGGTCGACGATGATGTCCAGGTGCAGCTCGCCCATGCCCGAGATGATGGTCTGGCCGGACTCCTCGTCGGTGCGGACGCGGAACGACGGGTCTTCCTGGGCCAAGCGGCTCAGGGCGTTGCCCATCTTCTCCTGGTCGGACTTGGTCTTCGGCTCCACGGCCATCGAGATCACCGGCTCCGGGAACGCCATGCGCTCCAGGACGATCGGGGCGTCGATGGCGCACAGGGTGTCACCGGTGGTGACGTCCTTCAGGCCCACCGCGGCGGCGATGTCGCCTGCCAGCACTTCCTTGATCTCGTCGCGCTGGTTGGAGTGCATCTGCAGCAGGCGGCCGATGCGCTCCTTCTTGTTCTTGACCGAGTTCAGCACCTGGTCGCCGGCGCTCAGGGTGCCGGAGTAGACGCGGAAGAAGGTCAGCGAACCGACGAACGGGTCGGTCATGATCTTGAACGCCAGGGCCGAGAACGGAGCCTTGTCGGACGACTCGCGGGTCATCTCCTTGGTCTCGTCGTCCATGTCGACGCCCTTCACCGCCGGCACGTCGACCGGCGACGGCAGCAGCTTGACCACGCCGTCGAGCATGGCCTGCACGCCCTTGTTCTTGAACGCCGAGCCGCAGAACATCGGCACGATCTCGGTGGCCAGGGTGCGCTGGCGCAGGGCGCTGTAGATCTCGTCCTCGGTCAGCTCCTCGCCGCCCAGGTACTTGTCCATCAGCTCCTCGTTCGCCTCGGCCGCGGACTCGACCATGTACGAACGGGCTTCCTCGGCCTGGGCCTTCAGCTCTTCCGGGATGTCGCGGTACTCGAAGGTCATGCCCTGGGTCTTCTCGTCCCAGTGGATGGCCTTCATCTTGACCAGGTCGACCACGCCGACGAAATTGTCCTCGGCGCCGATCGGGATCTGCATCGGGACCGGCACGGCACCCAGGCGCGACTTCAGCTGGTCACGGACCTTGAAGAAGTTGGCACCGGTGCGGTCCATCTTGTTGACGAACGCGATGCGCGGCACGTGGTACTTGTTGGCCTGGCGCCACACGGTCTCCGACTGCGGCTGCACGCCGCCGACGGCGCACAGCACGAACACCGCGCCGTCCAGCACGCGCAGCGAGCGCTCCACCTCGATGGTGAAGTCCACGTGCCCGGGGGTGTCGATGATGTTGAAGCGGTGCTCCGGGAAGGACTTGTCCATGCCCTTCCAGAACGCGGTGGTGGCAGCGGACTGGATCGTGATGCCACGCTCCTGCTCCTGCTCCATCCAGTCCATGGTCGCGGCGCCATCGTGCACTTCACCGATCTTGTGGCTCTTGCCGGTGTAGAACAGGATGCGCTCGGACGTGGTGGTCTTGCCGGCATCGATGTGGGCCATGATGCCGAAATTGCGGTAACGCTCGATGGGAGTAGTGCGGGCCACGGGGAGCCTCTCGTTAGCTTGGCGTTTCGGTTGCAGGGGCCGGCTGCGCGGCACCCCCTGAAATGCGGAGGGCGCGGAACATGCCGCGCCGTCCGGGCTGGTCGCGCGGGCCCGCCAGGGGCCCGCGGGCTGTTACCAGCGGTAGTGGGCGAAGGCCTTGTTGGCCTCGGCCATGCGGTGGGTCTCTTCGCGCTTCTTGATCGCGCCACCGCGGTTCTCGGCCGCGTCCAGCAGCTCGCCGGCCAGCTTGCGGGCCATCGAGTTCTCGCCGCGCTTGCGGGCCGAATCGATCACCCAGCGCATGGCCAGGGCCAGGCGGCGGGAGGCGCGAACCTCGACCGGCACCTGGTAGGTCGCGCCACCGACGCGACGGGACTTGACCTCGACCGCGGGGGCGACGTTGTCCAGCGCCTTCTGCACCAGCTCGATGGCGTTGGGGTTCTTCTGGCCGATCACTTCCATCGCGTCGTACACGATGTTCTCGGCGATCGACTTCTTGCCGCTCTTCATCACCATGTTGATGAAGCGGGCGATGGTCTCGCTCCCGTGCTTGGGATCGGGCAGGACGGAGCGCTGGGGGGTGGAACCTTTACGGGACATGTCGGGCTTCCTCGATTAGCTCTTCGGGCGCTTGGCGCCGTACTTCGAACGGCCCTGGCGACGCTTGGTGACGCCGGCGGCATCCAGCGAACCGCGGACGGTGTGGTAACGCACGCCCGGCAGGTCCTTGACGCGGCCGCCGCGGATCAGCACCACGGAGTGCTCCTGGAGGTTGTGGCCTTCGCCGCCGATGTACGAGATGACCTCGTAGCCGTTGGTCAGGCGCACCTTGGCGACCTTACGCAGGGCCGAGTTCGGCTTCTTCGGGGTGGTGGTGTAGACGCGGGTGCAGACACCGCGGCGCTGCGGGCACTTCTCCAGTGCCGGCGAGGCGCTCTTGTACGTTTCCGCCTGCCGCGGCTTGCGGACCAGCTGGTTGATCGTCGCCATTCTAAGGTTCTTCTGCTTGGGGCCCCGCGGACCGGGGCCGGACGTGAAAACGACGGCAGGCCGAAGGACGGCCTGCCGAGACATGAAAGTATAGCGGGACGGTAAAAACCGCGTCAACCGACCCACCTTCCATGGTCCCGGCGCCCCGCCCGGCCGGGGCCGGAAGGGATCGCGGGCGCGGCCGGGCCTCCCTGCCCCGCCGTATCCCCGGGCCGCCGCCGTCGCCGGCGGCGGCCGGGTGCATCACTCCGCCGCGTCCTCCTGGGACGGGGCGGCCGCCTCCGGCGCCTCGGCCTCGGCCACCGCCGCCGGCTCGGAGCCGCCAGACAGCGCCTCCAGCTCCGACTCGGTCAGGCCGGTGGCGTTGCGGCGGCGCTTGCTGTGGTAGGCCAGGCCGGTACCCGCCGGGATCAGGCGGCCGACGATGACGTTCTCCTTCAGGCCGCGCAGGTTGTCGCGGGTGCCGCGGACGGCCGCCTCGGTCAGCACGCGGGTGGTCTCCTGGAAGGAGGCCGCCGAGATGAACGACTCGGTCGCCAGCGAGGCCTTGGTGATGCCCAGCAGCACCGGCTCGTACTTGGCCGGGATCTCGCCGCGGGCCACCAGGCGCGCGTTCTCCTCGATCACGCGCTGCTTCTCCACCTGCTCGCCGTTGAGGAACTTGGAATCGCCCTGGTCGGTGATCTCGACCTTGCGCAGCATCTGGCGGGTGATCACCTCGATGTGCTTGTCGTTGATCTTCACGCCCTGCAGGCGGTAGACGTCCTGGATCTCCTTGACCAGGTACGCGGCCAGGTCCTCCACGCCCTTCAGGCGCAGGATGTCCTGCGGGCTCGGCTCGCCGTCCACGATGGTCTCGCCCTTGGTCACGTGCTCGCCCTCGAACACGATGATCTGGCGGTACTTCGGGATCAGCTCCTCGTGCTCCTCGCCGTCCGGGCCCTTGATGATCAGGCGCTGCTTGCCCTTGGTGTCCTTGCCGAAGCTGACCACGCCGGACTTCTCGGCCAGGATCGCCGGATCCTTCGGCTTGCGCGCCTCGAACAGGTCGGCCACGCGCGGCAGACCGCCGGTGATGTCGCGGGTCTTGGACGCTTCCTGCGGGATCTTGGCGACCACGTCGCCCACGCCCACCGGGGCGCCGTCCTGCAGGTTCACCACCGAGCGCGGCGGCAGCAGGTACTGCGCCGGCAGGTCGGTGCCCGGGATGGTCAGGTCGTTGCCGTCCTTGTCGACGATGCGGACCAGCGGGCGCAGGTCCTTGCCCTGCGAGCCGCGGCGCTTGGGATCGGTGATCTCGCGCGAGGCCAGGCCGGTCAGTTCGTCGGTCTTCTCGATGACGGTGACGCCATCGACGAAGTCAACGAAGCGGACGAAGCCGGCCACTTCCGACACGATCGGGTGGTTGTGCGGATCCCAGTTGGCCACGGTCTGGCCGGCCTTGACCTCGGCGCCGTCCTTGACGTTGATGGTGGCGCCGTACGGCAGCTTGTAGCGCTCGCGCTCGCGGCCGTGCGGGTCGAGGACCGACACTTCGCCCGAACGCGACACCGCGACCAGGTGGCCGCCGGAATGCTCGACGGTCTTGAGGTTGTTGAACTTGATCGAGCCGGTGGTCTTGACCGTGATGCTGTCCACCGCGGCGGCACGCGAAGCCGCGCCGCCGATGTGGAAGGTACGCATCGTCAGCTGGGTACCCGGTTCGCCGATCGACTGGGCGGCGATGACGCCCACCGACTCGCCGATGTTGACCAGGTGGCCACGGGCCAGGTCGCGGCCGTAGCAGTGCGCGCACACGCCGAAGGGCGATTCGCAGGTGATGGTCGAACGCACCTTGATCGACTGGACGCCGGCGTCCTCCAGCTTCTGCACCCACACCTCGTCCAGCAGGGTGTTGCGGGTGACGATCGGGTCCTCGTCGTTGCCCGGCAGGAACACGTCCTCGGCCACGACGCGGCCCAGCACGCGGTCCTTCAGCGGCTCGACCACGTCGCCGCCTTCCACGATCGGGGTCATGGTCAGGCCCTGCAGCGTGCCGCAGTCGGCCTCGGTGATCACCACGTCCTGCGCCACGTCGACCAGGCGGCGGGTCAGGTAACCGGAGTTGGCGGTCTTCAGCGCGGTGTCGGCCAGGCCCTTGCGGGCGCCGTGGGTGGAGTTGAAGTACTCCTGCACGTTCAGGCCTTCGCGGAAGTTCGCCTTGATCGGGGTCTCGATGATCGAGCCGTCCGGGCGGGCCATCAGGCCGCGCATGCCGGCCAGCTGTCGGATCTGCGCCTGCGAACCACGGGCACCGGAGTCGGCCATGATGTACAGCGAGTTCATCGACTTCTGCGCGACTTCCTCGCCCTTGGCGTTGACCACCTTGTCGGTGCCGATGGTCTCCATCATCGCCTTGGCGATGCGCTCGTTGGTGCGCGACCAGATGTCGACCACCTTGTTGTAGCGCTCGCCGGCGGTGACCAGGCCGCTCTGGTACTGCTCCTGGATCTCCAGCACCTCGGCCTCGGCCTCGGCGAGGATGCTCTTCTTCTCCTCCGGGATCAGCATGTCGTCGATGCCGATCGACACGCCGGCGCGGGTGGCGAAGCTGAAGCCGGTGTACATCAGCTGGTCGGCGAACACCACGGTGTCCTTCAGGCCCAGGCGGCGGTAGCAGCTGTTGATCAGGCGGCTGATGTTCTTCTTGGTCAGCTCGGTGTTGGCCAGCTCGAACGGCAGGCCCTCCGGCAGGATCTCGGCCAGCAGGGCGCGGCCGACCGTGGTATCCACGATCGTCGCCTTCTTGTGCTTGTTGCCGGCCTCGTCCTTCACCACCTCGGTGATGCGGACCTTGACCTTGGCGTGCAGCTCGACCACGCGGTTGTCGTAGGCGCGCTTAACCTCGGCCACGTTGGCGAACACCATGCCCTCGCCCTTCTTGTTCTCCAGGGCGCGGGTCATGTAGTACAGGCCGAGCACCACGTCCTGCGACGGCACGATGATCGGCTCGCCGTTGGCGGGCGACAGGATGTTGTTGGTCGACATCATCAGGGCGCGCGCCTCCAGCTGGGCCTCGAGGCTCAGCGGGACGTGCACGGCCATCTGGTCGCCGTCGAAGTCGGCGTTGAACGCGGTGCAGACCAGCGGGTGCAGCTGGATGGCCTTGCCCTCGATCAGCACCGGCTCGAACGCCTGGATGCCCAGGCGGTGCAAGGTCGGGGCGCGGTTCAGCAGCACCGGGTGCTCGCGGATGACCTCCTCGAGGATGTCCCACACCTCGGCCTCTTCGCGCTCGACCAGCTTCTTGGCGGCCTTGATGGTGGTGGCCAGGCCGCGGCGCTGCAGCTTGGCGAACACGAACGGCTTGAACAGCTCCAGCGCCATCTTCTTCGGCAGGCCGCACTGGTGCAGGCGCAGGTACGGGCCGACCACGATGACCGAACGGCCCGAGTAGTCGACGCGCTTGCCGAGCAGGTTCTGGCGGAAGCGGCCCTGCTTGCCCTTGATCATGTCGGCCAGCGACTTGAGCGGGCGCTTGTTGGTGCCGGTGATGGCGCGGCCGCGGCGGCCGTTGTCCATCAGCGCGTCAACCGACTCCTGCAGCATGCGCTTCTCGTTGCGCACGATGATGTCGGGCGCGTTGAGCTCCAGCAGGCGGCGCAGGCGGTTGTTGCGGTTGATGACGCGGCGGTACAGGTCGTTCAGGTCGGAGGTCGCGAAGCGGCCGCCGTCCAGCGGGACCAGCGGGCGCAGGTCCGGCGGCAGCACCGGCAGCACGGTCATGACCATCCACTCCGGACGGTTGCCGGACTCGATGAACGCCTCGATCAGCTTGATGCGCTTGGTCAGGCGCTTGAGCTTGGTCTCCGAACCGGTGGCGGCGATCTCCTCGCGCAGGCGCGCCATCTCGGCCTGCAGGTCGATGGTGCGCAGCAGCTCGTAGATCGCCTCGGCGCCCATGGCGGCGTCGAAGTCGTCGCCGTGCTCCTGGCGCGCCTGCATGTACTGCTCTTCGGTCAGCAGCTGGCGGCGCTCGAGCGGGGTCAGGCCCGGCTCGGTGACCACGTAGGCCTCGAAGTACAGGATGCGCTCGATGTCGCGCAGGGTCATGTCCAGCATCAGGCCAATGCGGGACGGCAGCGACTTCAGGAACCAGATGTGCGCGACCGGCGAGGCCAGGTCGATGTGGCCCATGCGCTCGCGGCGGACCTTGGCCAGGGTGACCTCGGTGCCGCACTTCTCGCAGACCACGCCACGGTGCTTCATGCGCTTGTACTTGCCGCACAGGCACTCGTAGTCCTTGATCGGGCCGAAGATGGCCGCGCAGAACAGGCCGTCGCGCTCCGGCTTGAAGGTGCGGTAGTTGATCGTCTCGGGCTTCTTCACCTCGCCGAAGGACCACGAGCGGATCAGGTCCGGCGAAGCCAGGGCGATCTTGATCGCGTCGAAGTCCAGCGTCTGGCGCTGCTGGTTGAAGAGGTTGAGCAGGTCTTTCATTTCTTGTCTCCGTCAGGAGTAAAGGCGGTCGATCGGGCGATTCGGGGGAAGCGCGGCCCGTCCGTGGCGGGCCGCGCCGCGCGCCTTACTCGTCCTCCAACTCCATGTTGATGGCCAGCGAGCGGATTTCCTTCACCAGAACGTTGAAGGACTCCGGCATGCCCGCGACCATCTCGTGGTTGCCGTCGACGATGTTCTTGTACATCTGGTTGCGGCCCTGCACGTCGTCGGACTTCACCGTCAGCATTTCCTGCAGGGTGTATGCCGCGCCGTAGGCTTCCAGCGCCCACACTTCCATCTCGCCGAAGCGCTGGCCGCCGAACTGCGCCTTGCCGCCCAGTGGCTGCTGGGTGACCAGCGAGTACGGGCCGGTGGAGCGGGCGTGCATCTTGTCGTCGACCAGGTGGTTCAGCTTCAGGTAGTGCATGTAGCCGACCGTGGTCTTGCGGTCGAACGCCTCGCCGGTGCGGCCGTCGTACAGCTGCATCTGGGTCTTGCTGGCGTTGAAGCCGAGGCGGGCGGTCTCCGGGTCGTCGTCCGGGTAGGCCAGCTCCAGCATCTGCCGGATCTCCTCCTCGTGGGCGCCGTCGAACACCGGGGTGGCCATCGGCACGCCGTCGGTGAGGTTGCGCGCCATCGCCACCAGCTCCTCGTCGCTGAACTGCGACAGGTCCACGCGCTGGCCGAACAGCTCGTTGTCGTGGTTGTAGACCTTGCCCAGGAACTCGCGCAGCTCGGACACGGCGCGCTGCTCGTCCAGCATCTTCTGGATGCGCTTGCCCAGGCCCTTGGCGGCCCAGCCCAGGTGCACCTCGAGGATCTGGCCGATGTTCATGCGCGAAGGCACGCCCAGCGGGTTGAGGCAGATGTCGACCGGGGTGCCGTCGGCCATGTACGGCATGTCCTCGACCGGGACCACGTTGGACACGACGCCCTTGTTGCCGTGGCGGCCGGCCATCTTGTCGCCCGGCTGGATGCGGCGCTTCACGGCCAGGAACACCTTGACCATCTTCAGCACGCCCGGGGCCAGGTCGTCGCCCTGGGTGATCTTGCCGCGCTTGTCGGCGAAGCGGCGCTCGAACTCCTTCTCGTGGGCCTGGATCTGCTTCTGCGCGCGTTCGATCGCCTCGGCGGCGTCGTCGTCCTTCATGCGCAGGGCGAACCAGTCGGACTTCTTCAGGCCGTCCAGGTAGGCGTCGGTGATGGTGTCGCCCTTCTTCAGGCCCGGGCCGCCGTTGGCGACCTTGCCCACGATCTGGGTGCGCAGGCGCGCGTAGATCGCCGCCTCGAGGATGCGGAACTGGTCGTCGAAGTCCTTCTTGACGCGGCGGATCTCGTTTTCCTCGATCTGCTTGGCGCGCTTGTCCTTCTCGATGCCGTCGCGGGTGAAGACCTGCACGTCGATGACGGTGCCGTCCATGCCCGGCGGCACGCGCAGCGAGCTGTCCTTAACGTCGGAGGCCTTCTCGCCGAAGATCGCGCGCAGCAGCTTCTCCTCGGGGGTCAGCTGGCTCTCGCCCTTCGGCGTGACCTTGCCCACCAGGATGTCGCCGGCGCGCACCTCGGCGCCGATGTACACCACGCCCGACTCGTCCAGGCGGCCCAGGGCCTGCTCGGACACGTTCGGGATGTCGGCGGTGATTTCCTCCGGGCCCAGCTTGGTGTCGCGGGCGACGCAGGTCAGCTCCTCGATGTGGATCGTGGTGTAGCGGTCCTCCTGGACCACGCGCTCCGACAGCAGGATCGAGTCCTCGAAGTTGTAGCCGTTCCACGGCATGAACGCGATCAGCATGTTCTGGCCGAGGGCCAGCTCGCCGATGTCGGTCGACGGGCCGTCGGCCAGCACGTCGCCGCGCGCGACCACGTCGCCCACGTGCACCAGCGGACGCTGGTTGATGCAGGTGTTCTGGTTGGAGCGGGTGTACTTGGTCAGGGTGTAGATGTCGACGCCGGCATCCTGCTCGCCGGAGATCTCCTCCTCGTTGACCTTGACCACGATGCGGCCGGCGTCGACCTGCACAACCTCGCCGCCGCGGCGGGCGTTCACGGTCACGCCCGAGTCGCGCGCCACGGCGCGCTCGATGCCGGTGCCGACCAGCGGGGTCTGGGCACGCAGGGTCGGGACCGCCTGGCGCTGCATGTTGGCGCCCATCAGCGCGCGGTTGGCGTCGTCGTGCTCCAGGAACGGGACCAGCGCCGCGGCGACCGACACGGTCTGCATCGGCGACACGTCCATGTAGTGGATCTCGGAGGCCGGCTTCAGCAGCGACTCGCCCTGGTGGCGGCACGGCACGAAGGCCTCGGTCAGGCGGCCTTCCTTGTCATGGGCGGCGTTGACCTGGGCGATGACGTACTCGTTCTCCTCGATCGCCGACAGGTACTCGACCTCGTCGGTGATGCGGCCGTCCACGACCTTGCGGTACGGCGTCTCCAGGAAGCCGTACTGGTTGGTGCGGGCGAACACGGCCAGCGAGTTGATCAGGCCGATGTTCGGGCCTTCCGGGGTCTCGATGGTGCAGACGCGGCCGTAGTGGGTCGGGTGCACGTCGCGCACCTCGAAGCCGGCGCGCTCGCGGGTCAGGCCGCCCGGACCCAGCGCCGAGACGCGGCGCTTGTGGGTGACCTCCGACAGCGGGTTGTTCTGGTCCATGAACTGCGACAGCTGCGAGGAGCCGAAGAACTCCTTGATCGCGGCGGCCACCGGCTTGGCGTTGATCAGCTCCTGCGGGGTCAGGCCCTCGGACTCGGCCATCGACAGGCGCTCCTTGACCGCGCGCTCGACGCGGACCAGGCCCACGCGGAACACGTTCTCGGCCATCTCGCCGACCGAACGCACGCGGCGGTTGCCCAGGTGGTCGATGTCGTCGACCACGCCGCGGCCGTTGCGGATCTCGGTCAGCACGCGCAGCACGTCGAGGATGTCCGAGGTCTCGCCCTGCTCGGACACCAGCGCCTTGGACTCGTCGTCGGCGCGCTCGGCGAAGTACTTGTGGTCGTACAGCACGGCCGGGCCGACGACGTCCTTGCGGCCGACGCGGCGGTTGAACTTCATCCGGCCCACGGCCGACAGGTCGTAGCGCTCGAAGGTGAAGAACAGGTTGTGGAACAGGTTCTGGGCCGCTTCCTTGGTCGGCGGCTCGCCCGGGCGCATCATGCGGTAGATCTCGACCAGCGCCTCCAGCTGGGTGCGGGTCGGGTCGATGCGCAAGGTGTTGGACAGGTACGGGCCGCGGTCGAGGTCGTTCACCCACAGGGTGCCGATGCTGGACACGCCGGCCTTGCGGAACGCGGCCAGGTGCTCGTCGGTGATCTCGTCGTTGGCGGCGGCCAGCAGCTCGCCGGTGTTGGCGTCGACCACGTCGTGGGCCAGGATGCGGCCCAGCAGGTACTCGTCCGGCACCGCCAGCGCGGTGATGCCCGACTGCTCCAGCTGGCGCACGTGGCGCGCGGTGATGCGCTTGCCGGCCTCGACGATGACCTTCTCGCCGTCGGACAGGTCGAAGCCCAGGGTTTCGCCGCGCAGGCGCTCCGGCACCAGTTCCAGCTGCACGCCTTCCGGCAGGATGTGGAAGGTGTTGATCTCGAAGAAGGCGCGCAGCATCTCCTCGTTGTTGTAGCCGAGGGCGCGCAGCAGGATGGTCACCGGCAGCTTGCGGCGACGGTCGATGCGGGTGTACAGGGCGTCCTTCGGGTCGAACTCGAAGTCCAGCCAGGAGCCGCGGTAGGGGATGATGCGGGCGCTGTACAGCAGCTTGCCCGAGCTGTGGGTCTTGCCGCGGTCATGGTCGAAGAACACGCCCGGGCTGCGGTGCAGCTGCGAGACGATGACGCGCTCGGTGCCGTTCACGATGAACGTGCCGTGCTCGGTCATCAGCGGGATCTCGCCGAGGTAGACCTCCTGCTCCTTGACGTACTTGATCGCCTTGGTGGAGGACTCGCGGTCGTAGATCACCAGGCGCACGGTCACGCGCAGCGGGGCGCCGTAGGACAGGCCGCGGTTGCGGCACTCGCGCTCGTCGAACACGGGCTCGCCGAGCTTGTAGCCGACGTACTCCAGCGCGGCGTTGCCGCTGTAGCTGACGATCGGGAACACCGACTTCAGCGCCGCGTGCAGGCCGGTGTCGCGGCGCTTGGCGGGGTCGGTGTCGGCCTGCAGGAATTCGCGGTACGAATCGACCTGGATGGCCAGCAGGAACGGCACCTCGAGGATGGAGCGCTGCTTGCCGAAGTCCTTGCGGATGCGCTTCTTCTCGGTGAACGAATACGTCGTCATGGATGTACCACCTTTGGCAGTGCGGGCCGCGCGTCCGCGGACCCGGGGGAACATGAAGCTGTCAGTCGGTAGTCGCTGGTATTGCCGGCACCAGCACGCCATCTCCCGCTACTTCCGACTACCAGCTCCCCTGTGCGGAACTGGGTTTTCTGTACTGCAGGCCCCTCGCGGGGCCCCTTCGGAGCCATGGGCCCCGGAAACGACCGAAGGCCGGGGGCTTTCGCCCCCAGCCTTTGGCGCATCACCGAGCGTTCCGGCGATGCAAGGTACTGCTTACTTGAGCTCGACGGTGGCGCCGGCGGCTTCCAGTTCCTTCTTGAACTTCTCGGCGTCTTCCTTCGACACGCCTTCCTTGACGTCCTTCGGGGCGCCCTCGACCAGGTCCTTGGCCTCCTTCAGGCCCAGGCCGGTGATGGCGCGGACCGCCTTGATGACCTCGACCTTCTTGTCGCCGGCGGCCTTCAGGACCACGGTGAACTCGGTCTGCTCCTCGGCGGCCGGACCAGCGGCGACCGGGCCGGCGGCCACGGCGACCGGGGCGGCGGCGGAGACGCCGAACTTCTCTTCGATGGCCTTGACCAGCTCCATCACTTCCATCAGGGTCTTGCCGGCGATGGCTTCGACGATCTGCTCGTTGGTAAGGGACATTGTGATTACCTTCTGAATGTTTTCTGGAAAGGGATTCGGAAATCGTCGATGACGCTTACGCGGTCTCGGCGGCAGCCTCGGCCGGCGCAGCCTCGCCGCCACCCTGCTTCTCGCCGACGGCCTTGACCGCGCGGGCGAACATGGTGACCGGCTCGGCCAGGACGCGGGCCAGCATGGCCAGGGCCTGCTCGCGGGTCGGCAGCGAAGCCAGGACCTCGACGTGGCTCGCCGGGTACAGCTGGCCGCCCATGGCGACCACCTTCGGCTTGAGCTTGTCGTTGGTCTTGGCGAACTCCTTGATCAGGCGGCCGGCGGCGCCGGGCTCCTCGGTCGAGAACGCATACAGCAGCGGACCCACGAGCGCGTCCTTGGCGCACTCGTATTCCGTGCCTTCGACGGCGCGCGCGACCAGCGTGTTCTTGACAACCTTCAGGAACACGCCGGTTTCGCGGGCCTTCTTGCGCATCGCGGTCATCTGCTCGACCGTGGTGCCAGCGTACTCGGCGGCGATCAGGGAGTGCGCGTTGGCGGCGACGTCGGCCAGTTCGGCGACGACTTCCTTCTTCTGGGACAGATTGAGAGCCATAACACTCCTCCGTATGAACTCCGCTCGCGGCTCCTGCCGCTTGCGGCCCTTGGCGGCGCCCCTCCCTGCGCGCCGGGGATGCCCGGGGCATCCCGGTGCTGGCCTTTCTGACCCGTACGTCCGAAGGTTCGGTCGTGCCGGGAACACATCCAGAAGGCGGCACCATCTACGCAGGCCAGGTCCCGGGGACCCGATTAAGCAGCCCCGCTGCACCGACGGCGATTCCCTGCCATAGCGAGCAATCCGTGCCCGTCGTCGATGTGCGCCGACCGCACCTGCGGTCTTTGACGGCTGTCGGCCCGTGGCGGCGCCGACTGCCCTCAAAAGCCGCCACCGTCCCGGGGCGGAGCCCGAAGCGGCAGCGGTGATTCCTTCACCCTGGTCCCGGCCGGAGCCGGGACCCGATGTCTTCAGCTTCCAGCGCCCCGGGCGTGCCCCGGGGGCGCTGGTTCCCGGCCTGCGCCGGGGTGGTGCAACGCAAAGGCGCCCGCGCATGCGCGGGCGCGCCGTTGCATCACTTCAGGGACAGCGAACCCTGGTCGATGGTCACGCCCGGGCCCATGGTCGAGCTGAGCGAGATCTTCTGCAGGTACTGGCCCTTGGAGGTCGCCGGCTTGGCCTTGATCAGGTCCAGCAGCAGCGCCTGCAGGTTCGACTTCAGCGCCTCGTCGGCGAAGTCGGCCTTGCCGATGGTGGCGTGGATGATGCCGGCCTTGTCGGTGCGGTAGCGGACCTGGCCCGACTTGGCGTTCTTCACCGCCTCGGCCGGGTTCGGCGACACGGTGCCGACCTTCGGGTTCGGCATCAGGCCGCGCGGGCCCAGCACCTGGCCCAGCTTGCCGACCACGCGCATGGCGTCCGGGGTGGCGATGACCACGTCGTAGTTCAGGTCGCCGGCCTGCATCTTCTCGGCCAGGTCGTCCATGCCGACGGCGTCGGCGCCGGCGGCCAGGGCCTCGTCAGCCTTGGCGCCCGGCGGGCAGAACACGGCCACGCGCACGCTCTTGCCGGTACCGGCCGGCAGCACGGTGGAGCCGCGGACCTGCTGGTCCGACTTCTTGGCGTCCACGCCCAGGCGCACGGCCACGTCGACCGACTCGACGAACTTGGCCTTGGTGAAGCCCTTGATGATCTTCAGCGCCTCGTCGATGGGGTAAGCCTTGCCCGGCTCGACCGCCGCCTTGATCGCCTTCTGTCGCTTGTTCAGTGCCATGTGCTCAGCCCTCCACCACCAGACCCATCGAACGGGCCGAGCCCGCGATGGTACGAACCGCCGCATCCAGGTCGGCCGCGGTCAGGTCGGGTTCCTTCGCCTTGGCGATCTCCTCGAGCTGGGCGCGGGTGACCTTGCCGACCTTGTCGGTGTTCGGACGCTTGGAACCGCTGGTGATGCCCGCGGCCTTCTTCAGCAGGATGGTCGCCGGCGGCGTCTTGGTGATGAAGGTGAAGGTGCGGTCCGAGTAGGCGGTGATGACCACTGGAATCGGCAGGCCCGGCTCCATCTTCTGCGTGGCGGCGTTGAACGCCTTGCAGAACTCCATGATGTTCAGGCCGCGCTGGCCCAGCGCGGGACCGACCGGCGGCGAGGGGTTGGCCTGGCCGGCCTTCACCTGCAGCTTGATGTAACCGACGACTTTCTTTGCCATTTTTGTTTATCTCCGGGTGCTGACGCCTGTTCAGGCTCCCCATCGTTCCGGGAAAATCACGCGTCCCGGCCTCGCGTAGAACTCATGTACCCCGTCGCGCGAAAGGCCGCCTGGGTGGCGGCCGTCGGGGCAGCCCGGCTGTCCGGACAGGAAGCCGCGCAGTATACCAGCTTTGGGGCCCCGTTGCCGGGGCCGGCGGCTCAGGCCTTCTCGACCTGGCCGAACTCCAGCTCCACCGGGGTGGAGCGGCCGAAGATGAGCACGGCCACGCGCAGGCGGCTCTTCTCGTAATTGACTTCCTCGACCACGCCGTTGAAGTCGTTGAACGGGCCGTCGATGACGCGGACCATCTGGCCCGGCTCGAACAGGACCTTCGGGCGCGGCTTCTCCACGCCTTCCTGGACGCGATCCAGGATGGCGGCGGCCTCGTCGTCGCGGATCGGCAGCGGGCGGTCGGCGGTGCCGCCGATGAAGCCCATGACCTTGGAGGTCTCCTTGACCAGGTGCCAGCTCTCGCTGTCGATGCGCGGGATGCCGTTCTCGTCGTGGGTCTCGATCTGGACCAGCACGTAGCCCGGGAAGAACTTGCGCTCGGAACGGCGCTTCTGGCCGGAGCGCATCTCCACCACTTCCTCGGTCGGGACCAGCACTTCGCCGAAGCGGTCTTCCATGCCGTACATGGCGATGCGGTCGCGCAGGGCCTGGGCGACGGACTTCTCGAAGCCGGAATAGGCGTGGACCACGTACCAACGCTTCACTTGGACATTCTCCTCAGCGGCCGAAGTTCAGGAACAGCTCGATCGCCCACTTAACGAAGAAATCGAAGCCAGCAAGGATCAGGCTCAGGACCACGACCACGGCGACCACGACCCAGGTCATGCGGGTGGCCTCCTGGCGGGTCGGCCACACGACCTTGCGCAGCTCGAAGCGCGACTCGGCCAGGAACTCGCGCATGGAGCGGCCCTTGGCGCTGAGCATGAACACGAAGGTGCCGGCGACCAGGCCGGCGATGACGGCGAGGGCCCGCAGCTGGCCGGCCCACTGGCCCAGCCGGGCCGCACGGGCGGCGTCACCGAACCAGAACCACACGAACAGCCCGCCGAGCACCAGCAGCGCCGCGAGCGCGTACTTGACCATGTCGCCGCCGCTGGTGGCGGTCTGTGCCGGATCGATCTTGCTGTTCAAGTCGCTGTCGCTCTCTTGACTGTTGCGGCGCGGGGACCGTTGCGGCCCCGCGTCGCGGGGGAAGTGGCACGCCAGGAGGGACTCGAACCCCCAACCTGCGGTTTTGGAGACCGCTGCTCTGCCAATTGAGCTACTGGCGTACGCGTGAACCTCGACCTTCCCTTAGACGGCGAAGGCGGACCGGGGTTCCGGCCCGCCCTTCGCGCTTTCTCCGGCGGCGGAGCCCGTCGCCGGGATCCCGCAGGGGGCTTACTTCAGGATCTTGGCGACCACGCCGGCGCCGACGGTACGGCCACCCTCGCGGATCGCGAAGCGCAGGCCCTCGTCCATGGCCACCGGGTTGATCAGCGACACCGACATCTTCACGTTGTCGCCCGGCATCACCATCTCCACGCCCTCCGGCAGCTGGACGGCGCCAGTGATGTCGGTGGTGCGGAAGTAGAACTGCGGACGGTAGCCCTTGAAGAACGGGGTGTGGCGGCCGCCCTCGTCCTTCGACAGCACGTACACCTCGGCCTCGAAGTCGGTGTGCGGGGTGATCGTGCCCGGCTTGGCCAGCACCTGGCCACGCTCGACCTCGTCACGCTTGGTGCCGCGCAGCAGCAGGCCCGCGTTGTCGCCCGCCTGGCCCTGGTCCAGCAGCTTGCGGAACATCTCCACGCCGGTGACGGTGGTCTTCTGGGTCGGACGGATGCCGACGATTTCCACTTCGTCGCCCACCTTGATCACGCCGCGCTCGATGCGGCCGGTCACCACGGTGCCGCGGCCCGAGATCGAGAACACGTCCTCGACCGGCATCAGGAACGGCTTGTCAACGTCGCGCTCCGGGGTCGGGATGTAGCTGTCCAGCGCGTCCACCAGCTGGATGATCGCCGGAACGCCGATCTCCGACTGGTCGCCTTCCAGCGCCTTCAGCGCCGAACCCTTGATGATCGGGGTGTCGTCGCCCGGGAAGTCGTACTTGCTCAGCAGCTCGCGGACTTCCATCTCCACCAGCTCCAGCAGCTCGGCGTCGTCCACCATGTCCGCCTTGTTCAGGAAGACCACGATGTACGGCACGCCCACCTGGCGGGCCAGCAGGATGTGCTCGCGGGTCTGCGGCATCGGGCCGTCAGCCGCCGACACCACCAGGATCGCGCCGTCCATCTGCGCCGCACCGGTGATCATGTTCTTCACGTAGTCGGCGTGGCCCGGGCAGTCCACGTGCGCGTAGTGGCGGGTCGGCGATTCGTACTCGACGTGCGAGGTCGAGATCGTGATGCCGCGGGCCTTCTCTTCCGGCGCCTTGTCGATCGCGTCGTACGCGTGGAACTCGCCGCCGAAACGCTCGGCACCGACCTTCGTCAGCGCGGCCGTCAGCGTGGTCTTGCCATGGTCAACGTGGCCGATGGTGCCGACGTTCACGTGCGGCTTGGTGCGCTCGAACTTACCCTTGGACATGGCTGCCTATCTCGCTGACGTTTTCGTGTTTGGGTGACTGCTGTGGTGGCGGCCAGGCGCCGTGGCGCCTGGCCTCCTGCGGGGAATCCCCGCGAATGGTGGTGCTCACGAATGGAATCGAACCATCGACCTCCTCCTTACCAAGGAGGTGCTCTACCGACTGAGCTACGTGAGCACAGGAAACCTGTTGTCGGAACCACGGGGGCGGCGCAATGGAGCGGGAGACGGGAATCGAACCCGCACCATCAGCTTGGAAGGCTGAGGTTCTACCATTGAACTACTCCCGCGAGGGGAACCGCTTTCCCGGCCTACCGCTCCGGGCCTTGCCTCGTTGTTCCGTGTTACCTCTTCAAAAACTGGTGGAGGGAGGTGGATTCGAACCACCGAAGGCGTAAGCCAGCAGATTTACAGTCTGCCCCCGTTGGCCGCTTGGGTATCCCTCCGGGACCTCACCGCGGCTCAAATGCGACCGGGGTGAAACAGCCCGCTATTCTGGTCATGTCGAAACGATCTGTCAACGCTTCCGGCAACTTTTTTTCATATCAGACGTTGAAGCGGAAGTGCAGCACGTCGCCCTCCTGGACGCGGTACTCCTTGCCCTCCAGGCGCATGCGCCCGGCCTCGCGCGCACCGGCCTCGCCACGGTACTTGATGAAGTCATCGAAGGCGATGGTTTCGGCGCGGATGAAGCCCTTCTCGAAGTCGGTGTGGATCACCGCCGCCGCCTGCGGGGCGGTGGCCCCGGCCTTCACCGTCCAGGCGCGGACCTCCTTCACGCCTGCGGTGAAGTAGGTCTGCAGGCCCAGCAGCTTGTACGCGGCGCGGATCACCCGGTTCAGGCCCGGCTCGTCCAGGCCCAGGTCGGCGAGGAAGGTGTCGCGGTCGGCGTCGTCCAGCTGCGCCAGCTCCTCCTCGATGGCCGCCGACACCGGCACCACCTCCGCGCCCTCGGCCGCGGCGTGGGCGCGCACGGCCTCCAGGTGCGGATTGTTGTCGAAGCCGTCCTCCAGCACGTTGGCGATGTACATCACCGGCTTGAGGGTCAGCAGGAACAGGTCGCGCACCAGCGCCCGCTCCTCCTCGTCCAGGCCGACGCTGCGCCCGGACTTGCCCTCGGCCAGGGCGGCCTGCAGCTTCAGCAGCACCGGCTTGCGCGCCGCAGCATCCTTGTCGCCGCCCTTGGCGGCGCGCTCGGCGCGGTTGAGCGCCTTCTCCACGCTGTCCAGGTCGGCCAGGGCCAGCTCGGTGTCGATCGTCTCGATGTCCGACAGCGGGTCGACCTTGCCGGCGACGTGGACGATGTCCGGGTGCTCGAAGCAGCGCACCACGTGGGCGATCGCATCGACCTCGCGGATGTGGGCCAGGAACTTGTTGCCCAGGCCCTCGCCGCTGGCGGCACCGGCCACCAGGCCGGCGATGTCCACGAACTCCACCGCCGTCGGCACCACCCGCTCGGGCTTGACGATCTCGGCCAGCTGGTTGAGGCGCGGGTCCGGCACCGGGACCACGCCCACGTTCGGCTCGATCGTGCAGAACGGGAAGTTGGCCGCGGCGATGCCCGCCTTGGTCAGCGCGTTGAACAGGGTCGACTTGCCGACGTTAGGCAGGCCGACGATGCCGCATTTGATGCCCATGTGAGGATCCGGGATTCGTGATTCGTGATTGGCGATTCGCGGCTTCCACGAATCACCAATCACCAATCACCAATTACGGTTTGCTGGTGTGGAGGCGCTTCATCGCCTCGTTGACGTCGCCGTTGACCACCAGCGGCAGCACGTCGATGGCGTCGTCGATGGCGCGCCCGATGAGGATATCGTCGTCCTTGCCCGGCTTGCCCAGCACCCAGCCCACGACCCGGTCCTTGTGCCCGGGATGGCCGATGCCGATGCGCAGGCGGTGGAAGCGGCCGTGGCCGAGCAGGCGGATGGTGTCGCGCAGGCCGTTCTGGCCGCCGTGGCCGCCGTCGAACTTCAGCCGGGCCGTGCCAGGGGGCAGGTCCAGCTCGTCGTGGACAAGCAGCGCCTGCTCCGGCTCGATCTTCCAGAACCGCAGCGCGGCGGCCACCGACTTGCCGGACAGGTTCATGAAGGTTGCCGGCTTCAGCAGCCACACCGGCTGCCCGCCGATCTCCACCCGCGCCGTCTCGCCGAACAGCTTCGGCTCCAGGCCGAAGCGCGCGCCCTGCCGAGCGGCCAGGGTGTCGACCAGGCGGAACCCGGCGTTGTGGCGGTCGAGGGCGTGCTCCGGGCCGGGGTTGCCCAGCCCGACGATGAGTCGGATTGCCATCGCGTGCGACACGGCCGTCGTCCCGCCCGGCGGACCGGGCGGGACGGCACGGACTTACTGGGCCTCGCCCTCGCCCGCCGGAGCGGCCTCGTCGGCCTCGCCCTGGGCGGCCTTGGCCACGACCACGGCCACGTCGTGGTCCGGGCCCAGGGCCAGCGCCGGGATCTCCACGCCGGTCGGCAGCTTCAGGTCGGACAGGTGGACGACGCCGCCCACGGCCAGGTCGGACAGGTCGACCTCGACCGCCTCCGGCAGGTCCTTCGGCAGGCAGGCCACGGTGACCTCGGTCAGCTCATGCATGATCACCACGCCGGCGGTCTTGCCGGCCGGGGACTTGGCCTCGTTGACGAAGCGCAGCGGCACGGCGGCGCGCAGCACCTGGTCGTCGCTCACGCGCTGGAAGTCCAGGTGCAGGATCTGCTGCTTGTACGGGTGGCGCTGCAGGTCACGCAGCAGGACCTTCTGGATGTCGCCGTTGAGGCTCAGGTCCAGGATCGAGGAGTAGAACCACTCGTTCTGCTGGGCCAGCCACAGCTTCTCGTGGTCCAGCTGGATGGAGACCGGCGGCAGCTCGCCACCGTAGACGATGGCCGGCACCTTGCCCGCGCGACGCAGGCGGCGGCTCGCACCCTTACCCTCGTCCTCGCGGCGTTCGACGTTGATCACATGATTTGCCATTTGTTTTTACTACCTGGGTTGATGAACCGCCTCGCGGCGGCTTGGGTGGCTTCCCCGCGACCAGGGAAGCCGGAAAAAAGCGGTGATTCGTGATCCGTGATTGGGAAGGGCTTTTACGAATCCCCAATCCCCAATGCCGAATCCCGGTTCTTAATCCACGTACAGCGAACTGACCGATTCGCCGAAGGCGATGCGGCGGATGGTTTCGGCCAGCAGCTCGGCCACGCTGACCTGGCGGATGCGCGGGCAGTTGCGGGCCGCCGGCGACAGCGGGATGGTGTCGGTCACCACCAGCTCGTCGAGCTGGGAGTTGTTGAGGTTGTCCACCGCCGGGCCCGAGAGCACGGCATGGGTGCAGTAGGCGGCGACCTTGGTCGCGCCACGCGCCTTGAGGGCGGCGGCGGCGGCGCACAGGGTGCCGGCGGTGTCGACGATGTCGTCGACCATGACGCAGGTCTTGCCCTCCACGTCGCCGATGATGTTCATCACCGTCGACACGTTGGCGCGCGGGCGGCGCTTGTCGATGATCGCCAGGTCGGCGTCGTCCAGGCGCTTGGCCACCGCGCGGGCGCGGACCACGCCGCCCACGTCCGGCGAGACCACGATCAGGTTCTCGGTGCCGTAGGCGCGCCAGATGTCGGCCAGCAGCAGCGGCGAGGCGTAGACGTTGTCGACCGGGATGTCGAAGAAGCCCTGGATCTGGTCGGCGTGCAGGTCCACGGTCAGCACCCGGTCGGTGCCCACCGCGGTGAACATCTTGGCCGCCACCTTGGCCGTGATCGGCACGCGCGAGGAGCGCAGGCGGCGGTCCTGGCGCGAGTAGCCGAAGTACGGCACCACCGCGGTGACCGAGGAGGCGCTGGCGCGCTTGAGCGCGTCGATGATCACCAGCAGCTCCATCAGGTTCTCCGCCGCCGGCGCGCAGGTCGGCTGGATCACGAAGACTTCCTGGCGGCGGACGTTCTCCTCGATCTCGACCTGGACCTCGCCGTCGGAGAAGGTGGAGACCAGGGCCTTGCCCGGGCGCACGCCCAGCTGGCGGCAGATGCTGTCGGCCAGCGGACGGTTCGCGTTGCCGCTGAAGATGAGCAGGTTGCGGTCTTCTTGCATCGTCTTCATCCCGGCGGCGGCTCGGATCGTTGGCGTTTCGGACAAGGTTGTTGGCGGTTGCCGCAGTCCGTGCGGCGTCTTGCATCCACGCCCCGCGGACGGGGCTGCGGGACCGTGGCAGGGGCGGCAGGATTCGAACCTGCGGATGCCGGGATCAAAACCCGGTGCCTTGGACCTCTTGGCGACGCCCCTGTGTCACGGTTCCACCGCCGCCGGGCGCGCAAGCGCGGCCCCGAGCGGCGACTGGTCCACGCCGGCGGCGAGCCAGGCCCGCAACCCGCGAGGCAACCGCGCCAGCGCCGCCTCGGCGCTGCCACGGTCGGGAAACTCGACGAAGCATCCGCTGCCGGTCCCGGTGAGCCTGGGCCTGCCGATCCGCGCCAGCGCGTCGAACGCGGCCTGCACGGCCGGCTCGCGGCGGCGCAGGACCGGCTCGAACGCATTGTCGAGCACCGTGCCTGCAGCGAAGTCCGCTATTGTCGCGGGCGGGGAATTACGCGTCAAATCCGGGGCTGCGAACAGGGCGGCGGTCGGCACCTGGACGCCGGGGTCGGCCAGCACGTACCAGGCCGGGGGCAGCTGCAGCGGCCGCAGCCGCTCCCCCACTCCTTCGGCCCAGGCGCTGCGGCCGCGCACGAACACCGGCACGTCCGCGCCCAGGCGCAGGCCCAGGCCCGCCAGCGCGTCCTCGCCCAGGTCCAGCCCCCACAGCCGGTCCAGGGCGCACAGCACGGTTGCCGCATCCGACGAGCCGCCGCCGAACCCGCCTCCGGCGGGAATGCGCTTTTCCACGGCGATGTCGGCACCAAGCGCGCAGTTGGCGTGCGATTGCAGGAGTTTGGCGGCGCGCACCATGAGGTCGTCGGCCTCCGCCACGCCAGGCACCGAGTCGCCGTGGCGCACGATCCGCCCGTCCCCGCGCACCCGCAGGCGCACGCTGTCACCCCAGTCCAGCAGGCGGAACACGGTCTGCAGCTCGTGGTAGCCGTCGGTGCGGCGACCGGTGATGCGCAGGAACAGGTTCAGCTTGGCCGGGGCCGGCCACTGGCTCCATCCACTCACGGGGTACTCCATCCATCCACCACCAGCCGCACCCGCGCCTCGCCGCGCTCGGCCTGCATGCGCCGCGGCATGGCCGGCAGGCCGCCGGCCGGCGGCATCCATTCCTGGTACTCGATGTTCCAGCCGGCGGCCCGCATCCGCTGAAGCCGGCCATCGGCGCCGTATTCGATCGCATCCGCGCCCGGGGTCTCCAGGCCGCGCACCCACCAGGCCAGCTCCTGCACCGGGACCTCCCAGCCGGTGGCCTCGCGCAGCAGCAGGGAGGCGTCCCCGCCCTGGCGCGGGCCGCCATCGATGCCCTCCAGCACCGCGCCGCCGCCGGGCAGCGAGGACAGCGACCAGCTCTGCCGGGTCACCGGCGCGCCCAGCGAGATCCGGTACTGCCCGTCCTGCCAGTTCCACTCCAGGCGGCCGCTGCCGCCCTTCTGGCCGTTGCTGATCGCCACCCGGGCCTGCAGCGACCAGGCCGCGATCCCTTCCAGTACTTCCCGGCGCTGGGCCTGCTGGCGCTCGGCCTCGGCCGCCGGCACCGCCGCGGCCGGGGTCCGGGTGGGGGTGCTGGTACAGGCGGCAAGCAACAGCAGCAGCAGCAGCGCCGCCAGGCGCATCCGGGCATGCATCAGGGCACCTCCGCGTGGCCGGCCGGGTCCGCCGGCGCGGCGGCCGGCTCCAGGCTGATCCCGAACTGCCGCAGCGCCCGGCGCAGGGCGCGGTTGTCCGGATCCAGCGCACGGGCCTCCTCGAAGTAGCGGCGAGCCTCGGCGCGGCGCCCCAGGGTCCACAGCACCTCGCCCAGGTGGGCGGCGACCTCCGGGTCCTTCATCAGCCCCCAGGCGCGGCGCAATTCCACCAGCGCCTCCTGGGTACGGCCCAGGCGGTACAGCACCCAGCCGTAGCTGTCGACGATGGCACCGTTGTCCGGCTCGGCGGTGCGGGCGCGGTCGATCAGCTCCAGCGCCTCGCGGAAGCGGTCGGTGCGGTCGGCCAGGGTGTAGCCCAGGGCGTTGAGCGCGGCCACGTTCTCCGGATCCACCACCAGCACCCGGCGCAGGTCGGCTTCGGCGCGGTCGATCCGGTCCTGGCGCTCCCAGGCCAAGCCGCGCGCGTACAGCAGCGCCGGGTCGTCCGGCCAGGCGGCCAGGCCGCGGCCCAGCACCTCCAGCTCGCCCTGGGGATCCCCCTGGCGCTGGCGCATTTCCGCCTCCAGCAGGTAGGCGTCGCGGCGCACCTCGTCGGCCAGGGCCGCGTCGTCCTGCAGCGCGCGTGCCTCGGCATAGGCCTCGTCCTGGCGGTCCAGGGTGTGCAGGACCACGGCAATGCGCATGCGCGCCTCGGTGCGCTGGGGCCCGCCGGGCACGCCGCGGTACCAGTCCAGGGCCTCGGCCGGGCGCTCGAGGAACTCGGCGATGCGGCCCAGCAGCAGGCGGCGCGAAGGGTCCGGACGGGCCGCGTCGGCCGCCAGCTCCTGGTAGAGCGCGGCCAGCTCGGCGGTGTCGCCGGCGCGCGCCAGCAGCGAGGCGCGCACGCCGTAAGTCGAGGTGTCCTGCGGGCCCTGGGCCATCACCCGGGCCGCGGCCGGCAGGTCGCGCGCGGCCTCGTAGGCCATCGCCAGCATCGCCCGGATCTCCGGGTCGCCCTCGGCCTGCGGTTCGACCTGGGCCAGGATCCGGCGCGCCTGCTCGCCCTGCCCGGCCTGCTGCAGCTGGGTCGCGCGCAGCAGCGCCACCCGCGGCTCGCCCGGGAAGCGCCTGACCACTTCGTCCATGATCCGCCGCGCCAGCTTCGGGTCGTCCAGGCGCAGGGCCATGCGCCCGAACTCCTGCCAGGCGGCGATGTCGGCGGGAATCGCGCCGCGCCGGACCAGGCGCTCCAGCACGCGCGCGGTATCGCGCGGCTCGCGCCCGCCGTTGAGGGCCATGGCCGCGTAGCGCCAGGCACGCGGGTCGCCGCTGGCCAGCAACGCCTCCAGTTCCGAGCCTGCGCGGCGCAGATGGCCACCGCGCAGGGCCAGCGTGGCGCTGGCCGCGCGCATCGCCGGCGACTCCGGCGCCCGCTCCCGCCACAGCGCCAGCGCGCGGCCGGCGACCGCGTCGTCGTTGGCGAGGATGGCGATGCGGGTGGCGCGTTCGGCCAGCGGCACGTCGTCGCTGGCGCCGCGGGCGGCCTCCAGGTACCAGCGCGCGGCCTCTTCCAGCTGCCCGGACTGCAGCGCGAACTCGCCGGCCAGCAGCGGACCCAGCGCGTCGGCAGGCATGCCCTCGCCGGCATGCGCCAGCGGCGCCAGGACCAGGGCCAGCAACAGGGCCAGGCGGCGCATGCGGCCGGCCCGGGAGCCGCGCGCGCGGCCCGGGAAAGGCAGCGGGGCGCGGGTGGAAAGCTTCAATTCGGGCATTGGCACCCACCGGGCCGTAAAATGGCGGCCCAAACAAGCCAGCAGATTAACGCAAGCACCTGAACATGACGCTTTGGCTCCTCGGCCTGAACCACCAGACCGCGCCGGTCGACCTGCGCGAACGGGTGGCGTTTGCCGGCGAAGCGCTGGGCCGGGCGCTGGGCGCGCTGCGCGCCCTGCCCGGGGTGTCGGAGGCGGCCCTGCTCTCGACCTGCAACCGCACCGAGGTCTACGCCATGGCCGAGGACGGCCAGGTGCTGGCCGACTGGCTCGAAGGCCACGGCGCCGGCATCTCCGCCTACCTGTACCGCCACCGCGACGCCGACGCGGTGCGCCACCTGTTCCGGGTCGCCACGGGGCTGGACTCGATGGTGCTGGGCGAGCCACAGATCCTGGGCCAGGTGAAGGACGCCTGGGCCCGGGCGCGCGAGCACGGCGCCCTCGGCAGCCGCCTGGACCGCCTGTTCCAGCAGACCTTCGCGGTGGCCAAGCGCGCCCGCACCGACACCCGCATCGGCGCGAACCCGGTTTCGGTGGCCTCCACCGCGGTGCGCCTGGCGCAGGATTCGTTCGCGCCACTGGCCGATTCCACCGTGCTGCTGATTGGCGCCGGCGAGACCATCGAGCTGGCCGCGCGCCACCTGGTGAAGGGCGGCGTGCGCCGCCTGCTGGTGGCCAACCGCACCCTGGCCCACGCCCAGGCCCTGGCCGAGCGCCACGGCGGCTATGCCCTGCCGCTGACCGAGCTGGACCGGCACCTGGCCGAGGCCGACATCGTGTTCTCCGCCACCGCCGCGCGCGAGCCGGTGCTGCTGCGCACCCAGGTCGAGGCCGCGCTGGCCGTGCGCCGGCGCAAGCCGGTGCTGCTGTTCGACCTGGCGGTGCCGCGCGACATCGAGGCCGGCGTGGCCGCGCTGGACGACGCCTACCTGTATACCGTGGACGACCTGGAGCGCGCGGTGGAGGACAACCGCCGCGGCCGCCACGAGGCCGCCGAGGCGGCCGAGGCGATCATCGACCTGCAGGTGTCCCGCTTCATGGAGACCGTGCGCGCCGGCGAGCGCCAGGACACCCTGCGCCGCCTGCGCGCCATGGGCGATGCCGCCCGCGAGGAGATCCTCGCCCGCGCCCGCCAGCAGCTGGCCTCCGGGCGCGATCCGGACGAGGTGCTGCAGTTCCTCGCCCACACCCTCACCAACCGGCTGCTGCATCCGCCGACCGCGGCCCTGCGCGAGGCCGCGCTGGCCGGCGATACCGAGCTGGTGCGCGCCGCCGACCGCCTGTTCCCCGCCCGCGCGCCGTACTCGCACCCGGCCGCCGCCAACCTGCCCCCGCCCCGACTGCCCGATGACCCCGAGCCTGCGCCGCAAGCTTGAAGCGCTGGCCGAGCGCCGCGAAGAACTGGAACGCCTGCTCGCCGATCCCGGCGTGATGGGCGACCCTGCCCGCTTCCGCGACCTGTCGCGCGAGTTCGCCCAGCTGGAGCCGGTGGCCACCGCGCTGGCCGCCGAGGCCCGCGCCCGCGAGGACCTCGCCGCGGCCGAGGCCATGCGCGAGGACCCGGAGCTGGCCGGGCTGGCCGAGGAGGAAATCGCCACCGCGCGCGAGCGCCTGCAGCAGCTGGACCGGGAGCTGGCCCTGCTGCTGGTGCCCAGGGACCCGCGCGACGAGGGCAACCTGTTCCTGGAGGTGCGCGCCGGTACCGGCGGCGACGAGGCCGCGCTGTTCGCCGGCGACCTGTTCCGGATGTACGCGCGCTACGCCGAGCGTCAGGGCTGGAGGGTCGAGGTCGAGTCCGAAAATCCGGGCGAGCACGGCGGGCACAAGGAAATCGTGGCCCGCATCGTCGGGCGCGGCGCGTATTCCAAGCTGAAGTTCGAGTCCGGCACCCACCGCGTGCAGCGGGTGCCGGCCACCGAGTCGCAGGGCCGCATCCATACCTCGGCGGCCACCGTGGCGATCATCCCCGAGGCCGACGAGATCGAGGAGATCACCATCAACCCGGCCGACCTGAAGGTCGACACCTTCCGCTCCTCCGGCGCCGGCGGCCAGCACGTCAACAAGACCGACTCGGCCATCCGCATCACCCACCTGCCCAGCGGCCTGGTGGTGGAAAGCCAGACCGAGCGCAGCCAGCACGCCAACCGCGACAAGGCGATGAAGCGGCTCAAGGCGCAGCTGCTGGAGGCCGAGCGCAGCCGCCAGCAGGCCGCGCAGGCCGAGAGCCGGCGCCTGCAGGTGGGCAGCGGCGACCGCAGCCAGCGCATCCGCACCTACAACTTCCCCCAGGGCCGGATCACCGACCACCGCGTCGAAGGCCTGACCCTTTACGACCTGCCCAACATCCTCGAGGGCGACCTGGACCCGCTGGTCAGCCGCCTGCAGCAGGAATACCAGGCCGACGAGCTGGCGCGCCTGACCTCCGAATGAGCGCGGCCGGCGCGGCCCGCGCTAGGCTAGGGGCATGACCGCCCAGACCGACTTCGCCCCGCTGCAGCTGTGCGTGCTGACCGTGTCCGACACGCGCACCCTGGAAAACGACAGCTCCGGCGACTACCTCGCCGGCGCGCTGCAGGCCGCCGGCCACCAGCTGCACGCCCGCGCGCTGCTGCCGGACGACCGCTACAGGCTGCGCGCACTGGTGTCGGCCTGGATCGCCGAACCGGCGGTGGACGGCATCCTGGTCACCGGCGGCACCGGCTTCACCGGCCGCGATTCCACGCCCGAGGCGCTGCTGCCGCTGCTGGACAAGGAAATGCCCGGCTTCGGCGAACTGTTCCGCGCCATCAGCGTGGACGAGATCGGTACATCCTCGCTGCAGTCGCGCGCCTTCGCCGGGGTGGCCAACGCCACCTTCCTGTTCGCCCTGCCCGGCTCGACCTCGGCCTGCCGCACGGCCTGGGAAAGGATCATCGTCCACCAGCTGGACGCGCGCACCCGGCCCTGCAACCTGGCCGGACTGCGCCCGCGCCTGCGCGAGGCCTGAGCCCCGTCAGCCGACGCTGAAGCCCGGCGGCACCCGCTCCTGGTGCGGGAAGCGCTCCACCGCCTCGACCTTGGCCGTCGGCGGCCCCTGGCGCAGCCACTGCTCCAGCGCGTCGATCGCCTCCGGGCTGCCGGCGGCGACCACCTCCACGCGCCCGTCCGGCAGGTTCACCGCGCTGCCATCCAGCCCCAGGTGCAGCGCCTGCTCGCGGGTGGATGCGCGGTAGTACACGCCCTGCACCTTGCCGCTGACCAGGAAACGTGCCGCGTCCATGGCTCAGCCCTCCGCCTTGCCGGCCACCGCCAGCTCGATGTCGCTGGCGCTCACCGGCCCCAGGAACTGGCGCGCGACCTTGCCGTCCGGCGCGAGCAGGTAGGTCATCGGCAATCCGCGCGGAGTGGCGAAGTCGCCCGGCGGCGCGTACGGATCCAGCACCACGATCGGGTACGAGACCGGGCGCTCGCGCAGGAACGCCTGCATTTCCTCGGTGGCGATGTCCTCGTAGGCCAGGCCCACCACCTCGATGTCCTCGCGCATCTCGTGCAGCGCCGACAGTTCCGGCATCTCCTGCAGGCAGGGCTTGCACCAGGTCGCCCAGAAGTTGACCACCACCCAGCGCCCGCGCTGCGCGGCCAGGTCGTAGGGCTTGCCGTCCACCGCGGTGCCGGTGAAGGACGGGTACTCGGCGGTCTGGTCGACCACGCCGGGGCTTTCCAGCGGCGGCGGCAATTCCTCGGCCGACGGCGGCGGGCTGGCGTCGGCCGCGGACTGCGGCTCCGTGGCCTGGCGCCCGCAGGCGCACAGCAGGGCCAGCAGGGCCAGGGCGGGAATCGGGAAACGCATGGTCAATCTCCGAGGGAATGGGGGTAGAGGGAGCCGACCCGGCGCCGCAGCACGTCGCGCAGCGGCAGGCGCAGGTCGTCGAGTACCGCGGTGGCGTCCTGGCCGAGCGGGTCCTCGCGGCACGGCAGCCAGGCCTCGTCCGCGGGCACGCGCACGCCGCAGGCCTCGTACAGCTCGCCCAGGCAGACGTCGTCCAGGTCGCGGCCCAGCAGCCACTCGCCCTGCTCGTCCCGGCGCAGCACGCGGATCTCCGCCAGCTGGGCGAGGAACTCCTGCAGCAGCGAGTCGGTGAGCATCGGCTCCAGCTCCAGGATCGCCGCCGTGTGCAGGCCATGGCCCTCGCGCCGGGCGTCGCGGAAGCGGCCGATCAGCCGCAGCAGCGCATAGACCTCGTAGCCGGCCGGCAGGCGCATGGACGCCGGCTGGTAGCGGAACGCGGCCAGCGACGAAGCCAGCGAGGCACCCAGCAGGATCGCGATCCAGCCCAGGTAGATCCACAGCATCAGGATCGGGATGAAGGCCAGCGCGCCGTACAGCTTCTGGTAGCCCTGGAAGCTGCCCAGGTACACGCCCAGCCCGGCCTTCACCGCTTCCAGCAGCAGCACCGCCAGCGCCGCGCCGGCCAGGGCGTGGCGCCACTTGACCGTGTGGTGCGGCACCACGCGGTAGACCAGCACCACCACCACCAGTTCGATCAGCACCGGCGCCAGGCCCAGGCTGAGGTCGGCGATGGCGCGCCCTTCCGGGGTGGCGAACAGCGGCAGGGCGAAGATCCGCGCCGAGATCGACAGCGAAGCGGCGGCCAGCAACGCGCCCAGGGTCAGCACCGTCCAGTACACCAGGTAGCGCGACAGCCGCGGCCGCGCGCTGGCCACCCGCCAGATGCGGTTGAAGGTGGACTCCACGCTGTTGAGGGTGACCAGCAGCGAGACCACCAGCGCAACGACGCCGGCGGCGGTGAGCTGGCGCGAGTTCTCGGCCAGGCGGTCCAGCGAGGACTCGATCGCGCGCGCCGCGGTCGGCATGAAGTTGGAGAACACGTAGTCGACCAGGGCGTTGCTCCACTGGTCGAACACCGGGAACGCGGCCAGCACGCCCAGCACCACCACCGCCAGCGGCACCAGGGCGAAGGCGGTGGTGTAGGCCAGCGCCGCGGCGGCCTGGAACAGGCGGTCGTCGACGAAGCGGTGCCACAGGAAGCGCGCGAACGCGACCGCGCGGGCGCGGTCGCGCATGCGTTCCCGCCAGTTTCCGGTCAGACCGTCCATGCGCATCGGGCAAGCCTACCCGATGCGCCGCACGCGCCGCATCGCCGATACTTGCGCCCCTGGCATACCCGAGGAAGCAGCACGCATGGCCGAGATCCTGGTCCTGTACTACAGCCGCGGCGGTTCGGTCGCGCGCCTGGCGCGGCAGATCGCGCGCGGGGTGGAGGAAGTGCCGGGCATGCAGGCGCGGCTTCGCACGGTGCCGCCGGTGGCGGCGGTGACCCAGCAGGCCGCCCCGCCGGTGCCGGAGGACGGCGCGCCCTACGTCACCAGCGCCGACCTGGCCGGGTGCGCCGGCCTGGCCCTGGGCAGCCCCACCCGTTTCGGCAACATGGCCGCGCCGGTCAAGCACTTCCTCGACGGGCTTGGTGGCGAATGGGCCAGCGGCACCCTCGCTGGCAAGCCGGCGGCGGTGTTCACCTCCACCGCCACCCTGCACGGCGGCCAGGAATCGACCCTGCTGAGCATGCACGTGCCGCTGCTGCACCACGGTTGCGTGATCGTCGGCATCCCCTATACGGAGCCGCTGCTGAGCAGCACCCGCAGCGGTGGCACGCCCTACGGCGCCAGCCACGTCGCCGGCGCCGACGACGACCCGCAGCCGAGCGAGGAAGAGGCCGTGCTGGCGCGCGCACTGGGCCGGCGCCTGGCCGATATCGCCGCGAGGCTGGCCCGCTGATGCGCGCGCCTTCGCACCGGGTGCTGGGCATCGCCCTGCTGGCCCTGGCCGGGCTCTACCTGGCCTGGTTCCACGACGACCGCCACGCCGCCGCGGCGCTGCTGGTGTTCGCCCTGCCGCCGCTGCTGCTGGCGGGGCCGGCCTGGCGCGGCGGGCGCAAGGCCGCGTTCTGGTCGGGCGTGCTGGCGCTGTTCTGGTTCAGCCACGGGGTGATGCACGCCTGGGCGCATCCGGAAGCCGGGCTGTTCGCCTGGGCCGCGATCGCGCTGTCGCTGGTGGTGGTCATGGCCTCCAGCTGGCCGGGGCTGAAGGCGCGCTTCGGCCGCCGCGGCTGAGCGAAGGTTTCATTCGCACCTTTTCGCCCACCGGCGCGATAATCGCGCCGCGGCGGTGCCCGGCACCGCCCTCCCCCGTCCACGGGTGCGGCCGCGGCCGCACCGCAGGAGCCGCTCCATGGAAGAACTGCTGATCGTCACCACCGGTGGCACGATCGACAAGATCTACTTCGACGACAAATCCGACTACCAGATCGGCGAGCCGCAGATCGGCATGATCCTGCGCGAGCTGGGGGTGAACTTCCGCTTCACCGTGATCCCGATCCTGCGCAAGGACTCGCTGCACATCACCGACGCCGACCGCGAGCTGGTGCGCGCCACCATCGCCGCGCAGCCGGCGCGCCACGTGCTGGTGACCCATGGCACCGACACCATGGTCCAGACCGGCATGGTGCTGCGCTCGATCGCGGACAAGACCATCGTCATGACCGGCGCACTGAGCCCGGCGCGGTTCCGCGGTTCGGACGCGGAGTTCAACATCGGCTGCGCGATCGGCGCGGTGCAGACCCTGCCGCCGGGCGTGTACATCGCCATGAACGGCCGGGTCTGGACCCCGGACAAGGTGCGCAAGAACGTGGCCGCCAACCGCTTCGAGCCGGCCTGAGGCCAGGCCCGTGTCGAAGGCGACCCGCGCCACCCGCGTCCTCGACGCCGCCGGCGTCGTCTACCGCCTGCATCCGTACGACTACGACGCCGAGGCCAGCGTCCTGGCGGGCGGCAAGGGCCTGCAGGCGGCCGCCGCGCTGGGCGTGGCACCGGAGCGGGTACTGAAGACGCTGATGGCCTGGGTCGACGCCCAGGCGGTGTGCGTGGTCCTGCCCAGCGACCGCCAGGTCCAGCTCAAGGCGCTGGCGGCGGCCGCCGGCGGCAAGGCCGCGCGGATGATGGAAGTGGCCGAGGCCGAGCGCCGCAGCGGCTACAGGGTCGGCGGTATCAGCCCGTTCGGCCAGCAGCGGCCGGCGCCCGTGTGCTTCGAGCGCGACGCGCTGGCCCAGCCGAGTGTGTTCATCAATGCCGGCCAGCGCGGCCTGCTGCTGGAGCTGGCGCCGGCGGATGCGGTGCAGGTGCTGCAGGCGCAGGTGGCGGCGATCAGCCGCGCATAGCCGCACGCAGCCGTGTCCGGCTACGCCACCCACGAATCCCGAATCCCGATCCCGAATCCCGATCCCGAATCCCGGCGCCCAGGGTGCGCGATGCGGACTCAGTACATCCCGGTCTCGAGGCGCGCGGCCTCGGACATCATGTGCCGGCCCCACGGCGGGTCGAACACCAGTTCCACGTCGGCCTGGCTGATGGTCGGGATCTGCTCCAGCTTGGCGCGCACGTCGTCCACCAGGATCTCGCCCATGCCGCAGCCGGGCGCGGTCAGGGTCATCTTCACGTCGATGCCGCGGGTGCCGTCGTCCAGGTGCTTCAGGCTGGCCTCGTAGACCAGGCCCAAGTCGACGATGTTGAACGGGATCTCCGGGTCGAAGCAGGTGCGCAGCTGGCTCCAGACCATGGCCTCGACCTCCTCGTCGCTGGCGTCGGCCGGCAGTTCCAGCTGCGGCGGCACTTCCTTGCCGATCGCGTCGGCATCCTTGCCCGCGATCCGGAACAGGTTGCCTTCCACGAACACGGTATAGCTGCCGCCCAATCCCTGGGTGATGTAGCCGACGCTGCCGGCAGGGAGGGTCACCGCCTCGCCCTGCGGCACCATGACGGCGGCGCAGTCGCGTTCGAAGCGGACGGGTTCGCTGCTGCGGGAGTACATGCGGCGGATATGGGGCAGCCCGCCCGCATATGCAAGGCGGCCAGCGGCCGGTGTGGGGAGGACGCTCATTCTAGCGCATGCCCGCCGGGCGTATCCTTGGCGACCCCTTCCGGATCCACCCGATGCCCCGAACCCTGCATTCCCATGGCCGCCCACGCCGCGCCTGGCTGTGGCTTCCCCTGCTGTTGCTGGCCATGGCCACCGCGGTGGTCGCCTGGGGCGCCCTGGGCCTGGCCAGCGGCCGCCAGCACGGCTGGGTGGCGCTGCTGGTGGCGCTGGAGTCGGGACTGATGCTGCGCCTGGGCGGGATGCGCCCCGGCTGGGGACGCGCCGTTGCCGCCGCCGTGGCCACCGTGCTGGTGGTGGTCGCGGTGCAGTGGGCGATTGCCGCCGGCCATATCGGCGCGCAGATGGGCATGGCACCATGGCAGGCGCTGCCGAAGATGGGGCCGCGCTTCGTGCTGACCCTCAGCCAGCTGGCCAATACCCGCCTGGACCTGTGGTGCCTGGCGCTGGCGCCGCTGCTGGCGCTGCGCGCCGGACGCTGAGCCGCCACGCAGGCCCCGGCGGCGCGCGCCGGGGCCGCGTCCGCCTCAATGGCCGCCGTCCAGCGCCTTCAGTTCGCTGACCAGGGCGTTGGCCATGTCCGCGCCGTCGCCGTAGAGCATGCGGGTGTTGTCGGCGTAGAACAGTGCATTCTCGATGCCGGCAAAACCGGTGCCCTTGCCGCGCTTGATCACGATGACGTTCTTCGACTCGACCACGTCGAGGATCGGCATGCCGTAGATCGGGCTGGACGGATCGGTCTTGGCCACCGGGTTGACCACGTCGTTGGCGCCGATCACCAGCGACACATCGGTGTTCGGGAACTCCGGGTTGATGTCGTCCATGTCCGCGATCAGGTCGTACGGCACGCCGGCCTCGGCCAGCAGCACGTTCATGTGCCCCGGCATGCGCCCGGCCACCGGGTGGATCGCGAACTTCACCTTCACCCCGCGCTCGATCAGCCGCTGCGCCAGCTCCCAGATCTTGTGCTGGGCCTGGGCCACGGCCAGGCCGTAGCCGGGCACGATCACCACGCGCTCGGCGTAGGCCATCATCGCCGCCACGTCGCCGGCCTCGATCGGCTTCTGCGAGCCGCTGATCTCCTGCGCCTGGCCGGCGGCGCCGAAACTGCCGAACAGCACGTTGCGGATCGGCCGGTTCATGGCCTTGGCCATCAGCCGGGTCAGCAGGATGCCGGCCGCGCCGACCATCATGCCGGCGATGATCAGCGCCTCGTTGCCCAGCACGTAGCCCTCGAACGACACCGCCAGCCCGGTGAAGGCGTTGTAGAGGGAGATGACCACCGGCATGTCGGCGCCGCCGATCGGCAGGGTCATCAGCACGCCCAGCAACAGTGCCACCAGGAAGAAGGCGATGATCGCCACCGGCTGCAGGCTGGTGGCCGCCCATGCCCCGAGCACCACCATGGCCAGCGCCACCAGCAGGTTGAACGCCTGCTGGCCCGGGAAGGCCACGCGCTTGTCCAGGCGCCCGTCGAGCTTGGCCCAGGCGACCACCGAGCCGGACAGCGACACCGCGCCGATCGCCGAGCCCAGCACCGCCAGCGCCAGTACCACTGCGCCCGGGCCGGCCGCCGGAGCCCCGGCCGGCGCGGCCTGCGCCAGCCCGGAGTAGCGCAGCAGCTCCACCGCGCCGATCGCCGCGGCCGAACCGCCGCCCATGCCGTTGTACAGCGCGACCATCTGCGGCATGTCGGTGATCGCCACCTTCTTGCCGGAGACCCAGGCCAGCACCGTGCCCAGCACCAGCGCCGCGACGATCAGCGCCAGGTTGTGCAGGTCCGGCAGCAGGAAGGTCGCGGCGGTGGCCAGCAGCATGCCGACGCCGGCCCAGTGGATGCCGCTGCGCGCGGTGGCCGGCGAGGCCATGCGCTGCAGGCCGAGCAGGAACAGGGTGGCGGCCACCAGGTAGCTGGCGCCGACCAGCCACAGGCGCAGGTCGAAGCCGCCGCTCATGCCTTGCCCCCGGGCTTCTTCGAGGACTTGAACATCTCCAGCATGCGCTCGGTCACCACGTAGCCGCCGGCGGCGTTGCCCGCGCCGAGGGCCACGGCGATGAAGCCCAGCGCCTTTTCCAGGGTGGTGTCGGCGTGGCCGAGCACCACCATCGCGCCGATCAGCACCGCGCCGTGGATGAAGTTGGATCCGGACATCAGCGGCGTGTGCAGGATCACCGGCACCCGCGAGATGATCACGTGGCCCGCGATGGCCGCGAGCATGAAGATGTACAGCGCTACGAAACCGTCGTTCATTGCGTCCTGCCTCCCCGGGCACGTGCCCGCCCGGATGATAACCGCAGGCTGAACCCGGCTGGCGCGTGTCAACCGCGGCCCGCGGCGGGCGTTTACTGGTGCATCGAACCGCCACGAACGGGTGCAGATGAAACCGACGATCCCGCCGCCGTTGCCCGCCATGGCCGTGGCGTCCGCCCGGATCCACGGTACCCGTACCGGGGGCCGTTAAGCTGTGCTGGTGACTCCGCCCGCATCGCCCGACACGGACGCGCCCGCCACCCCGGCCTGGGCCTCGCTGGACGCGTTCCTGGCCGACATCGGCACGCGCGCGTTCCGCTTCGCCGAGGCCGGCCTGCGCAACCGCGACGATGCGCTGGACGCGGTGCAGGACGCGATGATGCGCATGCTCGCCTACCAGGACCGCCCGGCCGCCGAATGGACGCCGCTGTTCTGGAGCATCCTGCGGCGGCGGATCATCGACCTGCAGCGGCGCTCGCGCTTCCGCCTGCGCTGGATGCTGCCGGCGGTGGCCAGCGACGATCCGCGCGGCGAAGACACCGGCATCGACTGGGCCGACACCAGCCCCGGCCCGGCCGAGGCCCAGGAGCGTGGCGAGACCTACGCGCGCCTGGTGGAGGCGCTGCGCCAGCTCCCGCCGCGCCAGCGCGAGGCGTTCACCCTGCGCGTGCTGGAAGAACTGGACGTGGCCACCACCGCGCAGGTGATGGGCTGCTCGGAAGGCTCGGTGAAGACCCACCTGTCGCGTGCGCGGCAGGCCCTGAATTCGCAACTGGAGGACGTCCTGTGACGACCGCACCCGATTCCCTCGACCGCCGCGCCCGGCAGCTGCACGCCGAAGCGCTGGCGCATGTCTCCCCCGAGGTGCGCGCGCGCCTGCGCCGGGCCCGTCACGAGGCCATCTCCGCCGGTACGGAGCGCCCGTCCTGGCGGCTGCCCTCGTGGCTGGCCGGCGGCGCCATGGCCGCGGCCCTGGTGCTGGCGGTGGTCCTGCGCCCGGACCCGGCGCCGCCGCAACCCGACGCCCTCCCCGCCGCCGGCGTGGCCGCCGCCACGCTCGAGGATCCGGCCGTCCACCTGAAGGAGGATCCCGGCTTCTACCTGTGGCTGGCCTCGGCCGACGTCACCGCCCTGGCCCTGGAGTAACCGCCATGAACCTGCGCCTGTCCCTCTGCCTTGCCGCGCTGCTGCTGCCGACCGTGGCCGCCGCCCGGCCCGCCCAACCCGCGCCCGCGCCGGCACCCGCCGCGCGCCAGGCGGAACTGCCGCGCTGGGAACAGCTGAGCGCCGAACAGCGCGAGCTGCTGGTCGCGCCGCTGCGCGACCGCTGGAACGACAACCCGCAGGAGCGCGCACGCATGCTCGAGCGTGCCCAGCGCTGGAAGGAACTGCCGCCGGAGGCGCGCGAACGCGCCCGCCGCGGCATGCGCCGCTTCGAGCAGATGGACCCGGAGCAGCGCCAGCGCGCGCGTGCGATCTTCGAGGCCACCCGGCAGATGACGCCGGAGCAGCGCGAGCGTTTCCGCAAGGAGTGGGAGCAGATGAGCCCGGCGCAGCGCCAGGAATGGCTGCGCGCGCATCCGGCCAGGGACGCGCACTGAGTCGCGCGGGCCGGCCAGCGGCCGGCGGCTCAGGCCGCGGCGGTCGCCGCCGGCGGTTCCGGCCAGGCGGTCTTCGCCAGCAGTTCGTCGTTCCAGTCGAAGGACAGCGCGCCGTCCTTCAGGAACAGGGCCACGAAGTTGAAGACGTTGCGCGCGTACATCTCGCTGGCGTGCACCGCGCCCATGCTGGCCAGGTCGAGCGGACCGGCGATGGTCACGCCGTGGCGCTCGACGGTCTGCCCGCGCTCGGTCAGCTCGCAGTTGCCGCCGGTCTCGGCGGCCAGGTCCACGATCACGCTGCCGGGCTTCATGCCCGCCACCATCGCCGCGCTGATGATCTTCGGGGCCGGCCGGCCCGGCACCGCGGCAGTGCACACGATCACGTCGATGTTGCGTACATGCTCGGCCAGGCGCCGCTGCTGCTCGGCGCGCTCCTCGTCGGTCAGCGCGCGCGCGTAGCCGCCCTCGCCGGCCGCGCTCACGCCCAGGTCGAGGAACTTGCCGCCCAGCGACTCGATCTGCTCGCGGGTCTCCGGGCGCACGTCGAAGCCCTCCACCTGCGCGCCCAGCCGGCGCGCGGTGGCGATCGCCTGCAGGCCGGCCACGCCGGCACCGACCACCAGCACCTTCGAGGGGCGGATGGTGCCGGCGGCGGTGGTGAGCATGGGGAAGAAGCGCGGCGCCAGCTGCGCGGCGATCAGGGTGGCCTTGTAGCCGGCCATTCCGGCCTGCGAGCTGAGCACGTCCATGGCCTGGGCGCGGGTGGTGCGCGGCAGGCGCTCCAGCGGGAACGCCCGGATCCGGCGCGCCTGCAGCGCCGCGGCGCGGGCCGGATCGGCCTGCGGGTGCAGCATGCCCACCAGCACCGCGCCCTCGCGCAGCGCGCCGATCAGTTCCGGCGCCGGCGGCTGCACGCACAGCACCACCTCGGCGCTGGCGCGGGCATCGGCGGCGGCGGGCAGCGCGCCGGCCTCGGCATAGGCCTGGTCGCTGATGCCGGCGCCCAGCCCGGCGCCCGGCTCCACCCGCACCGTGGCCCCCGCGGCGACCAGCTTGCGCACCGTCTCCGGCGTGGCGGCCACGCGGCGCTCGCCAGCGGCGGCTTCCTTCAGCACCAGCACTTCCACCGTCATGCCGCGTCCCCTCGCAATGTCAGACCGGCCGGATGCTAGCAAACGCGGCCGGCGGCGGTTCGATGGTTTCAGCGGCATCCGCCCGCCGCGGGCGCACCCGGGCGGCGGCCCGGACTCAGTGCAAGGTGGCGCTGCCGCGCGCGGCGACCACGCTGTCCAGGCGCTCGATCACGCCCTGCATGGCGGCATCGAACGCGCCCTCGTCGGCCACGTGCATGCGCAGCCGGCCCAGCCGCACCATCGCCGCCAGCTCCTCGGCCGAGGCCACGCAGAAGCGCACGCCGCGGCGGTTGACGAACAGCAGGCGCTGCGAGATCGGGCTGATCCAGGACAGCTTGCCCGGCTGCACGCGGCCGTCCTTGTCGATGAAGTCCAGCCAGGTGCCCACCGGCAGGCCGCGAATGTAGTCGACATCGGCCTTGTCGAAGCCCTGGGCCTCGTCCAGCCCGGCCAGGTCGACCGGGCTGTTCTCCACCGGCGCCGGCTGCGGCAGGGCCACTGCCGGCAGCTCCGGCAGGGCCTTCTCCAGTTCCGGGCGGGCGGCGGCGACCGCCTGCAGGGTGTCGCCCATCGCCGCGATCGCGGCGCTGGCGGCGTCGCCGTGCAGGCCGACGCTGGCCAGCACCTTCAGCAGCGCCGGCTGCCAGGCCTGCAGCCACGGCTTGCCGACCACGTGCCGGCGCGCCTCGGCCACCTCGTCCAGCACGCCGTCGGCCAGCGCCATGGCCTCGACGAAGGCGGCGCCGGCGTCGCCCTCGCGCAGCAGCGCCAGGGTCACGTGGTGCTGCCAGGCGTTGTGCAGGAACTCGGAAATCGCCCGCGGCAGCTCCAGCCCCTCCACGCGCGCCGCCAGCTCCTGCTGGGCGCGCTGGCGCGCCTGCTCCAGGCGCTCCTGGCCACGCTGGATCTCGGCCGCGCGGCGCTCGGTGATCTCGACCCGGCGGCGGTGCTGCTCGAGGAATTCGCGGAATTCCTCCTCCAGGGTCATGAAGATGGACAGGTTCTCGTTGAACTCGGCCACCAGGCGCTCGATGATCTCCTCGACCTTGGCCAGCAGCGTGCGCTCGGCCGCGCTCTCGCCCTGGTTGCCCTCGCAGGCCTCGGCCAGGGCGTTGAGCAGGCGCCGCGCCGGGTGGGTCTTCTGCACGAACATGCGGCGGTCCAGCAGGGCCACCTTCACGAACGGCACCACCAGGCGGCCGATCAGCTCGCGCGGGCGGTCGGCCAGGTCGCGCTCGTCCAGCAGCACGTCGAACAGCATGCCGACCAGGTCGATCGCGTCCTCGTCCTTGGGATCCAGGCGGGTGCTGGCCGGGTCCACGCCCAGCTGGCTGGCATTGGCCAGGACCTCGCTCTTGAGTCGCTGCGACAGCGACTCGTGCTGGTCGCCGATGGCCGCGCGCAGGGTCGCGGTGGGCGTGGCCTGCAGCAGCGACAGCACCGACAGCATCTCGCGCTGGGTCAGCGGGCGCTGCTGGCCCTGCGCCTGCTGGATGGTGCCGGCCGCCTGCTCGGCGCCGCCGCGCAGCTGGCGGCTGTGCTCCAGCAGGTGGTGCAGGGCTTCCAGCAGCATGCCCTGGGCCGCCGGGTCGCCGGGCAGGAAACCCTGCCCGCCGGCACCGGCACCGGCACCCGCGGCCGCAGCGCCGGGCGCGGAATGCTCGCCGGCCATGCGCTGGCCGCCGGCCCAGCGCTCCATGAAGCGCGCCGCCCAGGCCGGGGAATACTCCTCCACCGGCGCCTCGGCCCAGGCCTGGCCGGCCTGCGGTTCCTCGGGCACGCGTTCGAACAGGTCCTCGCCGGGCGCGGTGGCCGGGCGCGGCGGCGGTGCCGGGCGCGCGGCCGGGCGCGCCGGGGCCGGGCCCTGCACTCCGGCGCGGGCAAGGCGCTGGTCCAGGCCCTCGTAGAGCCGGGCCACCAGCGGCGCCAGGTCGCGCTCGCACAGCTTGATCAGCACCAGGCGCACTTCCGGCGCCAGCTCGCAGGCGGCGAAGGCCTGGTGCACGGCCACGCCGATGTGCTCGGGGCCGATCGGGTTGCTGTCAGCGTCCAGCACCTCGCCCCCGGCCACCCAGGCCAGGCGGCGCTCCAGCCGGGCCAGCACGTCCTTGCATTCGCGCTGCAGGGCGGCGGCCAGGTTGCGCACCGCCAGGCGCGATTCCAGCTCCTGCTCGGAGACCAGGCTCAGCCCGCCCTGCTGCCCGGACAGGGCGCCCTCGGCCGACAGCGGCTCGCCTTGCTCCAGCGCGCGCCAGGCACGGGCCAGGTGCTCGCGGAAGCGCACGGCGATCTCCTCGCGCCGGCGGCGCAGCTCGCGCATGCCGTCCAGGAACAGCAGCTGCGAGGAGCCGGCGCGCTCGGCGCGGTCGAACAGCACGTCGTCGTAGCGCGCCACCGCCACCGAGAAGGCCTCGCCCAGCGCCGGCAGGAAGGCTTCCTTCGCCTGCGCGAGCAGCGCGGCATCGGGGGCCTTCAGGCGGTGGAACTCGGCTTGGGCTGGACTCATGCGCGTGGGGCTCCGGCACGAAGGCGGAGGACATTACGAATGGGGGGCGGCTCCCTACCGCTCCTGCATCGTACGTCCTGCTTCCGCGAAGCAACCGTGATCGGGTCGGCAATTCGCGGCTGGCGGTCAGGAACTTTAACAGCAGTGGCGGCTCCTGCCTGCGGTGCCGCGCCCACGCCGCCCACGCGCCCCGGCCTCCCGCGCCGGCTCACCTATAATCAATGACTTCGGCAACATACGCCGCCCCCCGCGGCCAGGAGTCCATGCCCACTTTCCCCAGCCTGGAGGCGCTGGACCAGCGCCGTTCCGTCCCGTCCATGCAACTGGGCGAGCCCGGTCCCGACGAGGCCACCCTGCTGCGCATGCTGGCATCGGCGGCACGGGTACCCGACCACGGCAAGCTGGTCCCGTTCCGCTTCCTGCGCATTGCCGGCGACGCGCGCCACGCGCTGGGCGAGTTCGTCGCCGCGCGTGCGTTGCAGCGCGACCCGCAGGCACCGCCGGCGGCGGTGGAGAAGGACCGGATGAGGTTTTCCCGCGCCCCGCTGGTGGTGGCGGTGGTCGCCCGCCTCCAGGCCGGGCACAAGGTGCCCGAGCAGGAACAGCTGCTGAGTGCCGGCTGCGCCTGTTTCGCCCTGCTGCAGGCCGCCCAGGCCATGGGCTTCGGTGCGCAGTGGCTGACCGCGTGGATGGCCTACGACCCGGAGGTGGCGCGGGTGCTGGGGCTGGCGGCGAACGAGCGCATCGTCGGCTTCGTCCACATCGGCACGCCACAGGCCGAGGCGCCGGAACGCCCGCGTCCGGATCCCCGCGCCCTGCTGTCGGACTGGGCGCCGTGAGCGCCGCCGGGCCAGGCCTGCCCGCCTCCGCGGTGCCCGCGCCGCGGCCGCCGCTTTACCTGGTCGACGCCAGCCTGTACGTGTTCCGCGCCTGGCATTCGATGCCCGATGCCTTCCGCGACGCCCAGGGCTGGCCGACCAACGCGGTGCACGGTTTCGCCCGCTTCCTGCTGGAGCTGCTGGAACGCGAGCGCCCGGGGCACATCGCCATCGCCTTCGACGAGGCGCTGGACAGCTGTTTCCGCCACCGCATCTACCCGGCCTACAAGGGCAACCGCGAGCCGGCGCCGGAGGAACTGCGCCGCCAGTTCGCGCACTGCAAGGCGCTTTGCGCGGCGCTGGGCCTGGCGGTGCTGGCGCATACCGAATACGAGGCCGACGACCTGATCGGCAGCGCCCTGCACCGGGCGCGGCCGGCGGGCTTCCGCGGGGTGATCGTCTCGGCCGACAAGGACCTGTCGCAGCTGCTGGGCGAGCACGACGAGCAGTGGGACTTCGCCCGCGGCCAGCGCTGGGGCGCGGCCGGGGTGAAGGCGCGCCACGGCGTACACGCGCACCAGATCGCCGACTACCTGGCCCTGACCGGCGACGCGGTGGACAACATCCCCGGCGTGGGCGGCATCGGCGCCAAGACCGCGGCGGTGCTGCTATCCCACTTCGGCAGCCTGGACGCGCTGCTGGAGCGGGTCGACGAGGTTGCCTTCCTGCGCCTGCGCGGCGCCGCCCAGGTCGCGGCGCGGCTGCGCGAGCAGCGCGAGCTGGCACTGCTGTTCCGCCAGCTGACCACCATCGCCTGCGATGCGCCGCTGGACTACGCCGTCCCGGCCACGCCGCGCGGGGCGGCCGATCCGGAGATGCTGGACGGGCTGGCCACGGCGCTGCGCTTCGGGCCGATGACCCGGCGCCGGCTGCGGATCGCCGCCGGGCTGGAGGAGCCGGCGCCGGCCTGGAGCGACGGCGCCCCGGCCTGAGCGCGGCTGACGCGCGGGCGCCGACGGCTTAGGATCGGGCGCATGGACACCACCGACAAGGACGCCCCGCGCGTCGTCTACGAGGGCCGCTACCAGCGCATGGTCGTGCGCGGGACGTGGGAGTACTCCGAACGCACCCACGCCGGCGGGCTGGCCGCGATCATCCTCGCGGTGACGCCGGAGGACCGGATCCTGTTCGTGGAACAGTTCCGGGTGCCGCTGCAGGCGCGCACGATCGAGATGCCGGCCGGCCTGGTCGGCGACATCGATGCCGGCGAATCGATCGAGGCCTCGGCGATCCGCGAGCTGGAGGAGGAGACCGGCTGGACCGCCGAGCGCGCCGAGGTGCTGATGATCGGCCCCACCTCCTCCGGGGCCAGCAGCGAGAAGGTCGCGTTCGTGCGTGCCACCGGCCTGCGCAAGGTCGGCGAGGGCGGCGGCGACGGCACCGAGGACATCACCGTGCACGAGGTCCCGCGCGCCACCGCCGCGGCCTGGCTGGTGCGCAAGATGGGCGAAGGCTACGAGCTGGACTCCAAGCTCTGGGCCGGGCTGTGGATGATCGAGCATGAACTCGACGGCACCCCGCGTGCCCCCTGACGGCCGGCACGCCACGCTGCTGCAGGCCGGCGACCCTGCGCCGCTGGAGCTGCTGCGCCCCGACGGGACCTCGCCCTGGCTGTTCGTGGTCGACCATGCCGGCCAGGCGATCCCGCGCGCGCTGGGCGACCTGGGCCTGCCGCCGGGCGAGATCGACCGCCACATCGGCTGGGACATCGGCATCGCCGGGGTCGCGCGGCGGCTGGCGGAACTGCTGGACGCCTGGACCATCCTGCAGCCGTACTCGCGCCTGGTGATCGACTGCAACCGGCCGCTGCAGTCGCCGACCTCGATCGTCGAGGCCAGCGACGGTACCCCGGTGCCGGCCAACCTGGGCCTGGACGAGGCCGCCCGCGCCGCGCGCCAGCGCGCGATCTTCCAGCCCTACCACGCACGCATCGCCGCTGCCCTGGACCAGCGCGCGGCCCAGGGCCGCCCGACCCTGCTGGCCACCCTGCACAGCTTCACCCCGTCGATGGCCGGCTTCGACCGCCCCTGGCACTGCGGCGTGCTCTACCACCGCCACACCGCCCTGCCCCACGCCATGCTCGCGGCGCTGCGCGCCGAGGGCGACCTGGTGGTCGGCGACAACCAGCCTTATGCGGTCACCGCGACCAGCGACTACGCGATCCCGGTGCACGGCGAGGCGCGCGGACTGCCGCACGTGGAACTGGAGATCCGCCAGGACCTGATCGCCGACGAGGACGGACAGCTGCTGTGGGCGCAACGGCTGGCGCGGATCTTCGCCGCACTGGCGCCGCGCTTTGTCGGCTGAACCGGCCGCAACGCCAGCCACGCCCGGCGGGAAAGCGTTTCCATCCGGGTCGTCCAAGCCGCCGCGGTTCCGGCATACTCGGTCGGCCAACCTGTTTCACCGAGTCACCATGCCAGGCCACCGCTTCCTTCCTCCGCTCGCCCTGCTGGCCCTGCTGACCGGCTGCGCCATGGGACGTGGCGTGCCGGAACGTTCGGCTTTCGAGACCTTCGAGTCCGCCAACACCTACTCGCGCAGCTTCGACCATTCCCCGGCGCAGACCTGCGAGGCCGCGCGCCGCGCCCTGCTCAGCCAGGGCTTCGTGGTCGGCCGCGCCGAGGCCGACGTGGTCGAGGCACGCAAGTACTTCCAGCACGACGACAACCACGAGCAGGTGGAATTCCGCGCCGTGTGCATGCCGCAGCTGCGCGGCGAGCAGCAGACGGTGGTGTTCGTGAACGCGGTCCAGGACCGCTACGTGCTCCGCCGCAGCAATACCTCCGCCAGCCTGGGCGTGAGCGCGCTAGGCTCGGTCTCGCTGCCGATCGGCTCGATCGAGGATTCGCTGGTCAAGGTGGCCAGCGAGACCCTGCAGGATTCCAACTTCTACAAGCGCTTCTTCGCCGTGCTCGAGCGCTTCCTGCCGGAGGAGATCGAGCGCCCCGCGCGGCCGGCGGCGCAGACCCAGCCGATGCTGTTCCCGGTGCAGCAGTACCCGCAACCGACCCCGGGCGAGCTGATGCCGGGCGTGCGGATCGAGGACCTGCCTGCGCCGCCGCCGGCCGTTTCCCCGGCTCCGGCCCAGCCCGCCGGTGCGCCGGAGCCGGCGCTGCCCGCGCCGATGCAGCCGGTGCCGGCGACACCGCCGGCGGGCGGCTGAACCCGCCGCGCGTCCGGCGGCCCGAAGCGGCCCGACGCGCGGATGCCTCGCCTCAGGCGAAGGCGTCGGTGGCGCGCACCAGCGCGTCCACGTTCTCCGGCTCGAACGCCGAGTGGCCCGAGGCCGGGGTGATCTCCAGCTTCGCCTTCGGCCAGGCCCCGTGCAGGTCCCAGGCATTCTGCAGCGGGCAGACCACGTCGTAGCGGCCATGCACGATCACGCCGGGGATGTCGGCGATGCGGTGCGCATCGCGCAGCAGCTGGTCCTCGACCTCGAAGAAGCCGCCGTTGACGAAGTAGTGGTTCTCGATCCGGGCGAAAGCCAGGGCGAACCGCGGATCCTCGTGGCTGGTGACGAAGTCCGGGTCCATGTGCAGGAAGCTGGTCGCGCCTTCCCACACGCTCCAGGCCTTGGCCGCGGCCAGGCGGGTGGCCTCGTCCTCGCTGGTCAGGCGGCGGTGGAAGGCGGAGATCAGGTCGTGCCGCTCCACCTCCGGGATCGCCTTGACGTAGTGCTCCCAGGCGTCCGGGAACAGGCGGTTGGCGCCTTCCTGGTAGAACCACTCCAGCTCCCAGCGGCGCAGCATGAAGATGCCGCGCAGCACCAGCTCGGTGACCCGCTGCGGGTGGGTTTGCGCATAGGCCAGCGCCAGGGTCGAGCCCCAGCTGCCGCCGAACACCTGCCAGCGCTCGATGCCGAGCTTTTCGCGCAGCTTCTCGATGTCGGCCACCAGGTGCCAGGTGGTGTTGTCGACCAGGTCGGCGTGCGGGGTGGAACGGCCGGCGCCGCGCTGGTCGAACAGCACGATGCGGTACTTCGCCGGGTCGTGGAAGCGCCGCATCTTCGGGCTGCAGCCGCCGCCGGGGCCGCCGTGCAGCAGCACCACCGGCTTGCCTTCCGGGTTGCCGCACTCTTCGTAGTACAGCTCGTGGCGGCCGTCGACCTTGAGGGTGCCGGTCGCGTACGGTTCGATCTCGGGATACAGGCTGCGCATGCGGATTCCTTGCGGCGGAAAGCGCCCATTGTATCGGGCGTCCCGCGCGCGCCCCGCCTCAGCCGGGACGGCGCCCGTAGCTGACCCGGTCGCGCTGTTCCAGGTCCTGCGCCGTGGCCACTTCCACGAAGCCGGCCTGCCCCAGCAGCGCACGCACCGCCGCGCCCTGGTCCCAGCCGTGCTCCAGCAGCAGCCAGCCGCCGGGGACCAGGTGCGCCGGGGCGGTGGCCACGATCATGCGGATCGCATCCAGGCCGTCGGGCCCGGAAGCCAGTGCGCGGAGCGGCTCGTGGCGCAGGTCGCCCCGGGCCAGGTGCGGATCGCCTTCGGCGATGTACGGCGGATTGCTGGCCACCAGGTCGAAGCGGTCGCGGCCCAGGGCCTGGCACCAGTCGCCGCGGCGGAACCAGACGTTGCCGATGCCATTGGCCTGGGCGTTGCGCACCGCGACGGCAAGGGTGGCCTTGGCCACGTCGGTGGCGACCACCGCCGCCAGCGGCCGCTCGCTGGCGATGGCCAGGGCGATGGCGCCGGTACCGGTGCCCAGGTCGGCCACCCGCACCGGCTCGTCGGCCGGCAGGCGTTCCAGCGCCAGCTCCACCAGCAGCTCGGTTTCCGGGCGCGGGATCAGGGTGTCTGGGGTGGTTTCCAGGTCCAGGGTCCAGAAGCCGCGGCGCCCGGTCAGGTAGGCCACCGGCTCGCCGGCCTGGCGGCGCGCCAGCAGCGCGCGATAGGCCCCGGCCTGGTCCGCCGGGACCGGATCGTCGCCATGGGCGAACAGCCAGGCGCGGTCCTGCTGCAATGCATGCAGCAACAGGGGCTCGGCATCCTCGCGCGGCAGCCGGCCGGCGGCCTCCTGCAACAGGGTCCTGGGGGTGGGAGCTTGGGTTTGTTCCATCGCGCCACCATGAAGCAGGGCAAGGGGAATTGCCAAGCTTGATGATTCAGGAGAGGAATTCTCCGGATTCGATAGATGGAACCTATCTATCCAATCCTTTTAATTGATTTGCCCTGTCTATCGAGAGCGCCTAGCATGGCGTCTCAGTTTTCACCCCAACCGAGAGAGGACCCATGTCCCTGATCAACACCACTGTCCAGCCCTTCAAGGCCAATGCCTTCCGCAACGGCGAGTTCATCGAAGTCACCGATGCCGACCTGAAGGGCAAGTGGTCGGTCGTGATCTTCATGCCGGCTGCCTTCACCTTCAACTGCCCGACCGAGGTCGAGGACGCCGCCAACAACTACGCCGAGTTCCAGAAGGCCGGTGCCGAGGTCTACGTCGTGACCACCGACACCCACTTCTCGCACAAGGTGTGGCACGAGACCTCCCCGGCTGTGGGCAAGGCCCAGTTCCCGCTGGTCGGCGACCCGACCCACCAGCTGACCCGCGCCTTCGGCGTGCACATCGAGGAAGAGGGCCTGGCCCTGCGCGGCACCTTCATCATCAACCCGGAAGGCGTGATCAAGACCATGGAGGTCCATGACAACGCCATCGCCCGCGACGTTTCCGAGACCCTGCGCAAGCTGAAGGCTGCCCAGTTCGTCGCCGCCAACCCGGGCCAGGTCTGCCCGGCCAAGTGGAAGGAAGGCGCCAAGACCATCGCTCCGTCGCTGGACCTGGTCGGCAAGATCTAAGGCCGTACCCGCCCCGGCGCCCGCGCCGGGGCATCCCTCCCCTGCCCAAGGCGGGGGAGTGGACCGGAGCCATCGCATCCCACGCAGCCGCCGCGCCGCGGCACGCCACGCAGGCCGCGTCGGCTCCGGTCCACTTCCCCATCCACGGGCGCCCGCCACGGCGGGCGCCACGGTGGCGGCTTGCCCGCCGCCGGACCCACTTTCCACTTCCCGGAGTCGCCCCGATGTTGGACGCCAACCTCAAGACCCAGCTGCAGGCCTACCTGGAACGCCTGACCCGCCCGGTGCACCTGGTCGCCTCGCTCGACGACGGCGACAGCTCGAAGGAGATGCTCGAGCTGCTGCAGGACATCGAGGGCCTGTCGCCGCAGGTGAGCCTGGAGGTGCGCCGCGACGACGCCGAGCGCAAGCCCTCCTTCGCCATCACCAGCCCCGGCCAGGACATCAGCCTGCGCTTCGCCGGCCTGCCGATGGGCCACGAGTTCACCTCGCTGGTGCTGGCCCTGCTGCAGGTGGGCGGCCACCCGTCCAAGGCCGCGGCCGAGGTGATCGAGCAGGTGAAGTCGCTGCAAGGCGAGTTCAGCTTCGAGACCTATTTCTCGCTGTCCTGCCAGAACTGCCCGGACGTGGTCCAGGCGCTGAACCTGATGGCGGTGCTGAACCCGAACATCAGGCACGTGGCCATCGACGGCGCCCTGTTCCAGGACGAGGTCGAAGCGCGCCAGGTGATGTCGGTGCCGGCGGTGTTCCTCAACGGCGAACTGTTCGCCTACGGCCGCATGGGCCTGGAGGAGATCGTGGCCAAGCTCGACACCGGCGCCGAGGCGCGCGAGGCGGCGAAGATCGCGCAGAAGGCCCCGTTCGACGTGCTGGTGGTCGGCGGCGGCCCGGCCGGCGCCGCGGCGGCGATCTACGCCGCGCGCAAGGGCATCCGCACCGGCGTGGCGGCCGAGCGCTTCGGCGGCCAGGTGCTGGACACCATGGCGATCGAGAACTTCGTCTCGGTGCAGTACACCGAGGGCCCGAAGCTGGCCGCCGCGCTGGAGCAGCACGTGCGCGAGTACGACGTGGACGTGATGAACCTGCAACGCGCGCAGGCCCTGGTCCCGGCCGGCGCCGACGGCCTGGTCGAGGTGAAGCTGGCCAACGGCGCCTCGCTGAAGTCGAAGACCGTGATCCTGGCCACCGGCGCACGCTGGCGGCAGATGAACGTCCCCGGCGAGGACCAGTACCGCACCCGCGGCGTGGCCTACTGCCCGCACTGCGACGGCCCGCTGTTCAAGGGCAAGCGCGTGGCGGTGATCGGCGGCGGCAACTCCGGCGTGGAGGCGGCGATCGACCTGGCCGGCATCGTCGGCCACGTCACCCTGCTGGAGTTCGACGGCAAGCTGCGCGCCGACGAGGTGCTGCAGCGCAAGCTGCGCAGCCTGCCGAACGTGACCATCATCACCAGCGCCCAGACCACCGAGGTGCTCGGCGACGGGCAGAAGGTGACCGGCCTGGTGTACAAGGACCGTGTCGGCGGCGACAGCCACCGCCTCGAACTGGAGGGCATCTTCGTGCAGATCGGCCTGCTGCCCAACACCGAGTGGCTCAAGGGCACGCTGGAGCTGAGCCCACGCGGCGAGATCGTGGTCGACGAGCGCGGCCAGACCAGCCTGCCGGGCGTGTTCGCCGCCGGCGACTGCACCACGGTGCCGTACAAGCAGATCGTGATCGCGGTCGGCGAGGGCGCCAAGGCCTCGCTGGCGGCGTTCGACCACCTGATCCGCACCTCGGCCCCGGCCGCCTCCATCCCGGCGGAGGAAGTCGGCGCCTGACGCGGCGGGCGGGCCCCGCCCGCCCGTCCCCCGGCGGGAACGAAGCGATGAACCTGCGCGACCTCAAATACCTGGTGGCCCTGGCCGATCACAAGCACTTCGGCCGCGCGGCCGCGGCCTGCTACGTCAGCCAGCCGACCCTGTCCACCCAGATCCGCAAGCTGGAGGACGAGCTGGGCGTGCCGCTGGTGGAACGCGCGCCGCGCAAGGTGATGCTCACCCCCGCCGGGCGCGAGGCCGCCGAACGCGCCCGCCGCATCGTCGCCGAGGTCGAGCAGATGAAGGAAGCGGCACGCCGCAGCCAAGACCCGGAAGCGGGCACGGTGCGGCTGGGCATCTTCCCCACCCTGGCGCCGTACCTGCTGCCGCACGTGGTGCCGCGCGTGCTCGAGCGCTTCCCGCACCTGGAACTGCTGCTGGTGGAGGAGAAGAGCGACGAGCTGCTGGCGCGCCTGCGCGAGGGCAAGCTGGACGCGGCGATCCTGGCCCTGCCGGTGCACGACGACCAGCTGCACGCAGAGTTCCTGTTCGAGGAGCCGTTCGTGCTGGCGGTGCCCGGGCAGCACCCGCTGGCGCGGCGCGCGAACGTGACCCTGGACGAGCTGGCCGAGCAGCGCCTGCTGCTGCTGGAGGACGGCCATTGCCTGCGCGAACAGGCGCTGGACGTATGCCGGGTATCCGGCGCGCACGAGAAGACCGGGTTCCGCGCCACCAGCCTGGAAACCCTGCGGCAGATGGTGGCCGCCAACGTCGGCGCGACCCTGTTGCCGGTGCTGGCGGTCAAGCCGCCGGTGGCGCAGTCGGACAACATCCACCTGCTGGGCTTCTCCGACTCCCACCCCAGCCGCAGCCTGGCCATGGTCTGGCGCCGCAGCTCGGCGATGGGCAGCTTCCTGGTGCGGCTGGCGGCGGTGGTCGGCGACCTGCCGCCGGACCTGCTGGCGCCCCAGTGCGGCCTGCCGGCGGCCCCTGCCGCCACGGCCGGGACCACGGCCCGCGCCTGAACACCCCCGGCGCCGCGCCTGCGGGCGCTTGAAACCATTCCTGTTACCGGCTACGGTGCAGGCACAAACCCGATGACCCGAGGCGGATGCGGAAACGCGCCCGCCTTTTCTTCATGCGCGCCCGGCGCGCCCCAACCGTGAGGTATACCGATGTCGACAACCCAGCCCGTCAGCGGCCTGCCCCCTTCGCTGATCGTTTCCGCCCGCGACATGGCCCGCCTGGAGGCCATGCTCGACTCCCCGGTCCTGAGCCGCCATCCCGCCGCGATCGCGCTGATGGACGAGCTCAACCGGGCCGAAGTGGTACCGCCGGAACAGGTGCCGGCGGACGTGGTGACCATGCACTCGCAGGTCGAGTGCGAGGACGAGGCCAGCGGCGAGAAGCACGTGCTCACCCTGGTCTATCCCAACGAGGCGGACGTGGAGAAGGGCCGCGTCTCCGTGCTGGCCCCGGTCGGCACCGCCCTGCTTGGCCTGTCCGTGGGCCAGAGCATCGACTGGCAGGCACCGGGCGGGCGCCCGTTGCGGCTGCGGGTCACCGCGGTGCGTTACCAGCCCGAAGCCGCCGGCGACCTGCATCGCTGAGCTGACTGGCGCGGGTCGCGCGGGCCGGGCAACCCGGCAGGCGGCGCGACCCGGCGCAACCGGCGCCGGACCGTTACCGGCGCCCCATCGGACGGATCAAAGCCACTGCTGCCACGGCAGGTCGGTGTCGCCCAGGGCGATGAAGTCGCCGTTGAGCAGGGTCTCGCGCCGGTTGTAGCGGAACGGCTTGCCGGTGTCGGCCGCCAGCAGCGCACCGCCGGCGGCGTGCAGCACGCACTGGCCGGCCGCGGTGTCCCACTCCGAGGTGGGGCCGAAGCGCGGGTACACGTCCAGCCGGCCCTCGGCGATGCGGCAGAACTTCAGCGACGAACCCAGCGCCACTTCCTCGATCTCGCCCATGCGGTCCAGCACCGCCTGGGTGCGGGCGTCGCGGTGCGAGCGGCTGGCCGCCACCCGCAGCGGCGCGCTGGCCGGGGAGCGCACGCGCAGCGGTTCGTCGCGCTGGCCGTCGCGGCGGTAGGCCGCCTCGCCGCGCACCGCGTGCCACACCTGGCCGCCGACCGGCGCCTGGACCACGCCCAGCACCGGCGCGCCCTGCACCACCAGGGCGATGTTCACGCTGAACTCGTCGTTGCGCTTGACGAACTCGCGGGTGCCATCCAGCGGGTCGACCAGCCAGTAGCTTTGCCACAGGCGGCGGACCTCCCACGGCACTTCCGCCGATTCCTCCGACAGCACCGGCAGTTCCGGGGTCAGGCGCTGCAACCCCTCGACGATGATCCGGTGCGCGGCCATGTCCGCCGCGGTCAGCGGGCTGGCGTCCTGCTTGTGGGTGACCTCGAAGCCCTCCCGGTAGATCTCCATGATCGCCTCGCCTGCCTGGCGGGCGATGGCGATGACGGTCTCGCGCAGGTCGACGGTGATCCGGGTCATCGCCGCGCCAGCCACTCGCGTGCCACGAACAGCGCCGCCAGCGAGCGCCCCTCGGAGAAATCCTCTCGCAACATCAGTCGGTCCAGTTCCTGCAGCTTCCAGGGAATGACTTCCAGCTCCTCCGGCTCGTCGCCGGGCAGCCGCTCGGGATACAGGTCGCGCGCCAGCACCAGCCAGGAGACGTGGCCCATGTAGGTCGGCACCAGGGTCAGCTGGCGCAGCACGTCCAGGCGCCGTGCGCCGTAGCCGGCCTCTTCCTTCAGCTCGCGGTTGGCGGCCTGTTCCGGGGTCTCGCCCGGATCCATGCGCCCCTTCACCAGGCCCAGCTCGTAGCGGTTGACGCCGGCGGCGTACTCGCGCACCAGCAGCACGGTGTCCTCGTCCAGCAGCGGCACCACCACCACCGCGCCGGGGCCACGCGGCACCATGCGCTCGAAGCGCCGGCGCTCGCCGTTGGAGAATTCCAGGTCCAGCCGCTCCAGGCGGTACGGGCCGGCATCCTCCGTGGTGATGCCGTGGATGACAGGCAGCCGCCGGCTCACGGCAACGCTCCGCGATCCGGCCCGGAAGCGCCCGTTATCATGGACGGATGCAGGAACGTATTCATCAGCAGGCCATGCTAGCAGAGACACCGGTGCCAGCGGACGCGCCCTGGCGCGCACGCGACCTGGCCGTGCTCTGGCACCCGTGCACGCAGATGCGCGAGCATCCGGACGTGCTGCCGCTGGTCCCGATCGAGCGCGGCGAGGGGGCGTGGCTGCACGGCTACGACGGACGCCGCTACCTGGACGCGGTCAGCAGCTGGTGGACCAACCTGCACGGGCATGCCGAACCGCGCATTGCCGAGGCCATCGCCCGCCAGGCCCGCAGCCTGGAACAGGTGATCCTGGCCGGTTTCTCGCACGCCCCTGCCATCGAGCTGGCCGAGCGCCTGCTGGCCATCGCCCCGCGCCAGCCCGGCCGCGCCCCGCTGTCGCGCGTGTTCTATGCCGACAACGGCTCGGCCGGAGTGGAGGTGGCGCTGAAGATGGCCTTCCACTGGTTCCGCAACCGCGGCGAGGAGCCGCGCACCCGCTTCATCGCCCTGGAGAACGGCTACCACGGCGAGACCCTGGGCGCGCTGGCGGTGGGCGACATCCCGCTGTACCGGCGGGTGTACGCGCCGCTGCTGGCCGAGGCCCTGTTCGCGCCCTCGCCCGACGCCTACATGGCCCTTCCCGGCGAAAGCGACGAGCAGTGCGCGCTGCGCGCGGCCGATGCGCTGGCCGACCTGTTCGACCAGCACCCGGGCGAGATCTGCGCCCTGATCCTGGAGCCACGCCTGCAGTGCGCCGGCGGCATGCGCATGCACCACCCGGCCTACCTGCGCCGGGCGCGGGAGCTGTGCGACGCCAACGGCGTGTTCCTGGTCGCCGACGAGATCGCCACCGGCTTCGGCCGTACCGGCACGATGTTCGCCTGCGAGCAGGCCGGCATCGCACCGGACCTGCTGTGCCTGTCCAAGGGCCTGACCGGCGGCTTCCTGCCGCTGGCCGCGGTGCTGGCCAGCCAGACCATCTACGAAGGCTTCCTCGACGACTCGCGCGAGCGCGCCTTCCTGCATTCGCACAGCTACACCGGCAATCCGCTGGCCTGCGCCGCGGCGCTGGCCTCGCTGGACATCTTCGAAGGCGATGGCGTGCTGGAGCACAACCGCGCCACCGCCGCACACATGGCCACCCTGGCCGCGCAGGTGGGCGCCGGCAGCCGGCATGTCGCCGACGTGCGCCAGGCCGGCATGGTCGTGGCCTTCGAACTCGCCCGGGACGGCGCCCGCGACACGCCGTTCGACCCGGCGCTGCGGGTCGGCCTGCGCGCCTACCGCGCCGCGCTGGAACGGGGCGTGCTGCTGCGCCCGCTGGGCGACGTCCTGTACTGGATGCCGCCGTACTGCATCGACGAGGCCCAGCTGCAGCTGCTGGCCGAAACCACCGCCGCCGCCATCGCCGAGGCCACCGCATGCGCTTGACCCGCTGCCACGTCGAGCTGCCGCTGCAGCCCGGCACCACCGTCGTCCTGCCCGAACACGCCGGCAACCACCTGGCGCGGGTGCTGCGCCTGCGCGAGGGCGACCCCTGCGTGCTGTTCAACGGCGACGGCCACGACTACGCGGCGCGCCTGGCCGCGGTCGGCAAGCGCGAAGTCAGCGCCGAGGTGGTGTCGGCCAGCACGGTGGACAACGAGTCGCCGCTGCGCATCGTGCTGCTGCAGGGCATCGCCCGCGGCGAGAAGATGGACCTGATCCTGCAAAAGGCCACCGAGCTGGGCGTGGCCGCGATCGTGCCGGTCAACGGCGAGCGCACCGAGGTGCGGCTGGACGCCGAGCGCGCGCAGAAGCGGCTGGCGCATTGGCGCAGCGTGGTCGGGTCGGCCTGCGGGCAATCCGGCCGCGCGCGCGTGCCGGAGGTGCATGCGCCGGCGGCGCTGGACGCGGCTGCCGCGGCGCTGCCGGGCAATGCCCTGCGCCTGCTGCTGGATCCGCAGGGCGAACACCGCCTGGCCTCGCTGCAGCTGCAGGACACGGACACGGTGGTGGTGGCGATCGGCCCGGAAGGCGGCTGGTCGCCGCGCGACCGCGAGGTGCTGCACGCCGCCGGCTTCCGCGGCCTGCGCCTGGGCCCGCGGGTGCTGCGCACCGAGACCGCGGGCCTGGCGGCGATCGCCGCGCTGCAGGCGCGTTTCGGCGACCTCTGACCCGGACACGGAAAAACACCGGCGCGAGGCCGGTTCCATGCGTGCCCTGCATGCGCCGGCCACGGCCGGCGCCAGGGTCAGGCGATCGCGCCCAGGGCGTCGACCACCAGCTGCTCGATGCCTTCCAGGTCCGGCAGCAGCGCGCCCTGCTCGCCCAGCAGCACGCGCATCTGCACGCCGCGCGGCAGTTCGTCCTCGGATGCGTCGGCCAGCAGGCTGTCGCGCGGCACCGAGACCAGCTGCGGGAACGAGGTGGTCTGCAGCGCGAAGTACGGCAGTCCCTCGTCGCCGCCCAGCGCCTTGAGCACCACCACGCGGATGCGCCCCGGCGGATCGCCGCCCAGCCCGGCGAGGCGGGCGAAGTCGACCAGCGGAACGTCCCAGCCGTGCCAGGCGACATGGCCCGGCAGCCAGCCCGGCGTGCCTTCCAGAGGCTGCACCTCCACCCGCGCCAGCACCTCGGCCACGGTGGCATTGGGCAGCAGCAGGCGCTCCTGGCCCGACTGGATCATGACGCCGCGGATTTCGTCGCTCTTGAATGCCATCTGCAGGTCTTCCTCCGCGCGCCGGGCTCAGCCCAGGCGCGCCACAAGCTGGTTGGCCAGCATCGCCGGCGCGGCCAGCGGGGCGCCGCCGGCCTCCAGCATGCGGGCCGCGGTGGGGTCGTAGCAGCCGTCCAGCGCCTGGCCGGCGACATAGGCGCCGCGCGCGGCCAGCGCCAGCACCGCGTCCATGCGCGCCGGCTCGGCGCCGCTGAGCACCAGCACCGCGCTCTCGGTCGGCGGCAGTGCCTCCACCGGCTCGTGGCCGGGGCCGGCGTCGATGAAGCGCAGGCCATTGCCGGCCGGTTCCACGCCCACGCCGTCGGGCAGCACGTAGGCCGAGCCCGGAGCCACGGCGTCGCCGGGCATGGCCAGCGCCACCGGCACGGGCGAGACCCGCGCCATCTGCTTGACCAGGTTGTCGTAGCGGCCGCCGTCCAGGCGCAGCTGCACCAGCACCGGCTGCGGGAAACCGGCCGGCAGCGCGCCGAGCAGCTTGCGCACCGCGTCCGGGCCGCCGATGCCGGCCAGTACCAGCACCGCACCCTTGGCCACCGGCGCGCCGGTATCGACCGGCTCCAGCTCGACCAGCGAGAGGTTGCTGAAGTCCGGCAACGGCGGCGGCGCGGCAGCCGGGGCCGGGCCCGGGGTGGCCGGGGCGTCGTCGGCCAGGGTCCACGCCGAGGGCTCTGGCAGCGGCGGCGGCACCGCGGGCGCGGCGGCCGGGGCCTCCGGCTCCAGCGCGGGGGCCGCGCGCTCCCAGGGCGCGGGCTCGTCCCAGGCCAGGGCGGCGCTGCCGTCCTCCCACGGCGCGGGCGCCGGCGGCGCCTCCACCGCGGGCAGCGGCGGCGGCAGGTCCGGCGGCAGCTGCGCGGCCAGGTCCACGGTTTCGCCACCCAGCGCCAGGTCCGCGTCGATGCCGGCATGCGCCTGATGCAACGCAGCCGGGCGGCCGGGCTGCAGCTGCGCCGAGAAGTCGATGTCGTGCTCGCGGCCGGGCGGCAGCACGTCGTCGTGGCCGTGCAGCTTGGCCGCCAGGTGGCGGATCCAGCGCTGCGCCTCCCAGCCGTCGCGGCGCGCGGCCAGGTCGGCCTCGTCGAAGATCACCAGCAGGTCCGGCGACTCCAGCACCGGCTCCAGCGCCACCAGCGCGTCCTCCACCGCCGGCTCCAGCGCCACCAGCACCGCCTGCGCGCCGATCCCGGCCAGGGTGGCCAGGTCCAGCTCGACCGGGTCGGCTTCCAGCACCACGTTGCCGCCGGCAGCGTCCACCGCCTGGCGCAGCCGCTCCCGGGCCGCGCCCTGGCGGGCCAGCAATGCGACCGTCTTCGAGGAATCAGTCGCGGGCACGGGCGATCCCCAGCAGGTCGTACACGTTTCGCATCAGGTCCAGTTCCTGGTACGGCTTGCCCAGGTACCGCTGGACGCCGATCTCGAACGCACGCTGGCGGTGCTTCTCGCCGGTACGCGAGGTGATCATCACGATCGGCACGCCGCGGAAGCGCGCGTCGGCGCGCATCGCGGTCGCCAGCTCGTAGCCGTCCATGCGCGGCATCTCGATGTCCAGCAGCATGAGGTCGGGCACGCGCTCTTCCAGCTTCTCCAGCGCCTCGATGCCGTCGCGCGCGGTCACCACCTCGAAGTTGTGGCGTTCCAGCACGCGGCCGGTGACCTTGCGCATGGTCAGCGAGTCGTCGACCACCATCACCAGCGGCACGTGGCGCTGCTGCTGCGCCTCGGCCTCGGCGGCCGGGCGCTGCGGCTGCGCCAGGTGGCGGCGCACCAGCGGGGCGACGTCGAGGATCACCACCACGCGGCCGTCGCCGGTGATGGTGGCGCCGTAGATGCCCGGCACCGACGCGATCTGCATGCCGACCGGCTTGACCACGATTTCGCGGTTGCCGACCACCTGGTCGATCGCCACCGCGGCGCGCAGGTCGCCGGCGCGCACCAGCAGCAGCGGTACCTGGGCCTGGCCCTCGGCCTTGGCCGGGCCCTGCCCGACCAGCAGGCCGAGGTCGTGCAGCGCGTATTCCTCGCCTGCGTAGCGGTAGCCACCGGTGCCGCTCTCGAAGCGCTCGCGCGAGATCCGGCCGATGCCGCTGACCGAGGCCACTGGCACCGCGTAGGTGGTCTCGCCGATCTGCACGAACACCGCCTGGGTGACCGCCAGGGTCTGCGGCAGACGCAGGGTGAAGGTCACGCCGCGGCCGACCACCGAGTGGATTTCCACGGTGCCGCCGAGCTGGCGCACTTCGTTGCGGACCACGTCCATGCCCACGCCGCGGCCGGCCAGCTGGCTGACCTGCTCGGAGGTGGAGAAGCCGGCCTCGAAGATCAGCGAATCCAGCTCGGTGTCGGTGAGCACCGCGCCCGGCTTGAGCAGGCCGCGCTGCTCGGCGCGGCGGCGGATCGCGTCGCGGTCCAGGCCGCGGCCGTCGTCGGACACCTGCAGCACGATTTCCGAGCCCTCGTGGCGCAGGGCGATGGTGATCGTGCCTTCCTCGCTCTTGCCCGCGGCCACGCGCTCGGCCGGGGTCTCCAGGCCGTGCGCCACCGAGTTGCGCAGCATGTGCTCGATCGGCGCGACCATGCGGTCGAGCACGTTGCGGTCCAGTTCGCCGTGGGTGCCGTCCAGGCGCAGCTGCACCTGCTTGCCGGTGTCGTGGCCGGCCTGGCGGACCACGCGGCGCAGGCGTGGCACGACGCTGTCGAACGGCACCATGCGCGCGCTCATCAGGCCGTCCTGCAGGTCCGAGCTGACGCGCGACTGCTGCTGCAGCAGGACGTCGTACTGGCGGGCCAGGTCGTCGAGCACGCCCTGCAGGCCGGTCAGGTCGGCCGCGGACTCGTTCAGCGCGCGGCTGAGCTGCTGCAGGGTGGAGAAGCGGTCCAGCTCCAGCGGGTCGAAGGTCGGATCCGCGCTGTCCTGCTCGCGCTGGTAGCGGGCGACGATCTGGGCCTCGGTCTCCAGGTCCAGGCGGCGCAGCTGGTCGCGCAGGCGGGCGTTGGTGCGGTCCAGCTCGGCCATGGCCGCGCGGAAGGCACCCAGCTGCTGCTCCAGGCGGGCGCGGTAGATCGCCACTTCGCCGGCGTGGTTGACCAGGTTGTCCAGCAGGTCGGCGCGCACGCGCACCTGTTCCTGCGGGGCGCGCGGGGCGATGGCTTCCTCGGCCGGCGCTTCGGCTTCCTCGTCCACCGGGGCCGACAGCGGCGGCAGCGCCGCGGCGGTGGCGGCCAGCTGGACCTCGGCGGCGACATGCACCGGCTGCGGCTGCGGCTGCGGCTGCGGCTGCGGTTGTGTCTGCGGCGCGGCAGCCGGAGCGGCCTCGGCGGGCGCCGCGGCGGCCGGCGCAGCGGCCGGGACGTCGTCCGCGACCGCGGGCACGGCCTCGCCGCGGATGCGCGCCTCGAATGCGGCGATCAGCGCGTGCGGCATGGCGGTGGCGCGGTGGGCACGGGTCTGCACCAGCAGCTGGTGCAGGGTGTCGAAGCCGCGTTCCAGCAGCTGCACGTCACCGCGGCCCAGCTCGGTGCGATGCTCGGCGGCCGCTTCCAGCAGCGACTCGATCACGTGGCCGAGGTCGCCGATGGTGGCGATGCCGGCCATGCGCGCGCCGCCCTTGAGCGTGTGCAGGTCGCGCTGCAGGCCGATGATCGCCTCGCGCGCGGTGCTGTCGGCGCGCAGTTCCACCAGCAGCGCGTCGATGTGGTCGAGCAGGTCGCCGCCTTCCTCGACGAAGATGTCGACCAGGTCGCGGTCCAGCTCGCTGAAGTCCAGCATCGGCGCGTCGGCCGGCGCCCCCTCGGTTTCCGCCGGCAGTGCCGGGGCGGCGGCGGGTGCCTCGGCGGCAACCGCGGGCGCCTCGGCCACCTCCGGCTGCACCGGCGCTTCCGCGGCCGGCTCGTCCGGGGCCGCAGTGGTTGCGGTCGCAGGGACTTCCGGCGCGGCCGCTTCCAGCGCGGCCTCGATGGCCTCGTGCAGCGGCGCCAGCACCGGGTCCGGGCTCGCGGCCACCGGCCCGGCCGCGGCCATGGAGGCGTCGTCGACGGCCGGCGCGGGACTTTCTTCCGCCACCGGCGCAATGCCGGCCGGCTCCACGGCGCCGCTGTCGGCCACCGGCTCCAGGTTCCAGTCCGCGGCCGCCGGCTCGATGGCCGGCTCCACGGCGACCGGCGGGTCGATGGTGGCCTGCGCGATGGCCGGCGGTTCGGCCGCCGGGGCGGCGGGCTCCGCGGCGACCTCGGGCGGGGTCCAGTCGAAGCTGAAATCGCCCGCATCGGTCGCAGCCTCTTCGCTGCCCGCGGGCGCGGCCGGCATGGCCTCGCCGGCGAAATCGGACGCGGCGCTGGCGTCCGCGCCGGCGAGCGGCTGCTCCACCTCCCACTGCCGGACGGCCGGGGCGCTGGTTTCCGGGGCCGCCGTCCCGGCGGCGTCCAGGTTCCAGTCCGGCACCTGGGGTGCCGCGGGCGCGGCACTGCCGGCATCGACCGCGGCCGGCTGGGCCTCGTCGCCACCCAGCGCGTCGACCAGGAAGCCGCTGAGGTCGACGCCGGTGAGTTCCATCGACGGATCCGGCGCCGCCGGCACGGCCGCGGCTTCGTCCTCGAGGATTTCCGGCTGCGACCAGCGCGCCTCCGGCAGGGTGTCGGCCATCGCCCGCAGGCGCGCGGCCAGCGCGGCATAGCTGGGGATACGCGGCGACTCGGCCTGCAGCGCCTGGATGCAGGCGCGGATCGTGGCCGCAGTGTCGGCCAGGGTCTGCACTTCCTCCGCGGAAGGCACGTGGCCGGCGGCGATGCCGCGCTTGATGTAGGTCTCGGCCGCGTCGGTGACCGCGGTGATCTCCGGCACGTCGGTCATCGCGAACGCGCCGTTCATGGTGTGCATGGCGCGCAGCAGCGGATCGTTGACCGCCTGCGGCGCCTGGCGCGCGGCGGCAATCCACGCGTCCACCGTCTCCAGGTGGGTGGCGACCTCGGTCTCGAGGATCTCGCGCAGCACGCTGTCGACCGAGGCCGGGGTGCCTTCGTCCACCACGGCGGCCACGGCCGCCGGCGGCGCCGGCATCGAGTAGAACGCTTCCTCGCCGGCGGCGATGCGCTCGGCCACCGACTCGATCGCGTGCAGGTCCAGGGCAAGCGCGCCGGTGCCGCGCAGCGCGGCATCGAACTGCGGCAGCACCTCGGTGGCCTGCTGCACCATCGCGACCACCGCCGGGCTGGCCGGACGGGTGCCCTCGAGCACGCGGTTGAGCATGCTCTCGATCTTCCAGGCGAACTCGCCCAGGGCACTGGCGCCGACCAGGCGGCCACTGCCCTTGAGGGTGTGGAACACGCGGCGGATCGGACGCAGGCGTTCCAGGTCGTCCGGCGCGCGCAGCCACAGCGGCAGCAGGCGCGCGAGGTTGCCGCGCTCTTCCTCGAACTCCTCCAGGAAGACTTCGCGGATGTCGGCGTCGATGTCCTGGTTGTCGTCGAAGCCGCCGTTGCGGGTGGCGGCAGGTGCCGGTGCGGCCGGCACGACCACCGGCGGCGCCGGTGGCACGGCCGGGGCGGCACCGACCGAGGCCGGCGGGATCGCCGCGGCGGCGGCGGCCATCTCGGCCAGCAGCGGATCGACGGACCCGGCGGCCGGAGCGGCCTCGCCACTGGCGGGAGCCGGAGCGGCCGGAGCAGGCGGAGCAGCCGGGGCGGCCGGCGGCTCGGCCGGCACGCGCGGACGGATGTGCACGGTCAGGTCCAGCCACTGGCCATGGCTGGCCGCGGCAGGCTCGGCCGGGGCGACCGGCGGCACCACGGCGGGCGCTTCCGGCAGCGGCGGTGGAACCGGGGCGGTCGGGGCCGGCGCGGATTCGGACGCGCTGGCGACGAACACCGGCTCCTCGTCGGCCGGCAGCGGCGGCGGGCCGCCGGCCGGCAGGGACGGCGCTTCCGGCACCGGCGCGGAGGCGACGGCAAACGGCTCGCCCGCGCCGGGCAGCGGCCCATCCGCCGGCAGCGGCGGCGGCACCGCGGCGGTACCGGCATCCGGGGCAGCGGCGGCGGCTTCGGCGATGTATTCGCCGGACACCGGGTCGTAGACGAAGCGCGGAGCGTCGCCCAGCGACGGGATCGCCGGCGGCTGCGGCACCACCGGCGGCAGTTCGACCTCCAGCGCCGGAGCTTCCAGCACTTCGCGGACCGGACCGGCGATATCGGCCGGTTCCGGTGCGGCGACCGGGGCCGGCGACAGTTCGACCGAATCCCAGTCCAGGCCGGCCGGCGCGGCCGGCGCCTGCGGCGCGGCGGCAACCGGTTCCGGGGCGGCGGGCAGCGGCGGCGGCACGGCGGCGGCCGGGGTGCTCGCCGGCGCCGCGGCCGCGGAGGCCTCGGCGGCGTGGGCGTCCGGCAGCGGCCAGTAGTTCAGGCTTTCCAGGCTGCTGCGCGCGATCTCCAGGATCTCGGCGCGGTTGGGCCGGCGGTCGCGCAGCGCCTCCAGGTAGTACTCCAGGCTGGCCATGGCGTCGGCCAGGGTGTCCAGCTGGCGGCCGCTGGGCACGCGCCGGCGCCCGATCAGCTCGGTCAGGATGTAGCGGCGCACGCCTTCCAGGTAATCGGCCGGTTCGCCCAGCTCGAGCATGCGCAGCGCGCCGGCCACTTCCTCCAGCAGGCGCGGCACCGATTCCAGCCGGGCATGGTCCCAGTTGGTCTCGATGAAGGCGACGAAGTCCTCGCGCGCGGCGGCGAAGTTGGCCAGCGCCTCGTGCGCCAGCACCTCCACCGTGCGCCGGGCCTCGGCCGCGGCGGCGTCCTCCGCGCCCTCCTCGCCCGCGCCCAGGCTGGCAACCTGGTCGTCGAGGGTGGCGTCCACGTAGAGCAGCGCGCCGGCGATGTCCAGCAGCGCGCCCTCGCTCGCCGGCGCGTTGCCGGCGGCGATGGCCTGCAGCGCGTCGCGCTGCTGCAGCACCACGTCGCGGGCCACGCCCAGGCCGAGCATGCCCAGGGTGTCGGCCACCCGGGTCAGGTCGGCGGCCTGCGGCTGCAGCGCGGCGACGTCGCCGCCGGTGCGCAGGTGCAGGTCCAGCGCGTCCTTCACCCGCAGCAATTCCTCCTTGACCACCCCGCCGACGGTGTTGAGCAGGTCGCGGTTGCGGCCGGCCAGGCTGCCGCGGGCGTGGTCCAGCTCGGCCTCGCTGGGCATCTGCGCGTCCAGGTCGAACGCGCGGCGCAGTTCATCCAGCGCCGGGTGCGGCGTGCGCGCGTAGGCGACCGCGTACAGCAGCTGGCGGGTCGGCTCCTGGGTCGACACGCCGCGCGAGGCGGCCGGCAGGGCCTCGTTCTCGCTGGCCTGCTGCAACGCGCGCAGCGCGGCGGCGAAGGCGCCGCGCAGGTTCTCGTTGCCGGCCAGGGCGCCGTCGCGCAGCGCGGCGGTCACCGAGGACAGCACCCACAGCATGCGCCGGGTGGTCTCGTGGCTGGCGTTGCGCAGCAGTTCGGCGGTCGCCTCGGCCAGCATCGCGGTGTCGCCGGGGGCGCCGTTCTCCGGCCACGCCAGCATCGCTTCCTGGAAACGGCGCAGGGCGGCGGCGACCAGGTCCTGGCGCTGCGCCCACGGCAGCGCGGAGGGCGCCGGCAGCTGCGCCGGCAGCGGCGCGCTCAGGTCCGGGGCGAACAGCACGCTCTCGTTGAGTCCGGCGGCACCGCGCGCGGCGCGGATGTCGTTGAGCAGCGGCAGCAGCACGATCGGGATGTCGCGATGGCCGTTCTGCAGGCGCTCCAGGTAGTCGGGCAGCAGCACGGTGCCGCGCATCAGGGTGGCGCAGGCCTCGTCGCGGTCGTTGGCCGCGCCCTGCTGCAGGGCCTGGGCCAGCAGCTCCATCTCCTCGGCGACCATCGCCGGGGCGTACAGCTCGACCATCCGCAGCGTGCCCTGCACCTGGTGCAGGTAGCCGGCGCAGAAGCGCATGCGGCTGCTGTCGGAGGGGTTCTCGACGAACGCTTCGATCTCCCCGCGCGCCTGGCGCAGGGTCTCGTCCAGCTCGGGCTTGACCCAGCCGAGTACGGCGTGGCTCATCGCGTCGCGCAGCGCACTCATGCCTGCCCCCATGCCGCCGGGCAGCCAAGGCGCGGATACCGGGCCATCTTCATTCCATCATCCCCCGTCAGGCCCATCTGATCAGCCAGGCAGCTTGAAGTCGGCGACCGAGCGGCGCAGGTCGGCAGCCAGCTGCGCCAGGTGTCCGATCGATTCGGCCGTCTGGCCCGCGCCCCGCGAAGTCTGGGCGGAAATCTGGCGGACCACTTCCATGGTCTTGGTGATGTCGGCGGCCGCGCCGGCCTGCTGCTGGGCGGCGACCGAGATGTTCTTGATCAGCTCGTTCAGGGCGTTGGACACGCGCTCGATCTCGGTCAGCGCGGTACCGGCGTCCTCGGCCAGGCGGGCACCGGACACCACCTCGGCGGTGGTCTGCTCCATCGAGCTGACCGCCTCGTTGGTGTCGGCCTGGATCGCCTGGACCAGGCCTTCGATTCGCCGGGTCGCGTTGGAGGTGCGTTCCGCCAGGCGCTGCACTTCGTCCGCCACCACCGCGAAGCCGCGGCCCGTCTCGCCCGCCGCGGCCGCCTGCACGGCCGCGTTGAGCGCCAGGATGTTGGTCTGCTCGGAAATGTCGTTGATCAGTTCCACGATCGAGCCGATCTCCTGGGACGACTCGCCCAGGCGCTTGATGCGCTTGGAGGTCTCCTGGATCTGGTCGCGGATCTGGTCCATGCCATTGATGGTCTCGCGCACCACGCCGGCGCCCTCGGCCGCGATGACCACCGAGCGCTGCGCCACTTCCGCCGATTCGGTGGAGTTGCGCGACACCTGCTCGATGCTGGCCGCGATTTCAGCGATGCGCTGGGAGGCGGCGTTGATCTGCTCGGCCTGGTGGTTGGACGCCTCGGCCAGCTGCAGCGCGGTGGCCTGGGTCTCCTGGGACGAGGCCGCGACCTGCACCGAGGTGTCGTTGATCGTGGTCACCAGGTTGCGCAGCTCGTCCACCGCGTAGTTGATCGCGTCCGCGATCGCGCCGGTCATGTCCTCGGTCACCGAGGCCTTCACCGTCAGGTCGCCTTCACCCAGCGAGCTGATTTCGTCCAGCAGCCGCATGATCGCCTGCTGGTTGCGGCTGTTGAACTCCACCTGGGCCTGGTAGCGCAGCTCCTGCTCGCGCTGGCGGTTGCGCACCGAGCTCCACACGAAGCCGATCAGCGACAGCAGCGCCAGCACGCCGGAAACCACGCCGATCCAGAAGTTCGGGAACACGCGGGTGTCGCGGGCCGAACCGAAGGCGGCGAACGCCTCGAACACGCGCTTGCTGTCCTCCAGCATCTGCGACGAGCCGGCCACCAGGCTGGCGGCCGCGGTCTGCGCGGCGAACAGGTTGCGCGAGCTGGCCAGGATCGCCTCGACGTCCTTGCGCATCTCGTTCCACTGTTCCTGCGACTGCTGCAGGGCGGCCTGGGCGGCGGGGTTGCGGACCTGGGCGATGCCCAGTTCCTCGTTGCCCTCCATCAGGCCGGTCAGCACCTGGGTGAACACCACCGCGTCGCGGGCCAGGGCGTCGCCGGCGGCGCTGGCGCCGGGACCGCCGGCGCGGATCTCGGTGACGCGGCGGGCCATGGTGCCGGCGACCACGACCTGCTGCAGGGCATTGAACACCTGCGCGGCGGGCGCGCCGCCGGCGGTCATCGCGCGCACCACCTCGTTCAGCTGCGCCTGCAGCTGCGGCACGCGGCCGACGAAGCGGTCGGCGTTGCCGGCCAGGGCCAGCACCGCCTCCTCGGACTCAAGGATCTGCGCCGATTGCTGGGCCAGCGGGTTCCAGGTGCGGCCCAGCTGCTGCAGCGGCGCGGCCACGCCCGGCTCGCCGCCGAAGCGCTGCTGCAGCCCGCTCACCGTGCTGACGATGCGGGCGCGGGTCTGGCGGAAGGCGGTGAACGCCTCGGCGTTGCCGCCGACCGCGTCGCGGCCCTGGTTGGCAAGCTGCTGCGAGAGCACCTGCAGGTCGGCCGCGCCGGTGCTGGCGCCGGCCAGCCGGCTGCCCTGGTAGGTCGCCACACCGGTGTTGGTGGCGAACACCACCACCGACAGCACCAGCAGGACCAGCCAGAACCCGGTGCTCACGCCACCCAGGCGGCTGGTCTTCGGGGATTCCGGTGCAGTGCTCATTCGCGTATTGCCTCGATCGGATTCTTGGAGGGGCCGCCGCTCACGCCGCGGCCTGCCTGAATTCAGGGGTACGGGCCAGCCTGGACAGGGAGAACACCGCCCAGTCCGCGCCCTCGCTGTGGAACGCGCGCTCGACGAAGTGGGCGTAGCGGCCGCGGGCCAGCGGCGCCGGGTCGATTGCCTGGTCCTCGCTGAAGGCGCGCTGGCCGTACAGCTCGTCGATGGTCAGCGCCACGTCGCCGCCCTGCTGGCGCATGACCAGCACGCGCTGGCCCTCGTGCAGGACGGTGCGCTCGCCTTCCAGGAACAGCTTCAGGTCGATGACCGGGAACAGGTTGCCGCGCAGGTTGCCGATGCCCAGCAGCCACGGCTGCGCGCCGGGGACGGGCGTCACCGGCGGCATCGGCATGATCTCGACCACCTCGCCGAACTGCGACACCAGCCGCTGCCGGCCGATGCGGTAGCCGACGCCGCGCCAGGTCTCCGGGCCCAGCTCGCGCGCCGGCAGCTGCACCGCGTGCGCCAGGCTGCGGCGCTCGTAGTCGGAAAGGATGTCGAACGGAGTGCGCATCAGGCCGCGCCCACCAGCTGGTTGATGCGCGCCATCAGGTCCTCTTCGCGCGGCGGCTTGACCACGTAGTCCACCGCGCCCTGGCGCATGGCCCAGGCACGGTCGGTCTCCATGCTCTTGGTGCTGACGATCAGCACCGGGATCTTGCTGGTGGCCTCGTCGCGGCTGAGCGCGCGGGTGGCCTGGAAACCACTCATGCCCGGAAGCACCACGTCCATCAGGACGAGGTCGGGCAGCTGCTTGCGTGCCAGTTCAAGTCCGTCCTCGGCGTTGGTCGCGAACAGGACCTGGTGTCCGCCGCGCTCCAGCCACTGGGTGAAGACGGCACGATCGGTCGGCGAATCTTCGATCAGCAGGATTCGAGCCATGTTTTGCCTGCCCCCCGGTCAGGCGTTGACGTACGTACGGATTGCCCCGAGCAGTTCTTCCCGCGTGAATGGCTTGGTGAGGTATTGCTCGGAGCCGACGATGCGGCCGCGCGCCTTGTCGAACAGGCCGTCCTTGGAGGACAGCATGATGACCGGCGTCGACTTGAATTTCTGGTTGCCCTTGATGAGCGCGCAGGTCTGGTAGCCGTCGAGCCGCGGCATCATGATGTCGACGAAGATGATCTGGGGCTGCTGGTCGGCGATCTTGGCCAGCGCCTCGAAGCCGTCGCTGGCCGTGACCACCTCGCAGCCCTCGCGCTTGAGCAGGGTCTCGGCGGTGCGGCGGATGGTCTTTGAGTCGTCGATGACCAGTACCCGCAGGCCACCCAATGCCCCGGCTGGGGCCGTGTTGTCAGTCATTACCCTGGTTCCCCTTGCGCGCGGCGCTTCTTTCATTCCCGGCACCGCTGCTTGGGTGTCTATATCCCAGTACCGGGAAAACCTGTCAAGCCCGGCGTGGGTTTGTGCACCTGCGTCACCGGCGCGGCGCGACCGCCGGCACGCCGCGCGGGCCGGGGCCGCCCGGGCCGGTCGCGGCCGCGGACGATGGGCTAACATCACCGGCCTGCCTTCCCTACGTGTGCGGCCCACCCCAATGCCCCTGGACGTCGTCGTGGTGATGGACCCGATCGGGTCGATCAAGATCGCCAAGGACACCACCTTCGCCATGCTCCTGGAGGCGCAGCGGCGCGGCCACCGCCTGCACTACGTCCGCCCCGGCGGGCTGGGCCTGCGCGACGGCCGCGCCGTGGCCACCGCCGCCCCGCTGCGGGTGCGCGACGACAAGGCCGGCTGGTACGAGCTGGGCGATTACGCCGAGCTGGCATTCGGCCCCGGCCAGGTGGTGCTGATGCGCAAGGACCCGCCGTTCGACGGCGAGTACCTCTATGACACCCACATCCTGGACATCGCCCGGGCGGCCGGGGCGGAGGTGGTGAACAACCCGCAGGGCCTGCGCGACTTCAACGAGAAGCTTGCCGCCCAGCTGTTCCCGCAGTGCTGCCCGCCGACCCGGATCAGCCGCGACCCGGCCGCGCTGAAGGCCTTCGCCGCCGAACACGGCCGGGTGGTGCTCAAGCCGCTGGACGGCATGGGCGGGCGCTCGATCTTCCTCAGCCAGGCCGGCGATCCCAACCTGAACGTGATCCTGGAGACGCTGACCGAGGGCGGGCGCAAGCTGGCCCTGGCCCAGCGCTACATCCCGGAGATCACCGACGGCGACAAGCGCATCCTGCTGATCGACGGGGTGCCGGTGGACTATTGCCTGGCGCGGATCCCGCAGGGCGACGAGTTCCGCGGCAACCTGGCCGCCGGCGGCCGCGGCGTGGGCCGCCCGCTGTCCGAGCGCGACCGCTGGATCGCCGCCCAGGTCGGCCCGGAGATGCGCCGCCGCGGCATGCGCTTCGTCGGCCTGGACGTGATCGGCGACTACCTGACCGAGGTCAACGTCACCAGCCCCACCTGCGTGCGCGAGCTGGACGCGCAGTTCGGCCTGAACATCGCCGGGCTGCTGTTCGACGCCATCGAGGCCGGGCCGGCGGCATGAGCACGGCCCAGGTGGCACCGCCGCGGATCGGGGAGCGGCAGCGCCTGAGCGCCACCCTGGTGCTGTCGGCGCTGGTCCACGGGATCCTGATCCTGGGCCTGGGCTTCGCCTTCCGCGGCGAGGCCCCGCTGGTGCCGACCCTGGACGTGATCTTCAGCAACACCAGCACCGAGCTGACCCCGGAACAGGCCGACTTCCTGGCCCAGGCCAACAACCGTGGTGGCGGCGAGCACGACCGTGCGCAGCGCCCGCGCGACAGCCAGGCCGGCGCGGTGCCACGGGCCGAGCCGGGCGAGGCGCCACTGCCGCAGCAGCGCCAGGACCCGGCGCCGGCCCCGGAGACCCAGGCCCGGGTGGTGGCCAGCCGCCGCGGCGAGGACGCGGTGCCCGAGCCGCAGCCGCGCGAGCAGGCCGATACCCTGCCCCTGGTCAGCCCGGCCAAGGCCGCGCGCGACGCGGAGATGGCGCGGCTGGCGGCCGAGGTCTACCTGCGCTCGGAGCTATACGCCAAGCGCCCGACCCGCAAGTTCGTCTCCGCCAGCACCCGCGAGTACGCCTACGCCAACTACCTGCGCGCCTGGGTGGACCGCGCCGAGCGCATCGGCAACCTCAACTACCCGGACGAGGCCCGGCGCCGCCGCCTCGGCGGCCAGGTGGTGATCAGCGTCGGCGTGCGCCGCGACGGCACGGTGGAAAGCACCCGCATCCTGCGCTCCAGCGGTACCCCGCTGCTGGACGCCTCGGCCGAGCGCATCGTGCGCCTGGCCGAACCGTTCCCGCCGCTGCCGGACACCAATGACGGGGTCGACGTGCTGCACGTCACCCGCACCTGGGTGTTCAAGCCCGGCGGCGAGCTGCACACCGAGTAAGCCGCCACCCGCCCGCCAAGCGGGAAAACGCCGGCCCATGGCCGGCGTTCCCGGGTGCACCGCGGGGCGGGCGGCTCAGTCGCCCTGCCACTGCCCCAGCGCGGCCAGGCCATTGGCCCTGGCCCTGGCGTAGACCAGGTCCTGGGCCTTGCGCAGGTTGTTCTCCATGTCCCGCGCCCACAGCTGCAGCGCGGCCTGCTGCATGGCCCGGCCGTAGGAGAAGCTGAGGGTCCACGGGTTGGGGCCAAGCCGGTTCATCGCGTCCAGGTGCGCGGTGGCGCGCTCATCGTCCTGGCCGCCGGACAGGAACACGATGCCCGGCAGGATCGCCGGCACCGTGGTCTTCAGGCACATCAGGGTGGACTCGGCCACTTCCTGCACGTCGGCCTGCTCCGGGCAGTCCTTGCCGGAAATGACCATCGAGGCCTTCAGGATCGTGCCTTCCAGCAGCACGTTCTGGTCGTACAGCGAGCCGAACAGGGAGCGCAGCACGGCCTCGGTGACCTCGTAGCAGGTCTCGATGTCGTGGCCGCCGTCCATCAGCACCTCCGGCTCGACCACCGGCACCAGGCCCTGCTCCTGGCACAGCGCCGCATAGCGCGCCAGGGCGTGGGCGTTGACGTCGATGCAGGTGCCGGTGGGGATGTCCTCGCCGATGGTGATCACCGCGCGCCACTTGGCGAAACGCGCGCCCAGCCGGTAGTACTCCTGCAGGCGCTCGCGCAGGCCGTCCAGGCCCTCGGTCACCCGCTCGCCGGGGTAGCCGGCCAGCGGCACGGTGCCCTTGTCGACCTTGATGCCCGGCAGGATGCCCTGCCCGGCCATGTACTGCGGGAACGGCACGCCGTCGCCGGTGGCCTGGCGGATGGTCTCGTCGTACAGGATCGCGCCGGAGATGTGCTCGGACAGCTTCGGCGTGGTGAGCAGCAGCTCGCGGTAGGCGCGGCGGTTCTCCCCGCTGTTGTCGATCCCGACCGCGGCGAAGCGCTTGCCGATGGTCGCGGTGGACTCGTCGATGGCGATGATGCCCTTGCCCGGGGCGACGAGCGCCTGCGCGGTTTCGGCCAGCTGTTCGATGCTCATGGGGGGTCCTGCGCGGGGGACGGGGGCCGTGAAGTATAGCCGCCGCCCTCGCCACGCCCCGTGCAGCCCGGCGCGCCGGCAAGGCCCGCAAACAGGACGGGCGCCCGCAGGCGCCCGTCCGTCGCGACAGGTTCCGGCCGACCCTTACAGGTCGCCCAGGCCGCTGGCGCGGCCGTCGGGCCCGACTTCCAGCAGGCGCAGGGTATTGGTCGCGCCGTGGGTTTCCATGTGCTCGCCGGAGGTGAACACCACGCGGTCGCCGCCGGCCAGCATGCCGGCGTCGACCAGCACGCGGATGCTGCCGCGCGCGGCCTCGCGCGGGGTCAGGCCGCGGCTGTCGAAGTTGATCGGGAACACGTCGCGCATCAGCGCCATGCGCCGGCGCGCGCCGTCGTGGCGGGTGATGGCGTAGATCGGGGCCTTGGCGCGGAAGCGCGACAGGTAGCGCGGGGTGCCGCCGGACTCGGTCATGGCCACGATCGCGCGCACGCCGATGTGCTCGGACAGGAACATGGTGGCCATGGCGATGGCCTGGTCGGCGCGCTCCAGGTTGCGCTGGGCCTTGCTGAAGTCGGTCTCGGTCTGGAACTGGCGCTCGGCGCCCAGGCAGATCCGGGCCATCGCCTCCACCGCCTTGACCGGGTAGGCACCGGCGGCGGTCTCGGCCGACAGCATCACCGCGTCGGTGCCGTCGATCACCGCGTTGGCCACGTCCAGCACCTCGGCGCGGGTCGGGATCGGGCTCTCGACCATCGACTGCAGCATCTGGGTGGCGGTGATCACCACGCGGTTGCGCGCCAGCGACTCGCGGATGATCTTCTTCTGCAGGCCCGGCAGCTCGGCGTCGCCGATCTCCACGCCCAGGTCGCCGCGGGCGACCATGACCACGTCGGAGGCCTCGATGATCTCGGCCAGGTTCTCGATCGCCTCGGTGCGCTCGATCTTGGACACCAGCGCCGCGTCGGAGCCGTGCTCGCGGGCGATGCGGCGGGCCTCGTTCATGTCCTCGGCGTTGCGGCAGAAGGACACGGCGATGAAGTCCACGCCGATCTTGGCGGCCACGCCGATCAGCTCGCGGTCGCGGTCGGTCAGCGCGCCCAGGGACAGGCCGCCACCCTGCTTGTTCAGGCCCTTGCGGTCGGACAGCACGCCGTCGTTGAGCACCGTGCAGACGATGCGGGTGCCCTGCACCTGCTCCACGCGCAGCTGCATCAGGCCGTCGTCCAGCAGCAGCACGTCGCCGGGCTTCACGTCGCCGGGCAGGCCCAGGTAGCTGACGCCGACCTGGGTGGCGTCGCCGGCCGGGAAGTCGGCCTCGGCCACCAGATCGAAGCGGTCGCCGGCCTTGAGGTTGACCTTGCCGGTGGCGAAGCGCTCGATGCGGATCTTCGGACCCGGCAGGTCGGCCAGGATGCCGACCTCGGCGCCGACCTTCTGCGCGGCGATGCGGACCTCGGCGGCGCGCTTGGCCTGGCCGGAGGGATCGCCGTGGGAGAAGTTCAGCCGCACGACGTTGACGCCCGCGCGGAACAGCGCCTCGAGGACCCCCGGCGGGTCGGTGGCCGGTCCGAGGGTGGCAAGGATCTTGGTGCGGCGCAGGCGGTCGGTCATCTTGGCAGGGGCTTCCGAAAAGGCAGGGAAAACTATCACAAAGGGCGCACCCGACGGCAGCGCTGTCAATGGCGCAAATCCACATGGGGCAAGGATTTCCCGGCGCATGTCACATACGCCGGAGAATGGGACGCAGCGTGTTGGTACCGCTACCATCCACAGCATCGCATAATCGGGGTGTACCCGCCCATCCCCGCCCCGCGGAGGAGCGGCACAACCGTTGCCCGATCCCAGGAAACGACATGACCAGCACCGACACCTCTTCCCCGTCCCGCCTGCAGCAGCTGCGCGAACTGTCCGTGGTGGTGGCCGACACCGGCGACTACGACGCCATCGCCCGGCTCAAGCCGGTGGACTGCACCACCAACCCCACCCTGGTGAAGAAGGCCCTGGACCTGCCGGTCTACGCCGGGCTGATCGAGCGCGAGCTGGAATGGGCCCGCGCCCAGGGCGCGCCCGGCAAGGCCGTGGTCGACGAGGTCGCCGACCGCCTGACCGTGGGCGTGGGCGCGATGCTCAGCGAGCTGATCCCGGGCCGGGTCTCGACCGAGGTCGACGCCGACCTGGCGCACGACACCGCCGCCACCGTGGCCAAGGCGCGCAAGTTCATCCAGATGTATGCCGAGCGCGGCATCCCGCGCGAGAAGGTGCTGATCAAGGTCGCCGCCACCTGGGAAGGCGTGGAGGCCGCGCGCCAGCTGCAGGCCGAGGGCATCGACTGCAACCTGACCCTGATCTTCAACCCGACCCAGGCCCTGGCCTGCGCCGAGGCCGGCGCGTTCCTGATCTCGCCCTTCGTCGGCCGCATCCTCGACTGGTACAAGGCCCGCGGCCAGGTGCCGGCGAGCATCGACGAGGACCCGGGCGTGAAGTTCGTGCGCGGCGTGTACAACGAGTTCAAGAAGCGCGGCCACGCCACCGTGGTGATGGGCGCCTCGTTCCGCTCGGTGGACCAGGTGCTGGCCCTGGCCGGCTGCGACCGCCTGACCATCTCGCCGGACCTGCTCGAGCAGCTGGCCAGTTCCACCGGCGTGGTGGAGCGCAAGCTGTCGCCGCTGCCGCGCGAGGACCGCGCCGTGGCCCCGGTCACCGCCGAGAGCTTCGCCGCCGACCTGGCCGCCGATGCCATGGCCTCGGAGAAGCTGGCCGAAGGCATCGCCGCCTTCGCCAAGGACCTGGACGCCCTGCGCGCCGACATCGGCGCCCGCCTGGGCGCCTGATCGCCACGGCGGCCCTGCCGCCCCCGGCCCGAACCGGAAAGGCCGCCCCAGGGCGGCCTTTTTCCTTGGGTGCATCGGGCTGCACGACCGCGGTGGCGCCACGGAGGCACGGCCGGTCGGAGCCGCGCCTGGACGCCGCGCCATGCCCATGCCCGCCCGGAACGGCAGCCCCTCCCAAGCCGGCTGCCCGCGCTTGCCGTCGTCCGCGGGCGGCACCGCTCAGATCGGGCAGGACACTCCCGTCCCGCCCAGCCCGCAATAACCGTTCGGGTTCTTGGACAGGTACTGCTGGTGCAGGTCCTCGGCGTAGTAGAACGGCGGCGCCGGGTACAGCAGCTCGGTGGTGACCGGCGGATAGCCGGCTGCCGCCAGCGACGCCTGGTAGGCCTCGAGGCTGGCCTGCGCCGCCGCGTGCTGGGCGGCGGTATGGCTGTGGATGGCCGAGCGGTACTGGGTGCCGACGTCGTTGCCCTGGCGCATGCCCTGGGTCGGGTCGTGGCTTTCCCAGAACAGCTTCAGCAAGTTGGCGAAGTCCACCCGGGCCGGGTCGTAGACCACCCGCACCACCTCGGCATGCCCGGTGCGGCCGGAGCAGACCTCCTCGTAGGTGGGGTTGGGCGTGCCGCCGCCGGCATAGCCGACCGCGGTGGTGAACACCCCCGGCACCTGCCAGAACTTGCGCTCGGCGCCCCAGAAGCAGCCCATGCCGAACTCCACCTGCTCCATGCCGGGGAACTCGCCGCGCAGCGGGCGGCCGTGGACGTGGTGGACGTTGTGCAACGGCAGCGGGTCCGGGCGGCCCGGCAGCAGGTCCTCCGGGCGCGGCATGCGTTGCTTCCAGGCACCGATGCCAAGCAGGGATTCCAGGCTCATGGGGTCTCCTTCAGGCCGGCAGCAGGCCGGGGTCGGCCTCCGGGATGGGGTCCTCCGGGTCGGCCCGCAAGCCGGCGGCGCGCAACGCTGCATCGGCCAGGGGCAGCGAGGAGTCGGGCACGCATACCCGCAGCACCCCGAACAGGGGCAGCTCCCCGGCCGCGCCCAGCAGGTTCTCGCCGAAGACGAAGGCCGGGATCCCGGCGTCCTCCAGCACGTGCCGGGCCAGGTGGGCGTCGATCAGGTTATGGGCGCGGTAGGCGACCTGCATGGGGGCTCCCGGGGGATGGGCTGGCCCCGAGCATACGCCCGGCCGGTCCGGCGGCCCTGAACGGCCGCGGCACCGCGGCCCGGGGACCGCGGTGCTCGGCTAAACTTGCGGTTTGCCTTCGCAGCCCCCGCCACGATGTCCGAAGCCACCACGCCCGCCACCGAAGCCGTTCCCGAGAAGCGCGACTTCATCCGCCAGATCGTCCGCGAGGACCTGGCCAGCGGCAAGCACACCGCGATCAAGACCCGCTTCCCGCCCGAGCCCAACGGCTACCTGCACATCGGCCATGCCAAGGCGATCTGCCTGGACTTCGGCATCGCCGCCGAGTTCGGCGGGCGCTGCAACCTGCGCTTCGACGACACCAACCCGGCCAAGGAAGACCCCGAGTTCGTGCGTGCCATCCAGGACGACGTGCGCTGGCTGGGCTTCGAATGGGCCAGCCTGCGCCATGCCTCGGACTACTTCGAGGTCTACTACCTGGCCGCGGAGAAGCTGATCAAGGACGGCAAGGCCTACGTCTGCGACCTGTCGCCGGAGGAAGTGCGCGCCTACCGCGGCACCCTGACCGAGCCGGGCCGCGAGTCGCCGTACCGCAACCGCAGCGTCGAGGAGAACCTGGACCTGTTCCGGCGCATGCGCGCCGGCGAGTTCCCGGACGGCAGCCGCACCCTGCGCGCCAGGATCGACATGGCCAGCGGCAACATCAACATGCGCGACCCGGCGCTGTACCGGATCAAGCACGTCGAACACCAGAACACCGGCAACGCCTGGCCGATCTACCCGATGTACGACTTCGCCCATTCCCTGGGCGACGCCATCGAGGGCATCACCCACTCCCTGTGCACCCTGGAGTTCGAGGACCACCGTCCGCTGTACGACTGGTGCGTGGACAACGTCGACCTGGCCGGGCACCCGGAGCTGCTGGAGCCGCTGAAGGCCAAGGGCCTGCCGATCGAGGCCGCCAAGCCGCGCCAGATCGAGTTCTCGCGCCTGAACATCAACTACACGGTGATGAGCAAGCGCAAGCTGACCCAGCTGGTCGCCGAAGGCCTGGTCGACGGCTGGGACGACCCGCGCATGTACACCCTGCAGGGACTGCGCCGGCGCGGGTACACCCCGGCCGCGCTGCGCCTGCTGGTGGACCGCGTCGGCATCTCCAAGCAGAACTCGGTGATCGACTTCTCGGTGCTCGAAGGCTGCCTGCGCGAGGACCTGGACGCCACCGCGCCGCGGCGCATGGCGGTGATCGACCCGCTGAAGCTGGTGCTGACCAACCTGGCGGAAGACCACGAGGAGTCGCTCAGCTTCCCGAACCACCCCAAGGACGAGTCGCAGGGCCAGCGCCAGGTGCCGTTCTCGCGCGAGCTGTGGATCGAGCGCGAGGACTTCGCCGAGGTCCCGCCCAAGGGCTGGAAGCGCCTGGTCCCCGGCGGCGAGGCCCGCCTGCGCGGCGCCGGCATCGTGCGCATCGACGAAGTGGTCAAGGACGAGGCGGGCAACGTGGTCGAGCTGCGCGGCTGGCTGGACCCGGAATCGCGCCCGGGCATGGAAGGCGCCAATCGCAAGGTCAAGGGCACCATCCACTGGGTCTCGGCCAGGCATGCCGTGGCCGCGGAGATCCGCCTGTACGACCGCCTGTTCCTGGTCGAGAAGCCGGACGACGAATCCGACGGCAAGACCTACCGCGACCACCTCAACCCGGACTCGAAGAAGATCGTCCGCGGCTGGGTGGAACCGGCCGCCGCCGGGGCTGCGCCGGAGCAGTCGTTCCAGTTCGAGCGCACCGGCTACTTCGTCGCCGACCGCTACGACCACCGCGCCGACGCGCCGGTGTTCAACCGCAGCGTGACCCTGCGCGACACCTGGACCGCCGGCTGATCGCCACCGACTGACGCCACGTGGCCGGCAGGCGCCGGCCACGTTCCCCCGTGATGTCGCCATCCACATCCCATCCGCACACGCATCCGGGCCTGGCCCGCGGCGTGGCCAGCGGCGTGGCCGCCGGCGCGCTGTGGGGCCTGGTGTTCCTCGCGCCACAGCTGCTGCCGGATTTCAGCGCCCTGCAGCAGTCGGTGGCGCGCTACCTGGCCTACGGCGTGCTTGCGCTGGCCCTGCTCGCGCCGCGCTGGCATCGCGCCACCGCACCGCTGGGCAAGGCGGAATGGCGCGCACTGGTCGTGCTGAGCCTGCTGGGCAACCTGCTCTACTTCGTGCTGCTGGCCAGCGCGATCCATGCCGCCGGCGGCGCAGCGACCGCACTGATCGTGGGCCTGGTACCGGTGGTGGTCACCGTGGCCGGTGTACGCCGCCGCCATTCCGGCGGCCCGCGCCTGCGCGCGCTGGCCGGCCCCTGCGTGCTGTCGGTGCTGGGCATGGCCCTGGTGGCCGTCGATGCGGTGCGCGCCGGACGCGGGCTCAGCAGCGATGCCGCCAGCAGCATCGGCGGGCTGGCCTGCGCGGTCGGCGCGCTGGTGTCGTGGTCGGCGTACTCGGTCGGCAACGCACGCTGGCTGGAGCGGCGTCCGGACATCTCCAGCCGCGACTGGTCGCTGCTGACCGGCGTGGCCACCGGCGGCCTGGCCCTGCTGCTGGCGCCGCTGGCGCTGCTGTGGGATGCATCCGCGCACGAGCCGGGCGCCTGGCTGCGCCTGCTGGGAATCTCCTCCGCGCTGGCCCTGTTCGCCTCGGTGGTCGGCAACGCGTTCTGGAACGCGGCCAGCCGCCGCCTGCCACTGAGCCTGGCCGGGCAGATGATCGTGTTCGAAACCCTGTTCGCCCTGCTCTACGGCTTCCTGTGGGAATGGCGCCTGCCCGGGCTGCTGGAAATCGCGGCCATCGCCTGCCTGCTGGGCGGGGTGCTGTGGTGCGCGGCGCTGCACGCACCGGCGCAGGCGCCCGCGCACGCCGGTTAGCCGCGGCCGGGGGCGGCCGATACACTGCACGATCCCCCCGTACTTCCCAGGAACACCATGCTGCACGCCCAGGTCCACCTCACCCTCCCGGTCTGGATCCACGAGGCCGTCGATCCGGCCGCCGTCTATGCCACGGACGAGGACAAGGTGGCGCTGGCGATCGAGCTGTCGCGCCGCAACGTCCAGGCGCGCAGCGGCGGTCCGTTCGGCGCGGTGGTGTTCGGGCCGGATCACCGGGTGATCGCGGCCGGCGTGAACCGCGTGGTGCCGCACACCACCTCGCTGGCGCATGCCGAGAACATGGCCTACATGCTGGCGCAGCAGAAGCTGCAGACCCCGCGCCTCAACGACGTGCTCTCGCCGGTGACCCTGGCCACCTCCTCGCAGCCGTGCTGCCAGTGCTACGGCGCCACCATCTGGGCCGGGATCGACCGCCTGCTGATCGGCGCCCGCGCCGAGGACGTGATGGAACTGACCGAGTTCGACGAGGGCCCGCTGCCGGCGGACTGGACCGGCGAGCTGGAGCGCCGCGGCATCGCGGTGGCGCGCGACATCCTGCGCGGGCAGGCGCGCGAGGTGTTGCGCGCCTACGGCGAGAGCGGCGGCGACAAGTACTGATGCGATCCACGCAGATGCCGGAGGCCACCCGATGAACGGACTGCTCGGCTACTGCCGCCAGGGCTTCGAGCCGGAACTGGCCGCCGAGCTGGGCGAGCGTGCCGCGGCCGCCGGCATCCCCGGCTACGCCCGCGCCAGCCGCGACGACGGCTACGTGCTGTTCGTCACCGGCGACGCGGCCGACGCGCGCGCGCTGGAGCGCGCCCTGCCGTTCCGCGAGCTGGTGTTCGCGCGGCAGAAGCTGCGCCTGCTGGCCGAGCTGCGCGGGATCGATCCGAAGGACCGGCTGGCGCCGCTGCTGGCGGCGTTGCCGGAGGGCCTGCGCGTGGGCGATGCCTGGGTCGAGCATCCGGATTCGGACGCCGGCAAGCCGCTCTCCGGCCTGGCACGCAGCTTCGGCAACGCGCTACGCCCGGCGCTGCGCAAGGCCGGCGTGCTCGGCGCGAAGGAAGACCCGCGCCTGCCGCGTCTGCACGTGTGCTTCCTGGCCGGCGACCACCTGCTGCTGGCCCTGGCCGACCCGCGCGACAGCGCGCCCTGGCCGCTGGGCATCCCGCGGCTGAAGCTGCATCCGGAAGCGCCCTCGCGCTCGGCGCTGAAGCTGGAGGAGGCCTTTCTGGTCCTGCTGGGCGAAAGCGAGCGCGAGCGCCTGCTGCGTCCCGGCATGACCGCGGCCGACCTCGGCGCCGCGCCCGGCGGCTGGACCTGGGTACTCACCCGCCACCACCTGCGCGTGACCTCGGTCGACAACGGCCCGCTGCGCCAGCACGTGCTGGACACCGGCCTGGTCGAGCACCTGCGCGCCGACGGCTTCCACTGGAAACCGGCCCAGCCGCTGGACTGGATGGTGTGCGACATGGTCGAGCAGCCCAGCCGGGTGGCCGCGCGCATGGCGCAGTGGTTCGCCGAAGGCTGGTGCCGGCAGGCGGTGTTCAACCTCAAGCTGCCGATGAAGAAGCGCTGGCAGGAAACCCGGCTGTGCCTGGACCTGTTCGCGGCCCAGGCCGGACGCCCGCTCACCATCCGCGCGCGCCAGCTGTACCACGACCGCGAGGAGATCACGGTCCTGGCGATGCCCGCCGCCATCCGTGGCGGCCGGCCCCGGGGTCTTTCTTATTCGCCGGTCGCGTAGGGCGAACGCAGCGGCTGCGGCTGGCGCCCGAGCGAACCGCCGTAGCGGTCCAGCAGGAAGCGCAGGTACAGGTTGGTGCCGAACTGCTGGTAGTCGCGGGCGTTGTTGAGGTCCATGCGTCCGCCCAGGAACAGCTGCCGCGACAGCTGCCATTCCGCCGCCGCGCTGAGGTTGTAGGACACCCCGGTCTTGCTCTGGCCCGCGTACACCGGCTCGAGGTACTGCGGGGTCAGGCCCAGCAGCGCGGCCAGCGAGGCGGCCTCGTAGGCGGCGGCCTGCAGCTGCGGATCGTCCGGGAAGTACGGTGCCGGATCGACCCGGAAGTGCTGCACGCCGACGCTGGCGTCCACCTGCCAGGCCAGGCGCTGGCTGGCGCTGCGCCCCGTCCAGTGCGCCGGGAAGCCCAGGTCGAAGTACGACTGCGGGCTGAAGTAGCCGCCGTGGCCGTAGGTGAAGCCGCTGAGGTTGCGGTCGTGGCGCATGGCGGTGAGGTTGAGGCCGGCGGTCAGCGACTGGTTGTCGGTCTCCAGCGCGTGCACGTAAACGCCCACGCTGGCCTCCTGGCGGTCGTTGCCGGCCACGTTCTCGCCTTCCAGCCGGTGCCAGGCGAAATTGCCATAGGTGCCCAGCAGGCCGTTGTCCATGGTCGCCTCGACCTTGGCGCCGGTGGCGGTCACTCCGCCCCACTGCATGCCGGTGCGCGGATCCTCCACGCCGGCGAAGGACAGCAGGCTGTCGGTCAGCGGCCGGCGCGAGGCCTCCACGCCCCAGCTCACGGTCTCGCCGGCCTGGCCGCGGTACGCCACGCCGCCGACCACCTGCGACTGGCGGAAGCCCAGCGGCGTGCTGCCGATGTCCAGGCGCAGGCCGCCGTGTTGGTAGGCGACCGCCACGCCCGCGCCGCTGGCGTCCTGGGCGCCCACCGGGCGCGCGCTGGCGGCGTTGGCGACCATCGCGTACAGCGTGTCCTGGAACGCCAGCGGGGTCTGGGTCGCGCTGGAACCGCGCGCCAGCCCCTGCAGCTGCGCCTGCTGCTCGGCGGTGAGGCCGCGCGCCAGGGTGGCGTTGCCGAGGATCTGCGCGGCGATGTCGCCGATCGGCAGGTTGCCCAGGTCGCGCGAGAGCACGTAGGCCGGCAGCGGATCCTGGTACAGCGCCTGCAGCGCCGCGGCGCGGCGCTCGGCCGCGGTCAGGGCGCCGTCGGTCTGGTTGTACAGCTCCTGGTAGCGGCCGCTGGCCAGCGCGGTGTCGTAGATCAGGTTGCGGGTGGCGTTGGTGTCGCCGCGGGTCAGCAGCAGCTGGTACAGGCTGGAGCCGACCAGCTTGTCCACCGGCTCGCGGTCGGCGGCCAGGGCCCCGGCCAGCGCCGCCTGCGGGCCGCCGCCGAAGCGGCTGGCCACCCCGTACCCGGCATCCATGCTGCCGGCGTCGAGGATGGTCGGGGTGACCGCCACCTGCAGCTTGCCCTCGCCCACGGCGAAGCGGCCCTGCAGCGGCACCTGCAGGTCGTCCAGCCGGCCCAGGCCGGCCTCGCCGTCGCGGCTGCGGTAGGCCGCGGCCACGCCCAGCTGGCTGCTGTTCTGGCCCTGCAGTTCGCGCAGCTCGTCCAGCACCGGGTTCGGGCTGGCGCGCTGCGCGCGCGGCGGGGCCGCCAGGGCCGGCTGCGGCGCGCTGGCCACGGCCGTGCCCGGCACCGGCAGGGCCAGGGCCGGCTGCGCTGGCGCCTGCGGGACGACCGCCTGCAGCGCGGCCGGCGGCGGCAGGTCGGTGCCGCGCGTGGGCAGCGGATCCGGCGCGAACCCGGTGGTGGCCGCCGGCGGCGGCAGCGCGCCGTTGGCGGCCGGCAGCATCGCCACCGGTGCCGGCGCCGCCGCGGCCGGCGTGGCCAGCGGATCGAAGCGCTCGCCGCGCAACGCCCTGCCACGGGCCTGGCCGCCGGTCAGGCCGGCGAACGGGTTGAAGGCACGGCCGCCGCTGCCGGCCAGCGCGGTGCTGGCCGCCGGATAGCCGTGGTCGGCCTGCCCGGCCTCGCGCGCCTGCGCGGCCAGGGCAGCACGGAAATAGCGCTCGGCCTTGCGGTTCTGCCCGGCGGCGCGGTACGCGCGGCCGGCGCCGGCCAGCACCTCCGGCGACTGCGGCTGGCGCGCCAGCGCCTGGCCCAGGTAGTACTCGGCGGTGTCCAGGTCGCGCAGGGCGGCGGCGCTGCCGGCGGCGGCAACCATCGCGTCGACGTCGTCCGGGGCCAGCTGCAGCTGCTGCTGGTACAGCGCCAGGGCCTGGCGGTGGTCGCCGGCGGCCGCGTACAGCCGCGCCAGCGCGGCCACGGTGCGCGGATCCTGCGGCTGTTCGGCCAGGACCGGGGCCAGGGTCTCGTAGGCCGCCTCGAGGTTGCCCATCTCGCGCAGCGCGTCCACCTGGCGCAGCACGTAGCCGGTGCGCAGGTCGCGGTAGCGCGCGGCCTGGGCCGGGGTCATCGGCGCCTCGTCGAGCTTGCGCAGCAGCGCCGCCAGTTCGGCGTCCTGGCCGGCGCGCAGCAGCACCGCGGCGTATTGCAGGCGTTCCTCGGTGCCGGCGTCGGGACCGGACAGCAAGCGCTGCGCCAGCACCAGGGCGCGCTGGCGGCTGCCGATCCGGGCATAGGCCTCGGCCAGCGCGCCGGCGGCATCCGCGCGCTGCAGGCGGTCGCCCAGCGAGGCCTCGACCCGCGCCAGCAGCAGCTGCGCCTCGCCGGTGCGCTGCTGCGCCGCCAGCTGCCGCGCGCGCGCGGCCTGCACGTGGATCCAGGCCACGTCGTGCAGCGCCGCCATCGCGCCGTCGCGCGAGCCGGCGGGGATGCGCTCGAGGGTGGCGTAGACCGCGTTCCAGTCGTCCTGCTCCTGGGCGTAGACCGCCGCCGCGTGCAGCGCCTGCGGGGAATCGTCCAGGGCCAGCAGGCCTTCCATGATCGCCCGCGCCTGGTCGGGGCGGCCGCCGCGCTGGTACAGGCGCGCCAGCTCCAGCCGCAGCCAGGGATCGCGGCCCTGCTCCAGCAACGCGTCTTCCAGTTCGATCCGGGCCGCGTCAAGGTCACCGGCGGCCAGCGCCTCCTGGGCGCGGGCGCGGGCCAGCGCCGCGCGCAGCGCGCCGGCGCCGCCGGCCTGCTCGCGCTGGGCCGGGGTCAGGCGTTCGTACAGCGCCGCGGCCTCGGCGGCGCGGCCTTGGCGGCCAAGCAGGCCGACCAGGCCCTGCAGCGCGCCGGCGTTGGCCGGATCCAGTTCCAGCGCCTTGCGGTAGCCGGCTTCGGCCGCGGCCGGATCGGTGCCCTCCTGCAGCTGCGCCAGCAGCACGTGGCCGGCCGGTTCGCGCGGCATCGTCCGCACCGCCGCGGACACCCGGGCGATGGCGTCGGGCCCGCCGTTGCGGGCCTCCTGCAAGGCCTGCCAGTACTGCGCGGTGTCCGCCGCCTGCTGCCACTTGCGGTTGGCCGCCGCGGCCGGGCGCAGCAGCTCGCCGGCCTCGGCGAAGCGCTGCTGGCGCAGGCGCACCGAGCCCAGCCCGCCGAGCGCCTCCGGATCGCGCGGGCGCGCACGCAGCACCTGGGCGAAGCGCGCCTCGGCCACCGCGTCGTTGCCCTCCTCCAGCGCGCGGAAACCCTCGCCCAGCAGGCGCTGGTTGGGGTCCTGCTGCGCCGCCGCGCCCTGGCCGCGCAGCTGCGCGGCCTTGGCCGCGACCTCGCGGTCGTTCGGCTGCAGCTTGAGGAATTCCTCGTACAGCGCGGCGTCGCCGCGGCTGGCGTTGAGCCACAGCAGGGCCTGGCGCCAGGCCGCGCGCGCCGGGCCACCGACGTCCTCGCGCGAAGCCAGCGCGCGCAGGCGCGTGATGCCCTCGCGCCGGGTCGGCTCGCGGTAGGTCAGGACCTGGCCCAGGGCCAGCGACACCGCCGGCGCCGGGTTGTTGCCGGCCAGCCGGCGCAGGCCATCGCGCGCGCGCTCCCAGCCGTCAGGGGTGCCGGCCAGCACCTGGTAGTACTCCAGCGCCAGGTCGTCCGGCGGCGCGGCGTTGCCGAAGGCCTGGTCGTAGGCACGCACTGCCTCGGCGTAGCGGCCGGCGGCGGCGGCGCGGCGCGCGGCCTGCAGCTGGCTGGTGCCGCCGCCCCCGCCGCCCAGGGCCATGCGCAGGCGCGTGGTCTGCGGCGCGTCCGGATGCGCCGACTGCAGCTGCGCCAGGCGCCGCTGCGCCTCGGCGCGGCGGCCCTGGTTGAGGTCGATCAGGCCCAGGCCCAGCAGTGCGTCCGGCTGGTTGGGGTCGACCGCCAGCAGCTTGCGCCAGGCATCGGCGGCCAGGTCCTCGCGGCCCTGGTCGAGCCAATAGTTGCCCTGGTTGACCAGCTGCTGGGTGGCCGAGGGCGACTGCGCCGCCAGCGGCGCGGCCAGCACCGACAGGCCCAGCAGGCAGAGCGGTTTCAGCGTTTGGCGGAACATGGCGTACTCCAGGCGGGTTGCAGGCGCCCGTCGGCGGCGATGCGGTAGCGGCGATCGACCCAGCCCTTGCCGAACAGCACCAGGCAGCGGTCGTAGTAAGGCAGCGAATCGGCGGCTGCGCCGGAGGCAGGCACCAGCGTAGCCTGGGCGCGGACCAGGGCGCCCTGGCCGTGCGCGGCCAGGTACGGCAGCAGCGCGGCGGCGAAACCCGGCGGCGGCGTGCCGATGCCGACGCCGTTGCGCACGTCCACCTTCTCGGCGAACGCGCCCTGCGCGCGCAGCATGCGCAGCGGCCCGGACAGCGCTTCCAGCAGCGGCTTGCGCAGCGGATCGGCCGGATGGGTGATGCCGGCCCACAGGTAGGTGCGGATGGCGTCGTAGCTGCCCATCGGCCCCTTGTCCGGATCGGTGACGAAGGCGCGCCCGTTCCAGCGGATCCAGTCCGGGGCGAAGCCGTTGGGCGCGGCCTGGCGCAGCAGGGCCACGCTGCGCTCGGCCAGCTTCGCCCACGGTCCCTTGGGGTCGGCCAGGGCGAAGCGGCGGAACGCGAACAGCGGCAGGTAGCAGGGATTGAGGGTCCAGGAGTCGCCGTGGGCAAAACCGCGGTTGCCCGGCAGCAGCATGGTGCCGAAACCGGGCAGGTCCACCACCTCGGCCTTGCGCATCAGCGCCAGCACCTGGCGCCCGGCCGCGGTGAAGCCCGGGCGGTTCCACAGGCGCCCGGCCTCGAGCAGGGCGTAGGCGATCCACAGCTCGCCGTCGGCGGCGGTGTTGGGGTCCAGCACCCGCCAGCTGCCGTCGCCCGCCCGCCCCCACAGCCAGGCCGGCAGGTTGAGGTCGGCGCGGCCGCCGCTGAGGTGGCGGCGGGTCCAGGCCAGGATCCGCTCGAACAGCAGCTGGTCGTTGTCGACCAGGGCGAAGAACAGGCCGTAGGACTGCGATTCGGAGGTGCTGCGCAGGTCGGGATTGGCGAAGTCCACCACCCGCCCGTCCTGCTCGACGTGGCGGGCGACGAACGCCTGCCATTCCCGCCACGGCCCCGGGCAGGCCGGGGCCGGGGCCGGGATGGCGGCGCGCAGGCGCGCCGGCAGCGCGCCGGCGCCAGCCGCGGCCAGCAGCGCGCGCAGGGCGTGGCGGCGGACCGGATCCGGCCCGTGGCTGGCGTGCTCCATCAAGCCCCCGACTTCAGCCGGGCGGCGGCACGGCGCCGCAGCAGCCCGCGCGCGAGCAGCGCCAGCAGCAGGCTGCCCGCGCACACCAGCACCGCCAGCCACAACGGGTGGTTGGCGAAGAACCAGCGCATCGCCGTCAGCGGCGGCAGGCGGCCGACGTGGTAGGTCTGGTTGCCGGCCAGGCTCACCAGCCTGTCCCGCTGCAGCAGGACCACGCTGCCCTGGAACAGGGCCAGCTTCTGCGGGTCGAACCAGGCCTCGAACAGGCGCGTGGCCTGCGCCGGGTCGTCGGCCATCAGCGCGACCACGCTGCGGCGCGCGCGCAGCGGCGACTCGAAGCCCATCAGCACCACGTCGCCGGCCTCCGGGCGCACCGCCACCTCGGCGGTGGTCGGCAGGTCGGTGCGGCGCGCGTCCGGCGAGAGGAACGGCAGCTTGCGCCCGATCCAGTCGCTCAGCGCGAAGCGCCGGTCCTCGCCCTGCCCGCCCACCGGCAGGTGCGCGGCCCAGCGCTCGAACAGCGGCTGGTTGCGGCGCGAACCCAGCACCAGCAGGTCGCGCCCGGCGTGCTGCTCGACCTGGGCGGCGGAGACCACGCGCGCGCGCAGCGCCGGGTAGCCGGTGGAGGCACCCATGCGCCCGAACAGGGCCAGGGCATTGGCCACGTCGTCGGCGCCGGGGTTGTCCGGCATCACCAGCGCGGTCTCGGCCAGGTCGGCCAGGCGGGTGAACGGGAAGCCGGCGTTGCCGAACGCCGCCAGGTTGGGCATGGCGATGAAGTGGGCGAAGCCGCTGACGTCGATGGTCGAATCGCCATCGATCGCCGCCGACACGTCGGGGAAGGTGTTCTTGCAGGCCTCCGCCACCGGACGGTCGAAGAAGAAGTGGAAGCGCAGCTGGCTGCTGGCCGAGAACGGGCCGGTCGGCAACCGCAGCGGCTGCTCGATCGGCATGCGGCCCTTCGGCGCGACCTGGTGCCACAGCTGCACCGGCAACGCCCGCCCGCGCGGCCGCCCGTCCAGCGGCAGGGTGGCGACGAAGGCGTCGTTGATGCTGACGTTCAGCGCCGAGCGGTTCGCGCCCTCGGGCAGGGTGTAGCGGTAGCGCAGCTTCACCGGGATGCCTTCGCTCTCCCACACGAACAGGTCCGGGGCCAGGCGCAGGCCGATCCGGACCAGGTCCGGGTGGTAGCCGCGCACGTTGAGCGCGGCCGTGTCCGGCACCAGTTCGTCGAAGCGCACCGGGCGGTCGCCGGGCAGCCAGGCCGGCGCGTCGTAGGGCTTGCGCGGCGCGGCCTCGCGGAAATCGCGGACCAGCGCACGCTCGCCCGCCAGCGGGGTGCCCAGCGCCAGCGCGCTGGCGGCGGTGCGCAGCTCGTCCTCGTCGCGGCCCAGCACCAGCAGCAGCTTGGCGTTGGGGTCCTGCGGGTGGGTGGCGACGGCCAGGGTCGGGCCCTCGACCTCCGGCAGCTCCACGCCCGGCGGCGGGTTGCGCGGGGTGCCGAACAGCACCGCGTGGCCCTGGGCCGGCAACATGCCGGTGTAGGCGGGGAACAGCGCGCCGCGGTAGCCGGCCAGGGCGCCGAACCAGGACGCGGTGATGCCGGCCGCCTGCAGGGTGGCGTTGGACGGCTGCCCGGCGAACACGAACGGCAGCTCCAGGCGCGCGGTGTCGCGCGGGTCGAAGAACGGCAGCGGCAGCAGCGACAGGTCGTCGGCCAGCTGCAGCGGCGCCCAGGCCAGCTCGATGTAGCTGCCGCGGTCGATGTTGGCCCACAGGCTGGTGTGGTCCGGGTCCTCGCAGTCGCGGGTGTAGTGGCCGATCAGCTGCAGGTTGATCCAGTTGTGGTCCACGAACAGGCGCGGGTCCAGCTCGATGTCGCGCTCAAGGTCGCGTCCGCCGTCCTCGGCGGGCACCGGCACGGTGGCCGCGGTGACGCCGTTGACCGTGACCTTCAGGTGCGACAGGTCCGGCAGCAGCGCCGGCGAATAGCTGTACTTCAGGTGCAGGGTGGCGCGCTGGACCACCTGGTCGCTGCGCACCGGAAACGGCACGCCGGCGGTGCCCTCGACGCCGCGCAGGGTGATCTCGTAGTCCACGCCCAGCTGGCGCAGGGTGGTGCGGCTCTGGCGCAGCTCCTGGCCTTGGGCCGCACCGGCGGCCGGGTCCTGGGCATGGGCCAGTCCGAACAGGAAGGCGAAGGCGAACGCGGCCGGGATTCTCAGGCGCATGCGGGCGGTGGTGGTCTGGGTGGAGGGCCGGTGGCGGGGGTTCATGCCTTCTCCCCCGCGCGCGGGCCGCGGAAGCCTTCGCGGCTGCTGCTGGCCACGTGCCGGCCCAGCGCCACGAAGCCGCGCATGCTGGCGCGCAGCACGCCGCCCAGCGAACCGAGGAAGGTGTCGCGGTCGTGGCGGCCCCACTGCGAGAGCCACAGGTCGGCGCGGGCGAAGGTGGAGGCCACCAGCCAGCGTTCCTGTTCCAGGTCCAGCTCGCGGAACTCGATGCTCAACCCGTGCTCGTCGCGGTCCTGGCGCACCACCGCCGGCAGGCTGCAGCTGCGGCCGCGGTGGCCCAGCTCGACCTGGACCTCGGTGCCCGGGGCCAGCGGGTGCGGCGCGTCCGGGCGCAGGGCCATGCCGCCGGTGGAGAAGTCGATCGTGTGGCAGGGCACGCTGGTACCGTCCGGCAGGTGCAGCAGCGCCGGCATGCGCAGCGGCACGCGGTGGGCGCGGCGGATCTGGCGCTGCTCGCTGCAGGTGGCGATGGTCGCGCCGAGGATCATCATGTTGTAGGCGGTCCAGCCGAGGTTGAGCCACAGCGTCTGCACCTCGCCCTCGGAGCCGCCGAACACCAGCCGCAGGATGCCGGCGGCCATGCCGGTGAGGTTGAGCACCAGCAGGAACAGGTAGGGCTTGGCGATCTGGGTGTCGAAGTAGCTGCGCTGCACCAGGCCACCCTTGGCGGTGACGTTGAACTTGCCCAGCTTAGGGTTGATCACCGCCATGGTGGTCGGCAGCAGGATGTACCAGGCGAGGGTGGTCTCGTAGACCTCGTTCCACAGCAGGCTGCGGTAGTGGCCCTGCACCCGCAGGTTGGTCAGGCCCGACTGCACGATGTGCGGCAGCGCGTAGGCCAGGATCATCAGCGCCGAGGCGTGGATCACGTGCGCGCCGAACAGCAGGAAGGCCAGCGGCGCGGTGAGGAAGATGATCCGCGGCAGGCCGTAGAAGAAGTGCAGCATCGCGTTGGTGTAGCAGATGCGCTGGGCGAAGCTCAGGCCGCGGGCGAACAGCGGGTTGTCGACCCGGAAGATCTGGGCCATGCCGCGCGCCCAGCGGATGCGCTGGCCCACGTGCGCCGACAGGCTCTCGGTGGCCAGGCCGGCGGCCTGCGGGATCGGCAGGTAGGCGCTGTCGTAGCCGCGCTGGTGCAGGCGGATGGCGGTGTGCGCGTCCTCGGTCACCGTCTCCACCGCCACGCCGCCGACCTCCTCCAGCGGGCCGCGCCGGATCACCGCGCAGGAGCCGCAGAAGAAGGTCGCGTTCCAGGCGTCGTTGCCGTCCTGGAGCAGGCCGTAGAACAGGTGACCTTCGTTGGGCACCTTGCCGAAGGTGCCGAGGTTGCGCTCGAACGGATCGGGCGAGAAGAAGTAGTGCGGGGTCTGCACCACCGCCAGCTTCGGGTCGCGCACCAGCCAACCCATCGCCACCTGCAGGAACGAGCGCGAGGGGATGTGGTCGCAGTCGAAGATGGCGACGAACTCGCCGGAGGTCTTCTTCAGCGCGGCGTTGATGTTGCCGGCCTTGGCGTGGCTGTTGTTGGTGCGGGTCAGGTAGTGCGCGCCGGCCTGCTCGCAGAACTCGCGCAGCCCCTCGCGGCGGCCGTCGTCGAGCACGTAGACGTTGAGCTTGTCCTCCGGCCAGTCCAGCACCGAGGCCGCCAGCACGGTGGTGCGCACCACCGCCAGCGGCTCGTTGTAGGTGGGGATGAACACGTCGACCGTAGGCCACTGCGACTGGTCCTGCGGCAGCGGCACCGGCCTGCGGTTGAGCGGCCAGGCGACCTGGAAGTAGCCCAGCACCAGCACCAGGAAGGCGTACAGCTCGGCCACGAGCAGGCCGCTGCCCAGGACCAGGTCCAGCGGGGTCCCCACGTCCATGGTGCGGGTCAGGCGCCACCAGATGTAGCGGGTGGACATCGTCAGCGACAGGCCCATCAGCGCCAGCACCACCAGCCGGCTGGAACTGCGCCGCAGCAGCAGCGCGGCGACGAACACCGCCGCCGACAGCACGAACTGCTGCTTCACGTCCAGCGGCACGCTGGCCACGAAGCCGACCAGCGCCAGCCCGGCGACCCACAGCGCGGCGGTCGCCAGCTTGCCGCCCACGACGCTTCCCTCCCGCTTGTCCCCCAGTCCCATTCGCATGTCCTCGTCGCGTCCGGGCGCCCGGATCAGTTCCCGCCGAACCCGGCAGGCGCCCGCCTGGCTGGATCAGTGGCCACGCAGCCGCCGCAGCGGGCTCTCGTTGCCGGTCTCCGCGCGGGCCCCTGCCAGGCGGTCGAACAATTGCTGCAACGGCGTGCGCGGCGCCGGCGGCAGCGCGCGGGCGGCAGCCGGGGCTGCCGGGACGGCGGACGCGTCTTCGCCGGCCCCGATCGCGATCGCGGGAGTCGTTGCCGTTGCCGTTGCCGTTGCCGTTGCCGTTGCAGGTGCAGGTGCAGGTGCAGGTGCCGGCCTTGCCGCCGGCGCAGGCGCGGGCTTCGGCGTCCGCAGGCGCCGGGTGCCGAAATCGCGGTAGTCCACCCCGCCGTCTGCGCCGAGGCGGTTGAACAGTCCGGCGACGTCGTCGTCGCCGCTGCTCGGGGAGTTCGGGTCGCGCATCGGGGAGGCCCTCAGGTCACGCGGCACAGCACGTAGCTGTCGACATGGCCGGCATCGGCCTGGGTACACACCACGTCCAGCACCGGCGCGCCTCCGGCGGCGTGGAACCAGGCGCGGTAGACGCCTTCCAGGTAGGCGGCAAGCCACGGCCGCCCGGTTCCGCCCGCGGCCGCCAGCGGCGAGGCGCCGTGCCGGACCAGCACGCAGTCAGGCTGCTCCTCGAATTCCACCCGGCCCCAGTCCAGCGCCGCCCACACCGCGTTGGCCGCGTCCTGCAGCGCCTGCAGGGTCGCCGCCTCGGGCAGCGGATGGGCTGCGGCGAAGCGCCCGCCGAGCCGCGCCATCAGGCGCGCGCGGTCGCTCTCGTCCAGCCCCTGTTCCAGTTCCTCGCACAGCGCGCGCACAAAGCCCTGCCATTGCGGCGAACAGCAACGGGAGCGGTAGTGGTCCAGCAGGTCGGCAGGGCTCATGCGGCAACTCCCCGGTCGAGGCCAGGGCAATGGGGGAAGGGGGATACGGACCCGAGCTTTCGCAAGACCGGCACCGAGTACCGGCGCACAAAAATATGCGAATTATGTCGCAAAAACCAGCGCCACAGTATTCAGTTAGCCAACTGACGCACCACGTCACTTTCTGACGCATTGAGTCACACCCCTCGCCGGATCAGCGTTCTGGGGGCTCGGCCACCGAGAATACCTGACGCAGGTAGGCCAGGTAGCCTGGGTCGTCGACCATGGTCTTGCCCGGGCTGTCGCTGAGCTTGGCCACCGGCTGGTCGTTGCAGCGGACCATCTTCATCACGATCTGCAGCGGCCTGGGGCCGAGGTCGTTGGTGAGGTTGGTGCCGACCCCGAAGGACATGCGGCAGCGGCCGCGGAAGTGGTCGTACAGCGCCATCACCCGCTCGATGTCCAGGCCGTCGCTGAACACCAGGGTCTTGGTGCGAGGGTCGATCCGGTGGGCCTGCAGGTGGGCGATGATCCGCTCGCCCCATTCGAACGGGTCGCCGGAGTCGTGGCGCATGCCGTCGAACAGCTTGCAGAAGTACAGGTCGAAGTCGCGCAGGAAGGCATCCAGTCCGATCACGTCGGTCAGGGCCACGCCCAGGTCGCCGCGGTACTCGCGCGCCCAGGTATCGAACGCGGCCACCTGCGAATCGCGCAGGCGCGGGCCCAGGGCCTGGAACGCCTGCAGCCACTCGTGGGCCATCGTGCCCTGCGGCACCAGGCCGTACTTGCGCGCGAAGTACACGTTGGAGGTACCGACGAAGTGGCTGCCGAACTCGGCGCGCAGGTGCGGCAGCACCTCGCCGTGCCAGGCGTGCGAATAGCGCCGGCGGGTGCCGAAGTCGGTGATCACGCAGTCCTCGAAGCCCACCGCCTCGCGCAGGCGCGCGGTCTTGGCGCGGATCCGGCGCAGGCCTTCCTCACGGTCCGGCGGGCCGTAGGTGCCGGTCATGTACAGCTCGCTGACGATCGCCAGCAGCGGCACCTCGAACAGGATGGTGTGCAGCCACGGCCCGCGCACGCGCAGCTCGATGCCGCCGTTCTCGTCCGGGTTGGCGCGCAACTGCACGTACTTGCGGTCGAAGTGGAACAGGCCGAGGAAGTCGACGAAGTCCGGCTTGATGAAGCGCAGCCCGCGCAGGTAGTCCAGCTCCTCCGGGGTGGCGCGCAGCGCGCACAGGGCGTCGATCTGGTCGGAGATCGCGTCCAGGTACGGGACCAGGTCCACGCCTTCGCTGCGGCAGCGGAACAGGTACTCGACCTGGGCGCCGGGATGCTGGTGCAGCACCGCCTGCATCATCGTCAGCTTGTACAGGTCGGTGTCCAGCAGCGAGGGAATGATCGGCACGGTCGCCTCCGGGAGCGTCATCGACGCGGCCACATGCGCGGCAGCCGCGCCAGGAAATGGGCCCAGATCGCGGCGAACACCGCGGCACGGACCAGCGGTCCGCGACGGGGCGCCTCGAAACGGGAGAAGTAGCGCCAAAGCCCGCGGTGCTTGTGCCACTCCACGAACAGCGGGCGCGAGCGGCTGGACACGCCGCGCACGTGCAGCACGGCCACGTCGTTGGCCACCGCCACCAGTGCCCCGGCCCGGCGCGCGCGGCGGCACAGGTCCAGGTCCTCGGCATGCAGGCGGTAGCCTTCGTCGAACCCGCCGATGCGCCCGAACAGCTCCCGCGGCACCAGCATCAGCGCGCCGGACACCGCGTCCACCGGCTGCAGCGCGCGCTCCGGATCGGCCGCCACGTCCAGCTTCGCCGCGGCCGCCGGGTTGCGCAGCATCGCCGCGAAGTCCGGATCGCGGCGGCGCGCGGCGCCGTCGTGCACGCCGTCCTCGCCGTACAGGTCCGCGCCCAGCAGGCAGGGCCCGCCATGGGCGAGCGCGTGCGCGCGCAGGCGCACCAGCGAGTCGCGCTCCACCTGCAGGTCGGGATTGACGAAGGCCAGCCACGGCGCATCGGTGTCCGCCGCGCCCTGGTTGCAGGCCACCGCGAAGCCGGGATTGTCGGGGTTGGCGATGAAGCGCACCCGCGGGTCGGCCACCGCGTGCTGGCGCGCGATCTCCAGGGTGCCGTCGTCCGAACCGTTGTCCACCACCCGGATCTGGGCGACCCCGTCGGCGATGCGCAGCCGGTGCAGGCAGGCGTCCAGAGTCGAGGCGCTGCGGTAGCTGACCACCACCGCGGCGATGTCCGCCGGCGTGCTCACGCGCTGGCCCCGGCAACGTCGAACAGGTCGTCCTGGCGGCTGTCGCGCAGGCGCGCGTGCAGGTCCTGCAGCTCGGCGCGCGCGGCACGCAACGGGTCGCGCATCAGGAAGTCCGCCAGCCGTGCCTGCCAGGCCGGCCAGCGCGCGGCCAGCAGGTCGAGGTCGCCCGGGGCCGCCCCGCCCTCGCCGCCGCGGGCGACGAACGCGGTCTCGCACAGCACGTTGCGCCAGCCCAGCCCGGCCAGGCGCAGCGACAGGTCGGCCAGGGCCCCATACCAGGAGCCGAAACTGGCCGTGTCCAGGCCGCCGGCGCGGGCGCGCGCCGAACCGCGCAGGGCCACGGCGTGGTCGACCGCGGTCGGCAGCTCCGGGTGGCGCGGCGCCATCGCCGCGCAGGCCTGCGCGGTCAGCGCCGGATCGGCCGGCGCCGGCGCGACCTCGCCCAGGCGCGGCCAGCTGGCGACCTCCCCGGCGTTGCACCACGGGGTGGCGGTGGCGATGGAGGCGTCACGCGCCAGGCAGGCGGCCAGCTGCGCCAGCCAGCCCGGCAGCGGCCGCGCGTCGGCCGAGAGCACCACCACGTCGGCGTCGCCGCAGGCGGCCAGCATCTGCTGTAGGTGCGCGACCGGTCCGACCGGCTGCGGGCGGCGGGTGTACTCGGCGCGCAGCCGGGTGCGCTGCAGCCAGCGCTCCACCAGGGCCACGCCGCGCGGGCCGGCCTGGGCGTCGTCGGCCAGCCACACCGGGGTGCCGGCGGGCGTGGCGGCGTCGAGCGCGGCCAGGCAGGCATCCAGCGCGTCCTCGTCGGCGGCAAGCGGCAGCAGCACGATGGGCAGGTCGCTCACGGCGGGACCGGGACTCCTTCTGGAAACGGCGCAACTTTAGCAGGGCCGCGCGCCCGGCCCGGATACGCGACGGCGCCCGCCGGGGCGCCGTCGTTCACTCCATGTCCGGGGGGCTCAGCCGACCCACACGCGCGCGTTGCGGAACATCCGCATCCACGGCGAGTCGGCGCCCCAGTCGCCCGGATGCCAGCTGAGGTTGACCGTGCGCGCCACCCGCTCCGGATGCGGCATCAGGATGGTGGCGCGGCCGTCCTCGCTGGTCAGGCCGGTGATGCCGTCCGGCGAGCCGTTGGGGTTGAGCGGATAGGTGGTGGCGATGTTGCCGTCGCCATCCACGTAGCGCAGGGCCACGCGCGCGGCGGCCTGGTCCACCGCCGAGTCGAACTCGGCGCGGCCCTCGCCGTGCGCCACCGCCACCGGGATGCGCGAACCGGCCATCCCGCGCAGCAGCACCGAGGGCGACTCCACCACCTCCAGCAGCGAGGTGCGGGCCTCGAACTGCTCGCTGCGGTTGCGCAGGAACTTCGGCCAGTGGCGGGCACCGGGGATGATGTCCTTGAGCTGGCTCATCATCTGGCAGCCGTTGCACACGCCCAGCGAGAAGGTGTCCTGCCGGGCGAAGAACGCGGCGAACGCGGCACGCAGCTCCGGGCGCTCCAGGATCGAGGTGGCCCAGCCGCGGCCGGCGCCAAGCACGTCGCCGTAGCTGAAGCCGCCGCACGCCGCCAGGCCCTTGAACCCGTCCAGGGTGGCGCGGCCGGCGACCAGGTCGCTCATGTGCACGTCGACCGGCGCAAACCCGGCGCGGTCGAACGCGCGCGCCATCTCGATGTGGCTGTTGACCCCCTGCTCGCGCAGGATCGCCACCCGCGGGCGGGCGCCGGTGTTGATGAACGGCGCGGCCACGTCCTCGGCCGGGTCGAAGCTCAGCTGCGGCTTCAGCCCCGGGGCGGAGAAATCGCGCGCCACCGCGCGCTCCTCGTCGGCGCTGTCGGGGTTGTCGCGCAGCTTCTGCATGGCGTGGGTGACCGACCACCAGGCATCGAACAGCTCGTCCCACTCCCACTGCGCCAGCAGCGCACCGGAATGGCGCACGCGGACGCGCGGAGTGCCGGTCGGACGGGCGATGCGCTGGGCACACTCGGTCAGGGCATGGCGCTCGACCAGGTCGGCGAACGCGGCGCGGTCCTCGTCGGCGACCTGCACGATCGCGCCCAGCTCCTCGTTGAACAGGGTGCGGAACGGATCATCGCCCCAGCCGTCGAGCACGATGTCCAGGCCGCGGCGCGAGGCGAAGGCCATCTCGCACAGCGCGGCGAAGGCGCCGCCGTCGCTGCGGTCGTGGTAGGCCAGCAGCAGCCCGGCCTCGCGCGCGTCGCGGATGAGGGCGAAGAAGTTGCGCAGGCGCTCGGGGTCGTCCAGGTCCGGGACCTCGCCGCCGAACGCCGGCAGCTGGCCTTCGGCGTGCACCTGGGCCAGCACCGAGCCGCCCAGGCGCTGGCGCCCGCCACCCAGTCCGATCAGCCACAGGTCGCTTTCCGGCTCGGCGGCCAGCAGCGGGGTCAGCTGCCGGCGCACGTCGGCCACCGGCGCGAACGCCGAGACCACCAGCGACACCGGCGACACCGACTTCTGCGGCTGGCCGTCGGCCTGCCACTGCGCCTGCATCGACAGCGAGTCCTTGCCCACCGGGATGCTGACTTCCAGCTCCGGGCACAGTTCCATGCCCACCGCGTGCACGGCGTCGTACAGCAGCGCATCCTCGCCCGGGTGGCCGGCGGCCGCCATCCAGTTGGCCGACAGCTTGACCTGCTCCAGCGCCTCGACCGGCGCCGCACACAGGTTGGTGATCGCCTCGCCCACCGCCATGCGCGCGGCCGCGGCCGAATCCAGCAGGGCCAGCGGGGTGCGCTCGCCGATCGCCATGGCCTCGCCGGCCACGCCGTCGTAGTCGGCCAGGGTGATGGCGCAGTCGGCCAGCGGCAGCTGCCAGGGGCCGATCATCTGGTCGCGCGCGGTCAGGCCGCCGACGCTGCGGTCGCCGATGGTGACCAGGAAGCTCTTGGCGGCCACGGTCGGGTGCGCGAGCACGCGCAGGCCGGCCTGGCGCAGGTCCAGCGCGGCGGTGCTCAGCGCCGGCCACGGCGCGGGCGCCGGGTGCACGGTGTCGCGGTGCATCTTCGGCGGCTTGCCGAACAGCACGTCCATGGGCAGGTCGATCGCCGGGTCGGCCGGGATGTTGCCCGGGGTCGCGCCGTAGGCCACGACCAGCCGCTGCTCGGCGGTGGCCACGCCCACGGCGGCGAACGGGCAGCGCTCGCGCGCGCAGATCTCGGCGAACTCGTCCAGGCGTTCGGCCGGGATGCCCAGCACGTAGCGCTCCTGCGACTCGTTGCACCACAGCTCCAGCGGCGACAGCGACGGGTCGTCGGTCGGCACCTTGGCCAGGTCGATCACGCCGCCCACGCCGGAGTCGTGCAGCAGCTCGGGGATGGCGTTGGACAGGCCGCCGGCGCCGACGTCGTGGAAGAAGTGGATCGGGTTGCGCTCGCCCATCGCCACGCAGCGGTCGATGACCTCCTGGCAGCGGCGCTCCATCTCCGGGTTGTCGCGCTGCACGCTGGCGAAGTCCAGGTCCTCGGCGCTCTCGCCGGAGGCCACCGAACTGGCGGCGCCACCGCCCAGGCCGATCAGCATCGCCGGGCCGCCGAGCACGATCACCGCGTCGCCGGGCTTGAGCGGGATCTTCTCCACCTGCACGCGGTCGATCGCGCCCAGGCCGCCGGCCAGCATGATCGGCTTGTCGTAGGCGCGGACCAGCTTGCTGCCGTCCGGGCCCTCGCCTTCCGGCAGCTCGAAGCTGCGGAAGTAGCCCAGCAGGTTCGGCCGGCCGAACTCGTTGTTGAACGCGGCGCCACCCAGCGGGCCGTCGAGCATGATCTCCAGCGCCGGGGCCATGCGCGGGTTGAGCGCGCGCTCGCCCTCCCACGGCTGCGGCAGCGTGGGGATGCGCAGGTGGGACACGGTGAAGCCGGTCAGGCCGGCCTTGGGCTTGCCGCCGCGGCCGGTGGCGCCCTCGTCGCGGATCTCGCCGCCGGCGCCGGTGGAGGCGCCCGCGAACGGCGAGATCGCGGTGGGATGGTTGTGGGTCTCGACCTTGATCTGGAACGCCGAGGGCACCGGCGGCTCGCTGCGGTACTCGCCGGTCGCCGGGTCCGGGCGGTAGCGCGAGGCCACGTGCCCCTCGATCACCGCGGCGTTGTCGCTGTACGCGCTGAGCGTGTGCTGCGGCGCCTTCTGGTGGGTGTTGCGGATCATCCGGAACAGGGAACGCTCCTGCTCCTTGCCGTCGATGGTCCAGCTGGCGTTGAAGATCTTGTGCCGGCAGTGCTCGGAGTTGGCCTGCGCGAACATCATCAGCTCGACGTCCGAGGGATCGCGGCCCAGCTCGGCGTAGCGCGCGCGCAGGTACTCGATCTCGTCCTCGGCCAGGGCCAGGCCCAGGCGGCGGTTGGCCGCTTCCAGCCCGTCCAGCGGGATGCGCTCCAGCGGGCGCCGCGCCGGGGCGGCGAACAGCGCCGAGGCCGCCTCGCGCGACTCCAGCAGCGACTGGGTCATCGGGTCGTGCAGCAGCTTGCCGAGCGCGGCCTGGGTGGCGGCGTCGTCCGGCCAGCCCGCCAGGTCCAGGCGCATGCCGCGCTCGACCCGGGCGACCGGCTGGCCGGCGCCCTGCAGCAGTTCGGTGGCCTTGCTCGACCACGGCGAGCGCGTGCCCAGGCGCGGCACCACGTAGCGCGACAGCGCGCCTTCGGCCCGCGGCGCCGGCTCCGGGCCGGCCTGGAGGATGCGGCTGAGCGCGTCCGGATCCGGTGCGGCATCGCCCGGCTGGACGAAGTAGACGTGCCAGGCGCCTTCGATGCGCAGGCCGGGGACGAGGGACTGCAGGCGGGTTTGGAGCCGTTGCCGGCGGAACGGCGAAAGGGCGGGCGCGCCCTCGAGGACGATCATGTCCGGGAGATGTCGCTGGGAAAGGCCGGCCATTGTACCGGACCCGGCCGCCGGCTTCGCCGCGGGCGGCCGCGGTGGCGGCCGTGCCGGAAGCGGCGGTTCAGCGCCCGCCGGCGCCCTCGCCCTTGCCGGCCAGGCGGTCCAGCGCCTCGCGCAGCGCCGCCGGGGCCATGTAGCCGCCCAGCTGGGTGCCATCGGGCGCGAACACCGCCGGGGTGCCGTTGACCCCGACCCGCTGGCCGATCGTGTAGTGCATCGCCACCGGGCTGGTGCAGCTGCGCGCCTGCACCCGGCCGCCGGCCTTGGCCTCGGTCAGGGCGCGGCGCCGGTCGGGCGCGCACCACACCGAGACCATGTCGCGGAAGTCCTGGCTGGCCATGCCCATGCGCGGGAAGGCCAGGTACTCCACCGCGATGCCCTGGCGGTTGTACTCGGCGATCTGCTCGTGCATGCGCCGGCAGTAGCCGCATTCGACGTCGGTGAACACGGTCACCGTGTACGCCGGGTTGGCCGGCGCGAACACGATGCGCTCCTCCTTCGGAACCCCGGCCAGGACCTTGCGGCGGTAGGCGTTGAGGCCCGGGCTGGCGGCCGGCGCGCGCGCCTTCAGGTCGATCGGCTGCGACTGCAGCAGGTAGCGGCCGTCGTCGGAGACGTACAGCACCTGGCCCTCGAGCAGGACCTCGCGGAAGCCGGGGAACGGCGCCGCGCCGAGGTAATCCGGCTCCGCGCCCGGGACCACCTCCGCCAGCGCGGCGCGCACCGCCTGCTCGGGACCGCCCTTGCCGGCAGCGCCCGGTTTGGCGCCCCCTGCGGCCTTGTCGGGCGTGGACGGAGCCGGCTGGGCACAGGCGCCAAGGCTGATCGCGCACAGCAGCGCGACGGCAAGCGGTCGGAACATTCGGAAAACCTGTCGGGACTGAGGCCGGGGATTCTGGCACAGCGCCGATGAGCGGATCCGCACCGGGGCCTGGCCGGCGCTTCCTCCGCGGTATCGCGGCGCCTGCCCCCCCCGCCGGCAGGGGCCCAGGGAGCCTGCCATCCCTGGCGCACGTCGGCTTAGGCCCCGGCCCGGCCATCCATGGCCGGGCGTTCGCCCCTTTTGCGGCATGCCGCAAAAGGGGCTCACCCCCTCGGATGGTGCTTTGCGTGGAGGCGTTGGAGGTGCTGGCGCGCGACCAGGGTGTAGATCTGGGTGGTCGACAGGCTGGAGTGGCCCAGCAGCAGCTGCAGCGCGCGCAGGTCGGCGCCGTGGTTGAGCAGGTGGGTGGCGAAGCTGTGGCGCAGGCCGTGCGGGGTCACCGAGCGTGGATCGATCCCGGCGGCGGCGGCATGGCGCTTGATCGCGCGCCAGAAGTCCTGGCGGGTCGGCGCGCTGCGGCCGGCACCGAGGAACAGCGGCACCTCGCCGCTGGCGTCGGGCGCCACCGGACGGCCGCCGGCCAGCACCGGGCGGGCCTCGCGCAGGTAGCGCTCGAGCCAGTCCTGCGATTCCTCGCCCAGCGGCACCAGCCGCTCCTTCGAGCCCTTGCCGCGCACCCGGACCACGCCCTGGCGCAGGTTGACCGCATTGGCCGGCAGGTTGACCAGCTCGCTCACGCGCAGGCCGGCGGCGTACATCAGCTCGAGCATGGCGCGGTCGCGCAGCCCCTCGGGCGTGGACACGTCCGGCGCCGCGAGCAGGGCCGCGACCTGGGACTCGGACATGGCCTTGGGCAGCGGCCGCGGCAGGCGGGGCGGGTCGATCAGCGCGGCCGGGTCGTCCCGGCGGATCCCCGCCAGGACCAGGTGGGCGTAAAACGCGCGCAGGCAGGCGCGCAGGCGGGCATTGCTGCGCGGGCCGTAGCCCTGGTCCGCGCGCCAGGCCAGGTAGGCGAACAACGCCTCGCGGTCGGCGCCCACCAGCCCGCCGCCGGCGCCGTCGCGCCAGCGCGCCAGCAGCTCCAGGTCGCGGCGGTAGGCCTCCAGGCTGGCCCGGGCCAGGCCGCGCTCGGCCCAGGCAGCGTCCAGGAAGCGCGCGATCGCGCGGGCATCGTCCTCGCGCAGCGGCGGCAGGGCCATGGCCTGCCCGCGGCGCTCGGCCGCAGTGCGGGGACGGTCGCTCACCGGGCGGCTCCGGCGGCGTGGCAGGCGGGGCAACGGCGCTTCATCGCGCAACAGGATACGTCGCCGCGCCGCTATCCTTTGCCGCATGCACGTCCCCGCCCAGCCCTCCCCTGCCGCCGAAGCGGCTTCCGCCGCGCGCCCATCGGCGCTGGTCCTCCGCCGCCTGCTGTCCCTGTGCTACGACCTGCTGCCGGTGGTGGCACTGTGGATGCTGACCGCGATCCCGTTCGTGCTGCTGGACGTGGCCCTGCACGGCGGCGACACCCGCCACAACATCGAGCCCTTCAGCCTGATGTCCTGGCTGCTGTGGTCCGCGTGCTGGGCGGTCACCGGCCTGTACGCCACCGTCAGCTGGCGCCGCGGCGGCCAGACCCTGGGCATGCGCCCGTGGCGGCTGCGGCTGCGCACGGCCGACGGCGCGCCGCCGTCATGGCGGGCGCTGTGGTTGCGCTACGCGGTGGGCACGCTGTCGCTGCTGGCCGGCGGGCTGGGCTTCTGGTGGGCCTGGTTCGACCGCGGCCGCCTGGCCTGGCACGACCGCGCCAGCGGTACCGGCCTGGAGCGGCTGCCGAAGCGCAAGAAGTAGGCCTCAGCCGGACTTGCGCCGGAACAGCCACCACGAGGTGGCCAGCATCAGCATCGGCGGCAGGGCGTAGGCGATGCGGTAGTCGAAGCGGAACGCCCCGGCCAGCCGCCCGAACTGCATCTGCAGCAGCATGAAGCTCAGCGAGAACACGATGCCCAGGAACAGGCGCTTGCCCATGCCGCCGCTGCGCAGGCTGCCGAACGCGAACGGCACCGCGGCCAGGCACAGGGCCAGTACGTTCAACGGGTAGAACCAGCGGCTCCAGTAGGTGTCCTCGTAGTCGCGTGCGTCCAGGCCGTTGCGCCGGCGGTACTCGATGCTGGCCTGCAGGTCGGCGGCCGAGAGGTTGCGCGGACGGGTCACGCCGGCGGCCAGGGCGTTGGGATCCAGCTCCGAATTCCAGCGCTGCTCCTCGGCGGTGGTCTGCACCGCGCTGGCCTCGCCGAACGCCACCCGCCGCACCTGGCGCAGCTTCCAGCCGCCGGCGTCGTGCACGGCCATGCCGGCGCGGGTCAGCGCCAGCAGGCGGCCGTCCCCGCCCACCTGGTACAGGCGCACGTCGCGCAGCTCCAGCACGCGCTGGCCGCCCTCCACCCGCTCCTGGCCGTCGACCGCGTTGAGGAAGGTGTCGCCCTCGCGGGCCCACAGGCCGGAGTAACGGGCCATGGCCACGTTGTTGGTCTTGGCCGCCAGCTTGAGCTGGTCGGCCTGGCGCTGGCCCCAGGGGGCCAGGGTCTCGCCGGTCAGCACCATCAGCGCGGTCAGCAGTACCAGGGCCGCGGCCACCGAGATCGACAGCCGGCGCCGCGACAGGCCCAGCGCGCGCAGCGCGGTCAGCTCCGAGGTGCCGGCCAGCTGGCCGAGGCCCAGCAGCGAGCCGATCACCGCCGCGTACGGGAAGATCGTGTAGGCCCGGCGCGGCACCGAATAGGCCACCACCGCCAGCGCGGTGGGGAAGTCGTAGCTGCCCTTGCCGAGGTCGCCGAGCTGGCCGGACAGGGCCAGGACCACGTCCAGGCCAACCAGCACCGCCCAGGTCAGCAGCACCGAGGCCAGGACCACCCGGCCGATGTACAGGTCGTGCAGGCGCATCAGGGACCTCATGCCGCCACCCTCCGCGGACGCGGCAGGCGCCCGTCGCGCAGGTACAGCCACAGGGCGAAGGCCAGCAGCGGCAGGGTCAGCCACCATAGGCCCGCCGGTGCCGGCAGGCGGCCCTCGGCCAGCATGCGCACGCCGATGAACATCAGGTTGAGCCCCACCAGGTAGGCCAGGAAGCCCAGCATCAGCCGGCCGTAGCGCTGCTGCCGCGGCGAGCTGCGCGCCAGCGGCACGGTCAGCAGGGCAAAGCCCAGGGCCAGCAGCGGCGGGGCCAGGCGGCCATGCAGCTCGGCAATCGCGGCCGGGCGGCCGTCGCCGAACAGGTCCAGGGTGGAGGCGATGGCGGGGTCGTCCTCGCCGCGGTCCTCGGCCCGGTCGGGCAGCGCCACCTCGTTGACCGCATAGCGCATCAGGCGGAAGTCCAGGCCGCCGCCGAGCGGACCTTCCACCCGGTGTCCGTCGACAAGCCGCAGGAAACGGTCGCGATCGCCGCCGAACTCCAGGCTTCCACCGCTGGCGGTGACCACGTCGATCCGATCCTCGCGCTCGCGCTGCAGGAACACGCCCTGCAAGATGCGGCCATCCTCGCTCATGCCGTCGATGTAGACGATCCCGCCGCCGGGCAGGGAGGTGAAGCGGCCCGGCTCCAGCCCGGCCACGATCAGGCTGCGGTTGGCCTGCTCGACCATCTTCGCCGCGGTGCGCTGGGCCCAGGGCCCCAGCCACAGCGAGCACAGCCCGACCAGCAGCACCACCGGCAGCACCGCCATCAGCAGCGGCCGCAGCAGGCGCCGCGGGCCGACGCCCACGGCGTTGAGCACGGCCATCTCCGAATCGCGGTACAGCCGGGCCACGGCCAGCATCAGGCCCAGCATCAGCGCCAGCGGCAGCACCAGCGGCAGGTACACCAGCAGCTGCAGGCCCAGCTGGGACAGCAGCAGGCGCGCCGGCAGGCCGCCGTCGGCGATCTCGCCCAGCACGTCCACCAGCACCCCGCCCAGGCTCACCGTGAGCAGCACGATCAGGGTCGCCAGGAAGCTCTGGACGAAGTCGCGCAGCAGGTATCGGTCGAGCTTCGGCATCGGCGGGGCCAGTCCTATAAAATCCCGGGTTCGCTTCGCGGACCCCGCCGGCCGGGATCTCCCGGCCCATGATCGAGGGGCGATCCGCGATTGTACGTACCTGCTCCCGGAATCTGATCAATGGCCCTGCAATTCACCCTGAACCGCGAGGCCGCCGCGGCGGCCGCCACCGACTGCGTCGTGATCGGCGCCTTTGCCGACAAGACGCTCACCCCCGCGGGCCAGGCGATCGACGGGGCCAGCGGCGGGCGCCTGCGCGCCCTGCTGGAACGCGGCGACCTCAATGGCCGTACCGGCAGCAGCCTGGTCCTGCACGACCTGGCGGGCGTGGCCGCGCCGCGGGTACTGGTGCTGGGCCTGGGCGAGCCGGCCAAGTTCGGCGTGCCACAGTACCTGAAGGCCGCCGCCGACGCGGTGCGGGCGCTGAAGACCGGCCCGGTCGCGCATGCCCTGTTCACCCTGTCCGAAGTCGCCGTCCCCGGCCGCGACGCGGCCTGGAACGTGCGCCAGGCCGTGGTCGCCGCCGACCACGCCGCCTACCGCTACACCGCCACCCTGGGCAAGAAGAAGGACGAGCCGGGCCTGCGCGCGCTGGCCATCGCCGGCGACGATGCGGCCGCCCTCGCCCAGGGCCAGGCCATCGCCGAGGGCGTGGCCTTCACCCGCGAGCTGGGCAACCTGCCGCCGAACATCTGCAACCCGGCCTACCTGGCCGCGCAGGCCGAGGCCTTCGCCGCCGCCCACGAGGGCGTGGAGGCCGAGATCCTGGACGAGCAGCAGATGGAAGCCCTGGGCATGGGCTCGCTGCTGGCCGTGGCCCGCGGCTCGGCCAACCGTCCGAAGCTGGTCGTGCTGAAGTGGAACGGCGCGGCCGACAAGGCGGCCAGGCCCTACGTGCTGGTCGGCAAGGGCATCACCTTCGACACCGGCGGCGTCAACCTGAAGACCCAGGGCGGCATCGAGGAGATGAAGTACGACATGCTCGGCGCCGGCAGCGTGCTGGGCACCTTCGTCGCCGCGGTGAAGATGCAGCTGCCGCTGAACCTGGTGGCGATCGCCCCGGCGGTGGAGAACGCGATCGACGGCAACAGCTACCGCCCGTCGGACGTGATCACCTCCATGTCCGGCAAGACCATCGAGGTCGGCAACACCGACGCCGAGGGCCGCCTGATCCTGTGCGATGCGCTGACCTACGCCCAGCGCTTCCAGCCGGCCGCCCTGGTCGACGTGGCCACCCTCACCGGCGCCTGCATGGTCGCCCTGGGCAAGTTCGCCACCGGCCTGATGAGCAAGCACGACGACCTGGCCGACGAGCTGCTGGCCGCCGGCGAGCACGTGTTCGACCGCGCCTGGCGCCTGCCGCTGTGGGATGAGTACCAGACCCTGCTGGAGTCCAGCTTCGCCGACGTCTACAACATCGGCGGCCGCTGGGGCGGCGCGATCACCGCCGGCTGCTTCCTCTCGCGCTTCACCGAGGGCCAGCGCTGGGCGCACCTGGACATCGCCGGCTCGGCCAGCGACGAAGGCAAGCGCGGCATGGCCACCGGCCGCCCGGTGGGCCTGCTGAGCCAGTGGCTGCTGGACCGCGCGGCCGAAGGAAGCGCCGCGTAAGCGGCCCGCCATGCCCCGCGCCGACTTCTACCTGATCGCCAAGCCCCGGTTCGCCGGGCAGCCACTGCTGCTGGTGTGCGAACTGGCCAAGCGCGCCTACGCGACCAACCAGTTCACCCTGGTGCTGGCGCGCGACGCGGCCCAGGCCGAGGAACTGGACGACCTGCTGTGGTCGTTCGAGCCGGACGCCTACATCCCGCACCAGATCGCCGGCGACGAGGAGGACGAGCTGACCCCGGTCCTGATCGTCCCGCCGGAGATCGAGGCCCCGGCGCGCCCGCTGGTGATCAACCTGCGCGACGCCGCCTGGACCGCCGCCTGCGAACGCGTCCTGGAAGTGGTGCCCGCCGACCCCGCCGCCCGCGGCCCGCTGCGCGAGCGCTGGCGCCAGTACCAGGCCCTGGGTTACGACCTGAACAAACATGACATGTGAGGGGCCGTGATTCGGGATTCGTGATTGGTGATCCGGAAAGGCGACAGCAAAACCGCCTGCCACCCATCCCGGTCCAACGAAGCACTGCTCTTTCCAATGACGAATAACGAATCACCAATCACGGCCCTTATGTCCACTCTTCCCTCCGGCTACGAACCCAAGACCTTCGAATCGCGGCTTTACGCCGAATGGGAAGCCAGCGGCTGCTTCGCACCGCGCGGCGAGGGCAAGCCGTACTCGATCCTGTTGCCGCCGCCCAACGTCACCGGCACCCTGCACATGGGCCATGCCTTCCAGCACACGCTGATGGACGCGCTGGTGCGCTTCCACCGCATGGACGGCTACGACGTGCTGTGGCAGATGGGCACCGACCATGCCGGCATCGCCACCGAGATGGTGGTCAGCCGCAACCTGGCGGCCGAGGGCAAGGGCGAGACCCGCGATTCGCTGGGCCGCGAGGGCTTCATCGCCAAGGTCTGGGAGTGGAAGGCCAGCTCCGGCGACACCATCGAGCGGCAGATGCGCCGTCTGGGCGCCTCCGGCGACTGGTCGCGCAGCACCTTCACCATGGACCCGCAGCCCTCGGCGGCGGTGGTCGAGGCCTTCGTGCGCTGGCACGAGGAAGGCCTGATCTACCGCGGCCAGCGCCTGGTCAACTGGGATCCGGTGCTGAAGACCGCGATCTCCGACCTGGAGGTGGAAAACGTCGAGGAGGACGGCTTCCTCTGGTCGATCCGCTACCCGCTGGCCGACGGCGCCAGCTACGAGTACGCCGAGCTCGACGCCGACGGCAACGAGGTCCTGCGCGAGACCCGCGACTACGTGGTCGTGGCCACCACCCGCCCGGAGACCATGCTGGGCGACACCGCGGTGATGATCCACCCGGAGGACCCGCGCTACCCGGGCCTGGTCGGCAAGGAAGTGGTGCTGCCGCTGACCGGCCGCCGCGTGCCGGTGATCGGCGACGAATACGTGGACCGCGCCTTCGGCACCGGCGTGGTCAAAGTCACCCCGGCGCACGACTTCAACGACTACCAGGTCGGCGTGCGCCACAAGCTGCCGCTGATCAACATCTTCACCCCCGAGGCCGCGGTCAACGACAACGCCCCGGAGAAGTACCGCGGCCTGGACCGCTACGAGGCGCGCAAGGCCGTGCTGGCCGACCTGGAGGCCCAGGGCCTGCTGGTGGAGACCAGGCCGCACAAGCTGCAGGTGCCGCGCGGCGACCGCACCGGCCAGGTGATCGAGCCCTACCTCACCGACCAGTGGTTCGTGCGCATGGACGCGCTGGCCAGACGCGGCCTGGAGCTGGTCGAGTGCGGCCAGGTGAAGTTCGTCCCGCCGAACTGGATCAACACCTACCGCCACTGGATGGAGAACATCCAGGACTGGTGCATCAGCCGCCAGCTGTGGTGGGGCCACCGCATCCCGGCCTGGTTCGACGAGGCCGGCAACTGCTACGTCGGCCGCAGCGAGGCCGAGGTGCGGCAGAAGCACGGCCTGGGCGCCGAGGTGGCCCTGCGCCAGGACCCGGACGTGCTGGAGACCTGGTTCTCCTCGCAGCTGTGGCCGTTCTCGACCATGGGCTGGCCGGACGAGAAGGCGATGGCCGAGCGCGGCTTCGACCGCTACCTGCCATCCAGCGTGCTGGTCACCGGCTTCGACATCATCTTCTTCTGGGTGGCGCGCATGATCATGGCCACCGACCACTTCACCGGGAAGGTGCCGTTCCGCGACGTGTACATCACCGGCCTGATCCGCGACGCGCAGGGCCAGAAGATGTCCAAGTCCAAGGGCAACGTGCTCGACCCGCTGGACATCATCGACGGCATCTCGCTGGAGGACCTGGTCGCCAAGCGCACCCGCGGCCTGATGCAGCCCAAGCTGGCGGAGAAGATCGAGAAGGCCACGCGCAAGGAATTCCCGGAGGGCATCCCCGCCCACGGCGCCGACGCCTTGCGCTTCACCATCGCCGCGCTGGCCGGCCACGGCCGCGACATCAAGTTCGACCTCGGCCGCGCCGAGGGCTACAAGAACTTCTGCAACAAGCTGTGGAACGCCACCCGCTTCGCGCTGATGAACACCGACGGCGCCTCGTTCAGCGGCGTGCCGCAGCCGCAGACCGATGCCGAGAAGTGGATCCTGGCGCGCCTGGCCGCGGTCACCGCCGAGGCCCGCGCGCAGTTCGCTGCCTACCGCTTCGACCTGCTGGCGCAGGCGCTCTACGAGTTCGCCTGGAACGAGTTCTGCGACTGGTTCGTGGAGCTGGCCAAGCCGGCCCTGGGCGGCGACGACGCCGCGGCCGCGGCCAGCACCCGCCACACCCTGCTGTACGTGCTGGAGGCGCTGCTGCGCCTGCTGCACCCGCTGATCCCGTTCGTGACCGAGGAACTGTGGCGCCAGGTCGCCCCCCGCCTGGGCATCGCGGCGGCCACGGTGTCGCTGCGCCCGTACCCGGCCGAGGCCGACTTCGCCGGACAGGACTACGCCGCCGCCGAGGCCGACATCGAATGGCTCAAGGCCATGGTCTCCGGCCTGCGCCGTGTGCGCAGCGAGCTGGGCGTGTCGCCGGGCAAGCCGGTGCGCCTGCTGCTGGCCGACGGCGTGGACGCCGACCGCGCCCGCGTCGCCCGCTTCGACTCCCAGTTGCGCTTCCTGCTGCGGCTGGAGTCGATCGAATGGCTGGCGGCCGGCGCCGCCGCCCCGGCCGCCGCCGCGGCCGTGGTCGGCGAGCTGAAGCTGCTGGTGCCGCTGGAGGGCCTGGTCGACCTGGACGCCGAGCGCGCGCGCCTGGACAAGGAGATCGCGCGCATCTGCGCCGAGAAGGAGAAGAGCGAGGCCAAGCTGGCCCGCTTCAGCGAGAAGGTGCCGCCGGCGGTGGTCGAACAGGAGCGCCAGCGCCTGGCCGACTGGACCACCAAGCTCGCCGCCCTGACCGAGCAGCGCGCGCGGCTTTGAGGACAGCGGGGCGGCCAGTGGCCGCCCCGTTTGCTTGCCGGCCCGCGAGCCTGCCCTGCGTGGGGCGCATGTTTGCGCGCCACGGACATGCATGTGCCGCATCCCGCAGGCGTGATGCCTCCGCGGATGCGCTGCGCTTGCCGGGGCTAAGCGGCCTCCGCAGGACGGCGGAACAGGGACGGGAGCGGCGCCGTCAGATCGGCGGCATCCGGTCGATGTCGCCGGAGACCAGCTCCATCGCCATCACCAGCGCGTCCTCGCGGCCATTGTGCGCCGGGTAGTAGCGCGGGCGGCGGCCGATCTCGTTGAAGCCCTCGCTCAGGTACAGGGCGATGGCCGGTGGATTGGACGGCCGCACTTCCAGGAACACCCGGTGCGCGCCGCGGTCGCGCGCCATTCTCAGCAGCGCGCGCAGCACGTAGCGGCCCAGCCCGCGCGACTGCCGCTCCGGCGCGGTGCACAGGTTCAGCACGTGGGCTTCGTCGGCGGCGATGCTCATCACCCCGTAGCCGGCCGGCTGGTCGTCCTGCAGCGCCAGCAGCGCCGGGTACCCGGCCAGCAGGCAGTCGCGGAAGATGCCGCGGGTCCACGGGAACGGATAGGCCCGCTTCTCGATCGCCATCACCGCGTCCAGGTCGCCCTCGCGCATGGCGCGCAGCCGCCACTGCGGCCGCGCGGTCTCGCGGTAGGCGGCGATGCTCACGCCGGCCTCCGCAGCGCGCGCAGCAGCGGCCACAGCTGGCGCTTGGCGGCCGGGTCGGCGCGCAGGCGCTCGCTGGGCCAGTCGGCCAGCAGGGCCTGCAGCCGCGGGTCGGTCGGCGGCAGCCCGGAAGCGCGCAGCACCGCCAGCTGCAGGCGGTCGGGCAGGCCCACCGGGCGGCGCATGCTGCCGGGACGCGGCATGGACGTGGCGGCCGCGGGCGCCGGGGCCGCCGCATCCGCCTCCGGTGCGGCCGGCGCGCGCCGGCGCGGCGGCGGCGCGATATCGCGGTCGGGATCGCGGCCGACCGGGGGCGCCGGGCGCGCCGGCGCCGGTGCCGTCGGCGGCGCCGGACGCTCCGGCGCGGCCACCCGGGCCTGCACCGGCTCCAGCCGTTCCTCCTCCTCCGTGCCGGCCACGCGCAGCACGCTGTAGCCCAGCGCCTGCAGCCACCAGCGCTGGCGTGGACTCCACGGCGTGCCGGCCTGGGCCTGCATGTCAGGCCACCTCCTGCGACGGCCGGAAGCGCTGCCAGGCCCACATCGCCGGCCCGGACAGCGCGTACAGGATGCCCACTGCCAGCAGCGCGCGCGGCAGGTCGATCACCAGTACCGCGATCACCACCGGCACCACCAGCAACACCGCGAACGGCACCTTGTCCGCGCGCGCCCCGCCCTCGCCGCTGCCCTTGAAGCTCCAGTAGCGGATCTGGCTGACCATCAGCAGGGCCGCGCACAGGGTCACGCCCAGCGCGACGTAGCGCAGCTCCTCGCCGCTCCAGCCCAGCTCGCCGTCGGCGAAGGCCCACACGAAGGACATCATCAGCCCCGCCGCCGCCGGGCTGGCCAGGCCGACGAAGAAGCGCTTGTCGACCACGCCCACCTGGGTGTTGAAGCGGGCCAGGCGCAACGCCGCGCAGGCCGCGTACAGGAAGGCGATGGCCCAGCCGACGCGGCCGGCGATGCCGCCGTCGAACTTCAGCGAGGACAGCGACCAGTGGTACATGACCAGGGCCGGGGCCAGGCCGAAGCTGACCAGATCGGCCAGCGAGTCGTACTGCACGCCGAAGGCGCTGCTGGTGCCGGTCAGGCGCGCCACCCGGCCGTCGATGCCGTCGGCGATGGCGGCGACGAACACGGCGATGGCGGCCGCGGTGAACTGGCTGTTGGCCGCCGCGATGATCGCGTAGAAGCCCGCGAACAGGCCGCAGGTGGTGAACAGGTTGGGCAGCAGGTAGATGCCGCGGGAACGCGGCGGCGGGCGATCGAGATCCATGCCGCCAGTGTACGGGGCGGCCGCCCGGCTGCGAACTGGTCCCTTGCCACGCGGGGCCCCGGATGCTGCAATCGGCCCCTCACCGCCCGCCTGGAGCCCTGCCTGATGCGCCCGACGACCCGCGCCTGCCTGCTGCTGCTCGTGGCCGCCACTTTCGCCAGTGGCACCGCCCTGGCCTCCACCATCTACAAGTGGAAGGACGCCAATGGCGTCACCCACTCCTCCGACCAGCCGCCCCCGGGCCAGCGCTACGAGACCCGCAAGATCAACGGCGGCGGCTACGCAGTGGAGACGCCCGACGCCGAGCCGGCGCCGGCGGCCAGCCCCCAGTGCGACACCGCGCGGAAGAACCTCGCCCTGCTCGAGCGCAATACCCGGGTGCAGGTGGACAGCGACGGCGACGGCAAGCCGGACCAGACCCTCGGCCCCGAACAGCGGCAGGCGCAGAAGGACCTCGCCGAGGCCGCGATCCGCGCCCACTGCCCGCCGGCCTGAACGGTCGGCCGGCATCGCCGGTCCTGCCTGACGCCAATGGTCCCCCGCCCCGTGCGGGGGATCTGCTTTTCCGGCGCCGCCCGGCGATCAGGCCGGCCCGGCCCACCGGCGGGAGGCCGAGGCCGGCCAGCCAGGACCGGGCCGGCAGCGCGTGGGCACGCCGGCGGACAGGTAATCGTCTGTGCCACGCCCGGTGGGTACGGCCTCCTTCCCGTTGCGCACCAGCCGGCCCCGCAGAGTCCGCCGGGCGCGACCCTCGACGCGCCCGCCGGGCACGCAGCGTCCAGCCCAGCCGTGCCCACGCGGGTCGCGGACGGCGCGCGGCGGCGGGTTCCCCGCCCCGTCCGGCCCGCCACGGCCCCGGTGCTGGCAGAATGTCGGGTTTCCGCACCCTTCCCCGGCATTCCGATGCGTCTTTCCCGCTTCCACCTGCATACCACCAAGGAAACCCCGGCGGACGCCGAGCTGGTCAGCCACAAGCTGATGCTGCGCGCCGGCATGATCCGCAAGCTCGCGGCCGGCCTGTACACCTGGACCCCGCTTGGCCTGCGCGTGCTGCGCAAGGTCGAGGCGGTCGTGCGCGAGGAAATGAACCGCGCCGGCGCGGTCGAGCTGCAGCTGCCGACCATCCAGCCGCGGGAATTGTGGGAGGAAACCGGGCGCTGGGAGAAGTTCGGCGGCCAGCTGCTGAAGATCAAGGACCGCAAGGAAGCCGAATACTGCTTCAGCCCCACCGCCGAGGAGGCGATCACCGACTTCGCCCGCCAGGAACTGAGCAGCTACAAGCAGCTGCCGGTGAACTTCTACCAGATCCACACCAAGTTCCGCGACGAGATCCGCCCGCGCTTCGGCGTGATGCGCGCGCGCGAGTTCCTGATGAAGGACGCCTATTCCTTCCACGTCTCCGACGAGGACCTGGCGCGCGAATACGAGAACATGAAGGCGGCCTACATCCGCATCTTCACCCGCCTGGGCCTGGAGTTCCGCGCGGTGCAGGCCGATTCGGGCGCGATCGGCGGTGACGCCTCGCAGGAATTCCACGTCCTGGCCGATTCGGGCGAGGACGCGCTGGCCTTCTCCACCGCCTCCGATTACGCCGCCAACGTGGAAACCGCGCAGGCCGCCGCCCCGGGGCCGCGCCCGGCCGCGGCCGAGGAAATGCGCAAGGTCGAAACCCCGGTCCAGAAAACCTGCGAGGACGTGGCCGCGCTGCTGGGAATCCCGCTGCAGCGCACGGTCAAGTCGGTGGCGTTTTTCGGCGAGCAGGGTTTTGTCCTGGCCCTCGTGCGCGGCGACCATTCGGTAAACGAAATCAAACTGGCCAAGGTTGACGGCGTGGGTGAATATCGCCCGGCCACCGAAGCGGAAATCCTCGAGCACCTGGGCAGCGAGCCGGGTTTCCTCGGCCCGGTGGGCGCGAAGAAGGCCATCCGCGTGGTTGCCGACCGCGAGGTCGCGGCGATGGCGGATTTCGTCGTCGGCGCCAACGAGCCCGGTTTCCACCTGGCCGGGGTGAACTGGGGCCGCGACCTGCCGGAGGCCGACGTGGTGGCGGACATCCGCAACGTGGTCGCCGGCGACCGCGCCGCCGACGGCGGCGAAATCCGCCTGGCGCGCGGCATCGAGGTCGGCCACGTGTTCCAGCTCGGCCGCAAGTATTCGCAGGCCATGGGTTTCACCGTGCTGGACGAAAACGGCAAGGCCGTGGTCCCGGCGATGGGCTGCTACGGCATCGGCGTTTCCCGCATCGTGGCCGCGGCGATCGAGCAGAACCACGACGAGGCCGGCATCGTCTGGCCGGTGCCGATGGCACCGTGGGCGGTGGCGATCTGCGTCATCAACCCGAAGAAGGACCCGCAGGTTGACGAGGCGGCCGAATCGCTGCTGCAGGAGCTGAAGGCAGCCGGCATCGACGCGGTGCTGGACGACCGCGGCCTGCGCCCGGGCCCGATGTTCGCCGACATGGAACTGATCGGCATCCCGCACCGCGTGGTGGTTTCCGCGCGCGGCCTGGAGGCCGGCACCTACGAATACCGCGCCCGCCGCGGCGGCGAGGCCGAGGCGCTGGACCGCGCGCAACTGCTGCAGCGCCTGGCGGGCTGAGCGCGCGTTTTCCCGGCGGTTATGGCGGCCCGATTATCCGGCGATAATCGGGCCGTTTTTTCTTGACGCACCGTTCATTGCCGGGTTTATTGCACTGGATTATCCTCCAGTCGATTGCCCAGGGACGGGCCTCCCATGATTGCCGGAGAATATGATGTCGATTGATCTGAGTACGCTGTCGCCCCGGGAACTGGGTTCCCTGATCGCCACCGCCAAGAAGCGCCAGGCCCTGCTGTCGAAGCGGGCCCCGATCGCCAAGGTCCGCAGCAAGCTGGTCAAACTGGCCAAGGCCGAGGGCTACACCATCGAGGAGCTGTTCGGCGCCCCGGGCGGCGGCCGCGCCAGCGCCGCGGCCGGCAGCGGCCGCGCCCGCAAGCTGGGCAAGGTGCCGCCGAAGTACCGCAACCCGGAAAACCCGAAGGAAACCTGGACCGGCCGCGGCAAGCAGCCGCGCTGGCTGGCGGCCTATGTCGCCCAGGGCCGCGATGTGGCCGAGTTCCTGATCCCGGGTGCAGCCGCCCCGACCCCGGCCAAGGCCTCCAAGGGCGCGCGCAAGCGGGTGGTCAAGAAGGCCCGCGGCAAGTAACCGCCCCCTACGTGGAAACGCCGGCCCGGGGCCGGCGTTTCCTTTTGCGCCCGCACCGGCGGCTCAGAGGTTCTTGCGCGCCGGCAGCAGCAGGTTGCCGAACAGCAGGCCGGCGACCAGGGCCACCACGATGTTGAGCACCAGCAGCACCGCGTTCTGGCCGGCGTCCACATCCTGCTGCTGGACCATGGTGAGCAGCCCGCGCAGGCTGGCGCTGCCGGGCACCAGCATGATGATGCCGGGCAGGCGGATCAGCGCGCCCGGACGCTGCGCCCAGCGGCCGAAGCCGTTGCCGGCGGCGGTCAGCACCAGCGCCGAGAGGAAGATGCCCACCGGGCTGCCCCATTCGTGGCCGCCGAAGCGCGAGATCAGGTAGCCGGTGATGGCCGCGCCCATGACCCAGGGGTAGTCGCGCGGGCTGGCCTTGAACAGCACCGCGAAGGCGAACGAGGCCACCGCCATCGACAGCCATTCCACGCTTTCCGGTTGCGGCCGCAGCGCCCGCACCTGCGGCTCCAGGCCAAGCACGTCCAGCAGGTTCACCGCCACCACCGCGCCCACGGTCAGCTTCAGCACCGTGGTCAGGGCGCCTGCGAAGCGCACGGTGCCGGAGACCCAGTGCTGGCTGGACAGCTCGTTCATGGCGTTGGTGATCGCCATGCCGGGCAGCAGCGCCACCAGCGAGGCGATCACCACGGTATTGAGGTTCAGCGGCGCCACCAGGGCCGCGACCAGGCTGACCACCGCGCCGGCGGCCAGCGCCGACAGCGCCTCGCTGGCCTCGCGCAGCGCGGCGCGGCGGGCGCAGTACTGGTCGAGCAGGCCGATCATCAGCCCGGTGGCCGCGGCCACCGCGATGTCCAGCCACGGCAGCCGCCACAGCCCGGCCACGCCGGCCGCGGCCAAACCGTAGCCGAACACCTGCATGGCGCTGGCCAGGGCCGAGGGCGGCCGGTCCAGTGCGCGCAGCGCGGTATGGCCCTGGGTGATGGTCAGCTGGCCGCTGGCCACGGCCTCGGCGATGCGGTCGGCCTCGCACAGCTTGTGCAGGTCGTTCTCCCCGGGGGACAGGCGGATCACCCGGGTGGTGTCGGTGCTGCCCAGCGGCTTGCCGGGCTCGCTGAAGCTGAGGATCAGGCCGGTGGGGTTGGACCAGGCCTCGCACTCCAGGTCCAGGCGCTGCGACAGCGCGGTGATCGCCGCCTCCAGGCGCTGGGCGGTGGTGCCGTAGCGGTGCAGGCGCACCGCCATCTCGGCGACGAAGGCGATGCGCTGGGGATAGCTGGCCTGGGGCCGGGCGGGGACGTTGGACATCGCACTAGTATCGCGCCAGCGGCGGCGCAGCAGTCACCGCCTTGCCTGTATGCTGCGGCCGGACTATGGACCCGACCCCCCCGAACCCGCCCGGCTGGACCCTGGCCCCCGGCTCCGAGCAGGAGGCGCGCCTGGCCGGCGACTGGACGCTGGACCACGCCATGGAGCTGGCCGCGCGCCTGCGCGAGCTGCCCGAGGCGGTGACCGCGGTGGACGCCACCGGGATCGGGCGGATCGACTCGGCCGGGGTGATGCAGCTGATCCGCTTCGCGCGGCGCCGGCGCCTGCCGGAGGCGGCGGTGCGCTTCAGCACGGCGCACCTGCCGCTGGTGCAGGTGATCGAGGACGTGTCCGACGAGCGCCCGGCGCGCAAGCGCGACTACGGCTTCGCCGCCGCGCTGGAGCGCCTGGGCCGCGCCACCCACGCCGTCGGCCGCAACATCGTCGAGCTGCTGGGCTTCACCGGGGAGAACCTGGTCAAGCTGCTGCGCCTGCTGCGCCAGCCCCGGCGCTTCCGCCTCACCGCCACGGTGGCGCACATGGAACAGGTGGGCCTGGACGCGGTGCCGCTGGTGGCGCTGCTGTCCTACCTGGTCGGCGCGGTGATCGCATTCCTGGGCTCGACCATCCTGGCCGACTTCGGCGCCGAGATCTTCGTGGTCGAGCTGGTGTCGATCGCCTTCCTGCGCGAGTTCGCGGTGCTGCTCACCGCGATCGTGCTGGCCGGCCGCACCGCCTCGGCGTTCACCGCGCAGATCGGGGCGATGAAGGCACGCGAGGAGATCGACGCGATCCGCACCCTGGGCCTGGACCCGATCGACCTGCTGGTGATCCCGCGCCTGGTCGCGCTGCTGGTGATGCTGCCCCTGCTGACCTTCGTGGCGATGATGGCCGGCCTGGCCGGCGGCGTGACCGTGGGCGCGTTCGACCTGGAGATCCCGCCGCAGATGTACCTGGCGCGGATGCACGAGACCCTGCAGCTGCGCCACTTCCTGGTCGGCCTGTCCAAGGCCCCGGTGTTCGCCATGGTGATCGGCCTGATCGGCTGCCTGGAAGGCATGCGCGTGCAGGGCACGGCGCAGTCGGTCGGCGAGCGCACCACCTCCAGCGTGGTGCAGACCATCTCGCTGGTGATCATCCTCGACGCGCTGGCGGCGCTCTGGTTCATGAACATGGATTGGTGAAAGGGCGGGATTGGTGATTCGTGATCGGTGATCCGAAAAAGCCAGAAGCAGGCCGCCGGGTTTCCGGAGAGAATGCTTTTGCTTTGACGAATGACGCATCACGAATCACGAGCGACCAGCCCGCGGACGCGGATGGCGGCGAGGCGGCCATCCGCGTCCGCGGGCTGGTCAACCGGTTCGGATCCCAGACCGTCCACGACGGCCTCGACCTCGACGTGCGCCGCGGGGAGATCATCGGCATCGTGGGCGGCTCGGGCACCGGCAAGTCGGTGCTGATGCGCAGCATCCTCGGGCTGCAGCGGCCGACCGACGGCAGCATCGAGGTACTGGGCGCGGACGCGCGCTCGGACGATCCGCGCCAGCGCCAGCACATCCAGCGCCATACCGGGGTGCTGTTCCAGGACGGCGCGTTGTTTTCCTCGCTGACCGTGGGCGAGAACGTGGAGGTGCCGCTGCGCGAGCACCACCCGGAGCTGCCGGAGACCTGGCGCCGCGAGCTGGCGCTGCTGAAGGTCAAGCTCGCCGGACTGCCCGCCGACGCCGCGTCCAAGCTGCCGGCGCAGCTGTCCGGCGGCATGCGCAAGCGCGCCGGGCTGGCCCGGGCGCTGGCGCTGGACCCGCCGCTGCTGTTCCTGGACGAGCCCACCGCCGGCCTCGACCCGATCGGCGCGGCCGCCTTCGACCACCTGCTGCGCACCCTGCAGCAGGCCCTGGGCCTGACCGTGTTCCTCATCACCCACGACCTGGACACCCTGTACGCTATCTGCGACCGGGTGGCGGTGCTGGCCGACCGCAAGGTCGTGATCAACGCCCCGCTGGAGGAAGTCGAGCGCTTCGACCATCCCTGGGTGCAGGAATACTTCCACGGCCCGCGCGCCCGCGCCGCGCGCGGCCAGCGCAATCCCCCGCGCCAGGAGGCGGACTGAGATGGAAACCCGCGCCAACTACGTGCTGATCGGCGCCTTCACCATCGTGGTGTCGGTGGCCCTGCTGCTGTTCGGGCTGTGGGCGGCCAAGTACTCGTCCGAACGCAGCTGGCAGCGCTACATGATCGTGTTCGACGAGGCGGTGACCGGCCTGTCGGTGGGCAGCAGCGTGCAGTACAACGGCATCTCGGTCGGTTCGATCGACAAGCTGTCGCTGGACCCGCAGGACCCGCGCCGGGTGGTGGCGATCATCCGCGCCGACGCCAACGTGCCGGTCAAGACCGACACCCGCGCCAAGCTCGCCATCACCAGCCTCACTGGCCCCGCCATCATCCAGCTGTCCGGCGGCTCGCCCGGGGCGCCGCTGCTGACCGCGGTGGACACCCGCGACACTCCCCAGATCCAGACCTCGCCCTCGGCGCTGCAGAACATCACCGACACCGCCAACCGCATCGTCGAGCGCCTGGACCAGGTGCTCAGCGACCAGAACGTGGCCCACATCGGCCGCACCCTGGAGAACATCGAGCGCATCAGCGCCAGCATGGCGGCCAAGGACGAAGGCATGGAGGCGCTGCTTGCCACCGCGCGCGAGGCCGCGCGCAGCCTCGACCAGACCCTGCAGAACACCAATGCCACCGTGCAGCGGGTGGACCAGAACCTGGTGCGGGAGCTGCCGGCGCTGATCAGCCGCCTGGACTCGACCCTGGCGCGGCTGGATTCGGCAGCGGGCAACGCCGACGCGATCCTTGGCGAGAACCGCGCCGCGATCAACAGCTTCGCCAACGACGGCCTGGCCCAGCTGGGCCCGACCCTGACCGAGCTGCGCGCGCTGATCCGCGACCTGCGCCAGATCAGCGACCGCCTCGAGAACAACCCGGCGCGCTTCCTGCTCGGCCGCGACGGAGCCAAGGAGTTCGAACCGCAATGACGCCCGTTCCCTTCCCCACGCCCGCCGCGCCCGCGCGCCGGCTCGCCTTCCTGGTCCTGGCCGCGACGCTGGCCGGCTGCTCGCTGGTCGGCAAGCCCGGCGACCCGGTGACCATCTACGCCCCCGAGGCCGCGGCCACGCCGGATCCCTCCTGGCCGAGGGTGGACTGGCAGCTGGCCATCGCCCGCCCGTCCGCCCCGCGCCTGCTGGACTCGCCGCGCATCGGCGTGCGCCCGGTCCCGGGCGAGCTGCAGGTGTACAAGGGCGCGGTCTGGGTGCAGCCGCCGACCGACATGCTGGAGGCTACGGTGCTGCGCGTGCTGGAGGACTCCGGCAAGATCGACGCGGTCGGCCGCGTGGCCACCGGCCTGCGCGCGAACTACCGGCTGGCGCTGGACATCCGCCGCTTCGAGGCCGACTACCGCGGCGGCGACCGCCCGGCGGCGGTGATCGAGGTGGTGGCCAAGCTGATGCACAACACCGACCAGCGCGTGGTCGCCAGCCAGACCTTCACCCAGGTGCAGCCGTCCCCGGCCACCGACATCGGCAGCGTGGCCGCGGCCTTCGACCAGGCCCTGGCCGAGGTCGGCCGCCAGGTCGCCGGCTGGACCCTGGCCGCAGGCCAGGCCGACGCCGCCAGCCGCCCCGCGCCCTGAGCGCGCGGCCCGTCCCCTGCAGCAAGCCAGACCCGCAAGCTCCCGGCTCCACCGCCCCCCCCAACACTGGCGCCGCGCGCCCCCGGATGAGCCACATCGTCAGCTACTCGATCCGCGGGCTGGAGGCGATCTTCGCGCCGCACGGGTTCCGGATCAGCCCGGTGCCGGGCAAGAGCTACGCCAGCATCGCCGAATTCGACCCGGATCCGGCCCCGGAGGACTTCAGCGAGCGCATCTACCGTCCGCTGCCGGAGAACGACGCGCTGCTGGCGCGCTGCGGCCTGCTGCGCCAGGCAACGATCCAGAGCGCGCGCGCGTCCTACTACTTCGGCGGCTACCTGGAGCGCAGCCGCTGGGCGCTGTCGCTGGACCGCGAGCTGGCGGAACTGCGCGACCAGCACGCCCGCCAGCTGCGGGAACTGGCGCAGCAGCACGAGCACGAACTGGCCGAACTCAGGGCGCAGCTGCCGCAGGCGGCGGACGCCGGGGATGCGGCTGCACCTGGCGGAAGGTCAGGTTGATGCGCGCGCCCACCGGCCGCGCGGTGCGCGGCAGGGCATGTTTCCAGTGGCGCTGGGTGGACCCGCCCATCAGCAGCAGGCTGCCGGGCTCCAGTTGAAGCGCCAGCTTGCGCGCCGGATCGTCGCGCCGGCGCAGCACGAAGCGGCGCGGCGCGCCCAGGCTCAGCGAGGCGATCAGCGGCTGCGGGCCCAGTTCCAACTCGTCGTCGCTGTGCCAGCCCATGGCGTCGCGGCCGTCGCGGTAAAGGTTGGCCAGTACGCTGTTGAAGCGCGCGCCCAGCTCGTCCTGCAGGCGCCTGCGCAGTGCCGCCAGTTCCGCGTTCCAGGGATGCGGCACGAAGCGGCTGCCGGAATAGCGGTAGACCGCCTGCGGGTCGCCGATCCAGCAGCTCAGCCGCGGCGAATCCACCTCGCGGCCGAAGATCCGGATCCGGTGCACCTCCCACGGCAGCCCGTCCAGCAGGCGCTGCATGAGGTCGGCGGCCGCCGCCGGCGGCAGCCAGCCGCGGGCCAGTTCCAGCCGGGCGTCGGGGAGCTCGAAGCGCTGCCATTGCATGCCCGCCACGCTAGCAGGTGCGGCCCCTGGCGCGCAGGGATTTGCCCCGCCGTCCGCGAAACCCGAGAATGCCGGGCCAGCCAGAACAGCCAGCCGGAGCCGTGATGACGGAAACCACCGCCCCAACGCCCACGCCCGAGGTGGAACGCGACGTGATGGAGTACGACGTCGTCACCGTCGGCGCCGGTCCGTCCGGCCTGGCGTTCGCCATCCGCCTCAAGCAGCTCAACCCGGAGCTGTCGGTGTGCGTGATCGAGAAGGCCAGCACGGTCGGCGCCCACATCCTGTCCGGCGCGGTGATCGAGCCGGGCCCGCTGGACGCCCTGCTGCCGGGCTGGCGCGACAACCCGCCGCCGGTGTGCGTGCCGGCCACCGGGGACGAATTCTGGCTGCTGACCAAGGATGGCGGCACGAAGCTGCCCGTCGTGCCGCCGGGCATGCGCAACCACGGCAACTTCATCGTTTCCCTGGGCGCGATGTGCGCCTGGCTGGCGCCGCAGGCCGAGGCCCTGGGCGTGGAGATCTACGCCGGCTTCGCCGCCGCCGAGACCCTGCATGCCGAGGACGGCACCGTGCTGGGCGTGCGCATCGGCGACATGGGCGTGGCCAAGGACGGCTCGCTCAAGCCCGGCTACACCCCCGGCATCGACATCCGCGCCAAGGTCACGGTGCTGGCCGAGGGCGCGCGCGGCCACCTGACCAAGCGCCTCATCAAGCGCTTCGGCCTGGACGCGGACAGCGACCCGCAGAGCTACTCGATCGGCATCAAGGAACTGTGGCAGCTGCCGGAAGGCCGCACCAGCCCGGGCAAGATCGTGCACAGCTTCGGCTGGCCGGCGGACAACGACACCTACGGCGGCAGCTTCCTGTACCACCTGGAGAACAACCAGGTGGCGATCGGCTACGTCAGCGGCCTGGACTACAAGGATCCGGAGTACCGCCCGTGGGAGGCCTTCCAGCAGTGGAAGAACCACCCGCACGTCAAGCCGCTGCTGGAAGGCGGCAGCATCCTCTCCGCCGGCGCCCGCGCCATCGTCACCGGCGGCTACCAGGCCCTGCCCAAGGTGGAGATGCCTGGCGCGCTGCTGGTCGGCGACACCGCCGGCCTGCTCAACGTGCCCAAGGTCAAGGGCACCCACCAGGCGATCCGCAGCGGCATGCTCGCCGCCGAGCACCTGGCCGCCAGCGGCCTGGACCCGGCCGGCTTCGACGCAAAGCTGCGCGCCTCGGAGGTGGTGGCCGAGCTGAAGAAGGTCCGCAACATCAAGCCCGGCTTCAAGAAGGGCCTGTGGCTGGGCATGGCCAACGCCGCCTGGGAGACCGCCACCGGCGGCGCCTCGCCGTGGACGCTCAAGGGCTCGCCGGACTGGTCCTCGCTGCAGAAGCTGGGCCAGTACCAGGCCCCGGACCGCGGCTGGGTGGAGCGCACCCTGCCCCCGCGCGACCGCCTGCAGGCGGTGTACTACGCCGCCACCGAGCACGACGAGGACCAGCCGGTGCACCTGAAGGTGGCCGACACCTCGATCTGCGTGGAGCGCTGCACGGTCGAGTACGGCAACCCCTGCACCCGCTTCTGCCCGGCCGGCGTGTACGAGATGGTCGAGGACGAAGCCGGCAGGCGCCTGCAGATCAACGCCGCCAACTGCGTGCACTGCAAGACCTGCGACATCAAGGATCCGTACGAGATCATCACCTGGGTCACGCCCGAGGGCGGTTCCGGTCCCAATTACCAGAACCTGTAGGCACCAGAACGAAGAAGGCCGGCGGATCCGCCGGCCTTCTTCGTTATCCGCCGCATGCGTCTCAGGCGAGGATCGGAACGCCGGTCTTTTCGCGCAGCTCGTCGATGCCCACGCCCGGCGCGGCCTCCACCAGCGCCAGGCCTCCGGCGGTGACGTCGAACACGCCCAGGTCGGTGATGATGCGGTGGACCACGCCCACGCCGGTCAGCGGCAGGGTGCACTCGGGCAGGATCTTGTGCTCGCCGTTCTTCGCGGTGTGCTCCATCAGCACCACCACGCGCTTCACCCCGGCCACCAGGTCCATGGCCCCGCCCATGCCCTTGACCATCTTGCCCGGCACCATCCAGTTGGCCAGGTCGCCCTTGTCGGTGACCTGCATGGCGCCGAGGATGGCCAGGTCGATATGGCCGCCGCGGATCATGGCGAAGGAATCGTGGCTGCCGAAGTAGCTGGCGCCGGCACGCGCGGTCACGGTCTGCTTGCCGGCGTTGATCAGGTCGGCGTCGACCTCGTCCTCGGTCGGGAACGGGCCGATGCCCAGCAGGCCGTTCTCCGACTGCAGCCACACGTCCACCCCCTCGGGGATGTGATTGGCGACCAGGGTTGGCAGGCCGATGCCCAGGTTCACGTAGGCGCCGTCGGTCAGCTCGCGCGCGGCGCGTGCGGCCATCTCGTCACGGGTCCAGGCCATCACTTGTCCTCCTGGCGCACGGTGCGCTGTTCGATCCGCTTCTCCGGCGTGGGGTTGTGCACGATGCGGTCCACGTAGATGCCCGGCAGGTGGACCTGGTCCGGGTCGATCGCGCCGACCTCGACGATCTCCTCGACCTCGGCCACGCAGACCTTGCCGGCCATGGCGCAGGCCGGGTTGAAGTTGCGCGCGGTCTTGCGGAACACCAGGTTGCCGGCGGTATCGGCCTTCCACGCCTTGACCAGGGCCACGTCGGCCACCAGCGCGGTTTCCAGCACGTAGTGCTTGCCGCCGAACTCGCGGGTTTCCTTGCCCTCGGCCACCACCGTGCCGTAGCCGGTGGCGGTGTAGAAGGCCGGGATGCCGGCGCCGCCGGCACGCAGGCGCTCGGCCAGGGTTCCCTGCGGGTTGAACTCCAGCTCCAGCTCGCCGGATAGGAACTGGCGCTCGAATTCCTTGTTCTCGCCCACGTAGGACGAAATCATCTTGCGGATCTGCCGGGTCTCCAGCAGCAGGCCCAGGCCGAAGCCGTCCACGCCGGCGTTGTTGGAGATCACGGTCAGGTCCTTCACCCCCGAATCGCGCAGGGCCGCGATCAGTGCCTCGGGGATGCCGCACAGGCCGAAGCCGCCGACCGCCAGCGTCTGCCCGTCGGCCACCAGGTCGGCCAACGCGGCGTGCGCGTCGGCCACCAGCTTGCTGCGGGATGTCCGGTTGCCCATCTGAGTCCTCGCCAATGCCGGGATGGGGCCATTCTAGTGGGTCCGCCGGGCCTTTCGGCCGTCCCTTGCCGCGACGCCGGCGCCGCGGCGGGTAGAATCGGGAGAACGTCCCCCGTGCAAAGGAATGACCCATGACGCTCCCCGCTTTCAAGGCCTACGACATCCGTGGGCGCGTTCCGGACGAACTGGACGAGGACCTGGCCCGCAGGATCGGCGTGGCCCTCTCCGACCAGCTGCGCCCCGGCCCGGTGGTCCTGGGCCATGACGTGCGCCTGAGCAGCCCGGCGCTGCAGGCGGCGCTGTCGGCCGGCCTGCGCAGCAAGGGCCGCGAGGTGATCGACATCGGCCTGTGCGGCACCGAGGAGGTGTACTTCCAGGTCGACCACCTCGACGCGGCCGGCGGCGTGATGGTGACCGCCAGCCACAATCCGATGGACTACAACGGAATGAAACTGGTGCGCGAGAATGCGCGCCCGATCTCCTCCGACACCGGCCTGTTCGCCATCTCCGACGCGGCCGAGGCCGACACCGCCCCGGCCGCGCCGCCGACCGCCGGCGAGCGCGCGCTAACCGACAAGGGCGCCTACATCGAGCACCTGCTGTCCTACGTGGACGTGCCGGCGCTCAAGCCGCTGAAGCTGGTGGTCAACGCGGGCAACGGCGGCGCCGGCGCCATCGTCGACCTGCTGGCGCCGCACCTGCCCTTCGAGTTCGTGCGCATCAACCACGAACCGGACGGCAGCTTCCCCAACGGCATCCCCAACCCGCTGCTGCCGGAGAACCGCCAGGCCACCATCGACGCGGTGCGCGAGCACGGCGCCGACTTCGGCATCGCCTGGGACGGCGACTTCGACCGCTGCTTCTTCTTCGACGAGCAGGGCCGCTTCATCGAGGGCTACTACCTGGTCGGCCTGCTGGCCCAGGCGATCCTGGCCAAGCACCCCGGCGGCAAGGTGGTGCACGACCCGCGCCTGGTCTGGAACACCGTCGAGCAGGTGCAGGAGGCCGGCGGCGTGCCGGTGCTGTGCAAGAGCGGCCACGCCTTCATCAAGGAGAAGATGCGCGCCGAGGACTGCGTCTACGGCGGCGAGATGAGCGCCCACCACTACTTCCGCGAGTTCGCCTACGCCGACTCGGGCATGATCCCCTGGCTGCTGATCGCCAGCCTGGTCTCCACCAGCGGCCGCAGCCTGGGCGACCTGGTCGAGGCGCGCGTGCGCAAGTTCCCGTGCAGCGGCGAGATCAACTTCCGCGTGGCCGACGCCAAGGCGGCGGTGGCGCGGGTGATGGACCACTTCGCCGCGCAGTCGCCGGCGCTGGACCACACCGACGGCATCAGCGCCGACTTCGGCGACTGGCGCTTCAACCTGCGCAGTTCCAACACCGAGCCGCTGCTGCGGCTGAACGTCGAGGCCCGCGGCGACGAGGCGCTGCTGCGCGCGCGCACCGAGGAAATCTCGCGGCTGCTCTCGGCCTGACCTGGAAGCCCATGAACGACCTGCTCCCCGTCCTGTTGTCCGGCGGCTCCGGCACGCGGCTGTGGCCGCTGTCGCGCGAGTCCTATCCCAAGCAGTTCCTGCCGTTGCACGGGGAGCTGACCATGCTCCAGGAGACCTGGCACCGGGTGGCCCCGCTGGCCACCCGCGCGCCGCTGGTGGTGGCCAACGAGGCGCACCGTTTCGTCGCCGCCGAGCAGTTGCACCAGGTCGGCGCGGAACCCCAGGCGATCCTGCTGGAGCCGGCCGGCCGCAACACCGCCCCGGCGATCGCCGTGGCGGCGCTGGAAGCCGGCGCCGGCGGCGACGACCCGGTGCTGCTGGTGCTGCCCTCCGACCACGTGGTGCGCGACCCCGAGGCCTTCCGCCGCGCGGTGCTCGAGGCCCTGCCGGCGGCCGAGGCCGGGCGCCTGGTCACCTTCGGCATCGTCCCCACCGGCCCGGAGACCGGCTACGGCTACATCCGCGCCACCGCCGGCGAGGGCGTGCGCGCGGTGGAGCAGTTCGTAGAGAAGCCGGACCTGGCCACCGCGGAAGGCTACGTCGCCTCCGGCGCGTACTACTGGAACAGCGGCATGTTCCTGTTCCGCGCCTCGCGCTACCTGGCCGAGCTGGAGCGGTTCAACCCGCAGATGCTGGCGGCGGTGCGCAAGGCCTGGGCCGGCGCGCGCCGCGACGCCGACTTCGTGCGCCTGGACGCGGCGGCCTTCGCCGAGGTGCCCTCGGACTCGATCGACTACGCGGTGATGGAGAAGACCGACCACGCCTCGCTGGTGCCGCTGGACGCCGGCTGGAGCGACGTCGGCTCCTGGACCGCGCTGCGCGAGGTGTCCGAGCGCGACGCCGACGGCAACGCCCACCACGGCGACGTGATCGCGATCGACTGCCGCAACACCTTCGCCTACGGTGAACGCCTGATCGCCCTGGTCGGGCTGGACGACGTGGTGGTGGTGGAAACCGCCGACGCGGTGCTGGTCGGGCGCGGCGACCGCATGCAGGAGGTCAAGGAAGTGGTGGCGCGGATCCGCGCCGAGGATCGCCCGGAGGCCACTTGGCACCGCAAGGTCTACCGTCCCTGGGGCGCGTACGACTCGATCGACAGCGGCCAGCGCTTCCAGGTCAAGCGGATCACGGTCAAGCCCGGCGCCAGCCTGAGCCTGCAGATGCACCACCACCGCGCCGAGCACTGGGTGGTGGTCAGCGGCACCGCCGAGGTCACCCGCGGCGACGAGGTGATCCTGCTGACCGAGAACCAGAGCACCTACATCCCGCTGGGCGTGACCCACCGCCTGCGCAATCCCGGCAAGCTGCCTCTGGAGCTGATCGAGGTCCAGTCCGGCAGCTACCTGGGCGAGGACGACATCGTCCGCTTCGAGGACACCTACGGCCGCACCTGAGCGGCCGCGGGCAGCGCCGGCACGTTCCCGTGCCGGCCGTCAGGCCGCCGGAGCGGCGGCGCGTTCGGCCGCCAGTGCGGCGATAACCGGGCGCAGCGCGTCGCGCCAGTGCGGCAGCGCCACCGCGAAGTCGCGCCGCAGCGCGGTGGTATCCAGGCACGAGTAGGCCGGGCGCCGCGCCGGGGTCGGGAACTCGGCGGTGGTGATCGCCTGCACCCGCGGCGCGCGCGGCAGCAGGCCCGCTTCCACCGCTTCGGCGAAGATCGCCTCGGCAAAGCCATGCCAGCTGGTCTGGCCATCGGCCACCAGGTGCCAGGTGCCGCTGGTGCCGGTATCGTCCAGCGCCCGGCGCAGGGCCACCGCGGTGACCTCGGCGATCAGCGCCGCCGGGGTCGGCGTGCCGACCTGGTCGGCCACCACCCGCAGCTCGTCGCGCTCGGCGCCCAGGCGCAGCATGGTGCGCAGGAAGTTGTGGCTGTGCGCGGCGTAAACCCACGCGGTGCGGAACACCAGGTGGCGGCCGCCGGCGGCGCGGATCGCCTGCTCGCCGGCCAGCTTGCTGGCCCCGTACGTACCCAGCGGCGCGGTCGGGTCGTCCTCGCGGTACGGGCGCGTGCCGCTGCCGTCGAACACGTAGTCGGTGGAGTAATGCACCAGCGGGATGCCGGCCGCGGCGCAGGCCCGGGCCAGCGCGCCGGGCGCCTCGCCGTTGATGCGGAACGCGGCCTCCGGCTCGGACTCGGCCTTGTCCACCGCGGTGTAGGCGGCGGCGTTGATGACCGCATCCGGGGCCACCTCGCGCACCACCCCGGCCAGGTGCTGTGGATCGGCCAGGTCGGCGGCGATGGCGCTGCCGCCGTCGTGCAGGCGGCCGTCGCGGGTGGCGACGACGAGCTCGCCCAGCGGCGCCAGGCTGCGGCGCAGCTCGCGCCCCAGCTGGCCGTTGCCGCCGACCAGCAGCAGCCGGGTCATGGCGCGTACACCGGCAGGCGGTCCTCGGGGATCCCGGCCAGGAACGGCGCGCTGCTGTCCTTGGCCGACAGCACCGGCTCGGCGATGGGCCAGTCCACGCCGATGTCGCCGTCGTTCCAGCGCACCCCGGCGTCGGACTCCTTCACGTACACGTCGGTGCACAGGTAGCTGAAGATCGCGTGCTCGGACAGCACCGCGAAGCCGTGGGCGAAGCCCTCCGGGATCCAGAACTGGCGCCGGTTCTGCGCACTGAGCACCACCGCTTCCCAGCGGCCGAAGGTCGGCGAGCCACGGCGGATGTCCACCGCCACGTCGTAGACCTCGCCTTCCAGCACGCTCACCAGCTTGCCCTGCGGCCGCGGCCACTGGTAATGCAGGCCGCGCAGCACGCCGCGGGTGGAGGTGGACACGTTGCTCTGCACGAACCGGGTCGGCAGGCCGTGCTGGGCGAAGCGCTCGGCGTTCCAGGTCTCGAAGAACACGCCGCGCGCGTCGCCGAACACCGCCGGCTCGATCACCACGCAGCCCGGCAGGGCGGTCTCGATCACCTTCATCGCACCACCCCGCGCTTGAGCAGGGCCAGCAGGTACTGGCCGTAGCCGTTCTTGGCCAGCGGCTGCGCCAGCTTCTCCAGCTGGGCCGCGTCGATCCAGCCGTTGCCGTAGGCGATCTCCTCCGGGCAGCACACCTGCAGGCCCTGGCGGTCCTGGATGGTCTGGATGAAGTTGGAGGCATCGTGCAGCGACTGGTGGGTGCCGGTGTCCAGCCAGGCGTAGCCGCGGCCCAGCTGCTCCAGGTACAGCGCGCCCTCGTCCAGGTAGCGCTTGTTGAGTTCGGTGATCTCCAGCTCGCCGCGGGCCGAGGGCTTGAGCTCGGCGGCGTAGTCGGCGGCCTTGCCGTCGTAGAAGTACAGGCCGGTGACGGCGTAGTTGGAGCGCGGGTTGGCCGGCTTCTCCTCGATGCCCACCACCTTGCCGCTGGCGTCGAACTCGGCCACGCCGTAGCGCTGCGGGTCGTTGACCCAGTAGCCGAACACGGTGGCGCCCTCGGTGCGCGCGTTGGCGCGGGCCAGGGTCGCGGTCAGGCCGTGGCCGTGGAAGATGTTGTCGCCCAGCACCAGGCAGCTGGGCTGGCCGGCGACGAAGTCGCGGCCGATCAGGTAGGCCTGGGCCAGGCCGTCGGGGCTGGGCTGGACCGCGTAGCGGATGTCCATGCCCCACTGCGAGCCGTCGCCCAGCAGGTTCTGGAACAGGGCCTGCTCGTGCGGCGTGTTGATGACCAGCACCTCGCGGATGCCGGCCAACATCAGCACGCTGAGCGGGTAGTAGATCATCGGCTTGTCGTACACCGGCAGCAGCTGCTTGCTGACGCCCTTGGTGATCGGATACAGCCGCGTGCCGGAGCCGCCGGCCAGGATGATGCCCTTGCGTTGCGTCATGGTTCTGTCCCGTGCGGCTTCAGGCCGCGGTGCCGATGCGTTCGAGGCGGTAGCTGCCGTCCAGCACCCGCCGCACCCAGTCCTGGTGCGCCAGGTACCAGTCCACGGTCGCGGCGATGCCCTGTTCGAAGCTGTACTTCGGCTCCCAGCCCAGCTCGTTCTTGAGCTTGGACGCATCGATCGCGTAGCGGCGGTCGTGGCCGGGGCGGTCGGTGACGTGGGTGATCAGGACCTCGTGCGGCTGCCCGTCCGGGCGCGGCCGGCGCTGGTCGAGCAGGCGGCAGATGGTGCGCACCACCTCGATGTTCTCGCGCTCGGCGTTGCCGCCGACGTTGTAGGTCTCGCCCACCCGGCCCTTGGCCAGCACCGTGCGGATCGCCTCGCAGTGGTCGGCCACGTACAGCCAGTCGCGCACCTGCTTGCCGTCGCCGTACACCGGCAGCGACTCCCCGGCCAGCGCGCGCTGGATCACCAGCGGGATCAGCTTCTCCGGGAAGTGGTACGGGCCGTAGTTGTTGGAGCAGTTGGTGGTGAGCGTGGGCAGGCCGTAGGTGTGGTGGAAGGCGCGCACCAGGTGGTCGGAGGCGGCCTTGGACGCCGAGTACGGCGAGTTGGGCGCGTACGGGGTGGTCTCGGTGAACTTGCCGGTCGCGCCGAGGGTGCCGTAGACCTCGTCGGTGGACACGTGCAGGAAGCGGAACGCGGCCTTCGCCTCGTCTTCCAGGCCCTTCCAGTAGTCGCGCACCGCCTCCAGCAGGGCCAGGGTGCCGACCACGTTGGTCTGGACGAAGGCGGCCGGGCCGTCGATGGAGCGGTCCACGTGGCTCTCGGCGGCGAAGTTGAGCACCGCGTCGGGGCGGTGCTCGGCCAGCAGGCGCGCCACCAGGGCCCGGTCGCCGATGTCCCCGTGCACGAAGATATGGTCGGGGTTGCCCTGCAGCGAGGCCAGGGTGTCGAGGTTGCCGGCATAGGTCAGCGCATCGAGGTTGACGATCCGGACACCCCGCGCCACCGCCTCGAGTACGAAATTGCCGCCGATGAAACCGGCGCCGCCGGTGACGAGCCAAGTAGCCAAGCTGTTCTCCTGTTGGTTGCTGTCGAGCCGCGCTCAGGCCGTATAAGGATACCCGCGACCGTTGAATCGCGGCTGTTTGGCCCAGCAGCCGGGGAGACTGAATAGCGGAAATGGTCACATCGCCGCCGCCCGGGGGCGTCCCCATGGCTGGTCGCAGGGCTCGGCCATCAGGGTGCGTCGCGCCAGACGTGGCATTGGAGGAATACCCCCCCGTCGCGCACGCCTCCGGCCCGCAACCGCCTCGATCCAGGCATTTCGCGCCCAATCCAGTATCCGCGCCTCCCGGACGCCCCGTCCGCGCGGTCAGCCGCCCCGTCGTCCGCCCGGGCAAAGCAAGCAATCGCCCCCGGACCCCGTCGCCCGGTAGAATCCGCGTTCCGCTCCGGCCAGCGATTGCGCCGGGGCCGCCCGACCATCCCTGAAGGAACTCCCGCACGATGAAGATCCTGGTCGCCTACAAGCGCGTGGTGGACTACAACGTCCGCATCCAGGTCAAGCCGGATGGCTCCGGCGTGGTGACCGAGGGCGTGAAGCTCTCGCCCAACCCGTTCGACGAGATCGCCCTGGAAGAGGCCCTGCGCCTGCGCGACAAGGGCATCGCCACCGAGGTGGTGGTGGCCACGATTGCCCCGGCCGACGCCCAGGCGCACCTGCGCAACGGCCTGGCCATGGGCGCCAACCGCGCCATCCACGTGGTCACCAACCAGGCGGTACAGCCGCTGGCGGCCGCCCGCACCCTGCTGAAGCTGGTGGAGAAGGAGCAGCCGGACCTGGTGATCCTGGGCAAGCAGGCGATCGACGACGACGCCAACCAGACCGGCCAGATGCTGGCCACCCTGTGGGGCCGCCCGCAGGCCACCTTCGCCAGCAAGCTGGAAGTGGCCGATGGCAAGGCCACGGTGACCCGCGAGGTCGACGCCGGCCTGGAGACCCTGGAAGTGAACCTGCCGGCGGTGGTGACCACCGACCTGCGCCTGAACGAACCGCGCTTCATCAAGCTGCCGGACATCATGAAGGCCAAGAGCAAGCCGCTGGAGACCCTGCAGCTGGCCGACCTCGGCGTGGACGCCGGCCCGGAGCTGAAGACCACCGCCTACGCCCCGCCGCCCAAGCGCAGCCGCGGCGTGATGGTCAAGGACGCGGCCGAACTGGTCGCCACGCTCAAGGCCAAGGGCCTGCTCTGATCCTCCCGGCCGCGCCGGGCGCCCCGCGCCGCGCGGCCCCCTGATTCCGGAGAACGCTCCAATGTCCAAGATCCTCGTCGTCGCCGAACACCTGGACGGCAAGCTCAACCCCGCCACCGCGCGCACCGTCAGCGCCGCACAGGCGCTGAACCCGGAGGCCATCGACGTGCTCGTGCTGGCCGCCGACCCGGCGGCGGTCGCGGCCGAGGCCGCGCAGATCGCCGGCGTGACCCGCGTGCTCGCCGTGGCCAACCCGGCCAATGCCCAGGCCATCGCCCAGGTGCTGGGCCCGCAGGTGGCGAAGCTGGCCGCCGGCTACAGCCACGTGTTCGGCCCCTCGACCACCTTCGGCAAGGACCTGATGCCGGTGGTCGCCGCCCTGCTGGGCGTCAACCAGGTCTCCGACCTGATGGCGGTGGAGGGCGAGTACACCTTCAAGCGCCCGATCTACGCCGGCAACGCCATCGTCACCGTCGAGGCCCCGGCCGGGCAGGTCGTGGTCGCCACCGTGCGCACCGCCTCCTGGCCGCAGGCCGCCGGCGGCAACAGCGCCCCGGTGGAGGCGGTGCAGGTCGAGGCCGCCCTGCCCTCGCATACCCGCTACGTGGGCCTGGCCGCCGGCGCGTCCGACCGCCCGGACCTGCAGTCCGCGCGCCGGGTCGTCTCCGGCGGCCGCGGCGTCGGCTCGGAGGAGAACTTCCGCCACATCTACTCGCTGGCCGACAAGCTCGGCGCGGCGGTGGGCGCCTCGCGCGCGGCGGTGGACGCCGGCTACTGCCCGAACGAGATGCAGGTCGGCCAGACCGGCAAGATCATCGCCCCGGAGCTGTACGTGGCCATCGGCATTTCCGGCGCGATCCAGCACCTGACCGGCATCAAGGACGCCGGCACCATCGTGGCGATCAACAAGGATCCGGAGGCGCCGATCTTCGAGGTCGCCGACATCGGCCTGGTGGGCGACCTGTTCACCATCCTGCCGGAGCTGGAGGCGGCGCTGTGACCGCGCGGGCCCGGGCAGCGGAGGCGCGATGATCGTCGGGCAGGGCCTGCTGGCGCGCGCCTTCGCGCCGCGCTACGCGGCCGATCCCGCGGTCACGATCTTCGCCTCCGGCGTATCCAATTCCCGCGAGACCGACCCCGCGGCCTTCGCCCGCGAGCGCGACCTGCTCCGCCCGCTGCTCGAGGCCGGCGGGCGCGTGGTCTATTTCGGCAGCTGCGGCAGCGCCACCGGCGACAGCGCGGCGGACACGCCGTACATGCGCCACAAGCGCGCCATGGAGGCGATGGTGGCCGCCTCGCCGGGCGGCCTGGTGCTGCGCCTGCCGCAGGTCGTCGGCCGCACGCCCAACCCCCACACCCTGACCAACTTCCTGCGCGACCGCATCGCCAGCGGCACCCCCTTCACGGTGTGGGCGCGGGCCGAGCGCAACCTGATCGACGTGGACGACGTGGCCGCCATCGGCGCGCGCCTGATCGACGGCGCCGGCAGCGGCGGGCGGCGTGTATTCTCCGTCGCCGCGGCCAGGTCGCTGCCCATGCCGGCCATCGTCGCCATCTTCGAGCGCGTGCTCGGCCGCCAGGCCCGGGTAGCCTTCGAGCCGCTCGGCAGCCCGCTGCCCATCGACGTGGCCGATGCGCTGGCGGTGGCCCGGGAACTGGGCATCGACCTCGGCGACGGCTACGCCGAACACGTCATCCGGAAATACTATGCGCCCGACGCCTGAGCTTTCCGTCGTCATCCCGGTCTACGGCAGCGCCAGCATCCTGCCGGCGCTGGCCGAGCGGCTGGAGGCCGCGCTGGCGCCCGCGCTGGGCGCGGACGGCTACGAGGTGGTGCTGGTCCACGACTGCGGCCCGGACAACGCCTGGGAGGTGATCCAGGCGCTGGCGTCCGCCCGCCCCTGGCTGCGCGGCCTGGACCTGCGGCGCAACGCCGGCCAGCACAATGCGATCATGGCCGGCCTGGGCGTGGCGCGCGGCCGCTACATCGTCACCATGGACGACGACCTGCAGCACGACCCGGCCGACGTGCCGCGGATCCTCGCGGCCCTGCGCGGTGGCGCCGACCTGGTCTACGCGCAGTTCCCCGAACGCCAGCACGCGCTGTGGAAGCGCGCCGGCAGCCGCTTCAACGACCTGGTCGCGCAGTGGCTGCTGAAGAAGCCCAGGGGGCTGTACCTGTCGCCGTTCCGCGGCTTCGCCCGCGGGCTGCGCGACGAGGTGCTGCGCTACCAGGGCCCGTTCGTCTACCTCGACGGGCTGCTGCTGCAGAGCACCAGCCCGCGCCGCATCGCCACGCTCACCGCCGAGCACCACGCGCGCAGCGACGGCCGCTCCGGCTACAGCCTGCGCAAGTCGGTCTCGCTGTGGCTGCAGATGGCCACCAGCTTCTCCATCGTGCCGCTGCGCCTGGTGTCGCTGGCCGGCGCGCTGGCCTCGTGCCTGGCCTTCGTCCTGGCCGTGGCCATCCTGGTGCAGAAGCTGCGCACGCCGGACCTGCCCGTGGGCTGGGCCTCGCTGATCGTGGCCATCCTGTTCATGGGCGGCCTGCAACTGCTGGCGCTGGGCGCCATCGGGGAGTACACCGGCCGCGTGCTGCTGAACGTGAACAAGCGGCCGCAGTACGTGGTGGGCGACAGCGTCAACCTGCCGCCCGCCTGAGCCGGCCTCACATGCGCCGGCGCAGCCACAGGTAGGCGCTGCGGCGGGCCAGCGCCATCGCCCGCGCCATGGCGTTGCCGACCCGCAGGTCCAGCGCCGAAAGCAGGCCCGGCACCGTGCGGCGCAGGTGCTCGTGGAAGGCCACCGCCTGCGCCGCCTGCTCCTTCATCAGCCGCACGCTCCACTGCGTGGCGCTGATGCGGAAGCTGGCCAGGGTGTGCGGCAGCGCGACCATGTCGCCGTGGAGCATGATGCGGGTGTAGGTGGCCTGGTCGATCAGGTACGGGAAGCTGTTGTCCCAACCGCCCTCGCGCTCCAGCAGCTCGCGCCTGAACAGCACGCAGCCCGGCTCGCCGAAGATGTTGGTGCCCGCGCGGACCGATCGCCGCACGGCCTCGCGGCCGGACACCAGGCCGCGCAGCCCGGCCAGGCCGCGCCCGCGCACCACCACCCGCCCCTGCGCGTCGATCAGGTTCCGCGGCGAGGCGACCAGGACCGCGGACGGGTGCGCGTCCATCGCCGCGACCTGCTCGCGCAGCGCGGTGGGCGCGATCAGGTCGTCGCCGCACACCAGCTTGACCAGCTCGCCGCGGGCCTCGGCGCTGACCCGGTTCCAGTTCGCCAGCGCGCCGCCGCCGGCGGGCGTGGGTTCCAGGATGCGCACCCGCGGCAGGCCGCGGTACCGCTCCAGCACGGCCTGCGTCCCGTCGCGCGAGCTGTGGTCGGCGACCACCAGCTCGTAGTCGTCGTAGTCCTGCACCAGGATCGAGTCCAGGGTCTGCGCGACGAAGTCCTCGTTGTTGTAGGCGGGCACCACCACCGAAACGCGCGGCTGCACGGGATTCCTCCTAGGGCCGGCCCTTGCGCCGGAAAGAGAAGTACTTGTGGCCCACGTAGTTGAACACCACCACCAGCGCGGTGATGGCGACCTGCACCGGGATCGCCGGCAGTCCGCCCAGGTCCACCAGCAGCGCCAGCGCGCCGGCATTGAGCAGCAGGGCCATGCCGTTCACGCTGGAAAAGCGCGCCAGGTCCAGCCAGAAGTGCCCCTCCACGCGGAACACCAGCCTCCGGTAGACGAAGAACACCGCCAGCAGCGACACCACCCAGGCGATGCCGAGGCTGACCACCGACGGCACGCCGGGGCCGAACCACAGCACCAGCGCGGCGAACAGCGCGGTGCTGAACAGCGTGTTGGCGCCGCCGACCAGCAGGAACAGCACGCGCTGGTCGGAGACGAAGCGCTGCAACGGCCCGGGCGCGCCGGAGAACGGCAGCCCCCGCGGCGGAACCGGCGGCTTTTCCCCCGGTGCCGGCGCGTTCACCGCGCCTCCCCCGCCGGCACGCACTCGAAGCGCATTCCGGTCCAGAACAGGCCCAGCCGGCGCTGGTCGCCGCTGCCCGGGATCTCGGCGGCCGGGACCGTCGTGCGCGAGACCGACAGGCGCACCTGCCTCGCGCCGCCGAGCACGGGGAAGGCCACGCGCGCGGGCTGGCCGGGCTGCATCGCGATCTCGCGCACGTCCGCGCCGTCCTCGATCCGCAGCCGGCGCGCGGCAAAGCCCTCCGGCAGGTAGGCATCGGCGACCAGGGCGCAGCCACAGGCCGGCACCGCGAGCACGGCCGCGCCGTCCATCCAGGCCCCGGTCGGCTCCGCGGCGTGCCAGCCGCCGGCGCGGCGGACCTCGCAGCCGCCACCCGGCCCTTCCGCGGCGAACAACGCCAGGCCGCGCTCGCGCAGGATGCCCGCGCCCAGCCGCGCGTGCTCCAGCGGCGACTGCAGCAGGCGCGCGGCCGCCTCGTCGGGCACGCCGGCCCGCAGGGCCTGGTTCATCGCCCGGAACGCGTCGGCGCGGTACGGCGTGGCCTTCCACTCGCGGTCGTACGTCAGCGCCAGTCCGGCGCCCACCGCCAGCCAGAAGGCCAGGAACGCCCACGCGGCAGGCTGCGCCGGCGAGGTCCTGCCGCCGGATGCCAGCGCCTCCAGCCACAGCCAGAGCGCGCCGACGAGGAACAGCACCACGTCCATGTAGTAGCGCGAGGCCATGACCGCCATCGGCCCGCCGTCGCCACGCGCCGCGGCCAGCGACAGCGCGGTCAGCACGCCGTAGCCGACCAGGTACAGCGGCACCAGCGAGCCCGAATACAGCCCGCGGCGCAGCCGCGAGGCGATGCCGCAGGCCGCGGCGACGAGCCCGGCCGCGCCGAGCCAAGGCACCAGCCCCAGCGGCACGCCGCGCTGGGCCAGCGTCTCCACCCCGATCCAGGCGGCGCCCAGTGCGTACAGCGACAGCTCGGCCATGCGCGGCAGCGTGCCGAACAGCTTCGCGAAGGAGTGCCCGTCCTCGCCCTGCCCGCCGCCGCCCTGCGCCAGCGACCAGCCCAGCGCGGCCAGCAGCGCCAGCAGCGGCACGCACCGCAGCAGCAGCCCCGTGCGGCGCCCGCCGCGCAGGTCGTGGAAGGCGGCCAGCAGCTGTACGCCCGCCACCGCGCCGGCGTAGGCATAGGACCAGCCCATGCCGACGAACATCACGATCACCACGCCGGCGACCGCCAGCGCGAGCGCCGTCCACGCCTGCCCCGCGCCCGCGCTTCCCTGCGCGCGCAGCAGGCGGTCGTGCGCCAGGAAGAAGAGGACGAAGCACAGGTTCTTCGTCCACAGCGGCAGGCCCAGGTCCAGCGTGAACAGCTCGAAGCCGGCCCAGCTGAAGCACAGGCCGGCGATCGCGAGCGCGGCCGCCGCGCGCCACAGGCCCCTGCGCGGATGCCAGCGGCCGCGCTGCCAGAACGGCTCGCGGTCGAGGCGGTAGGCGAGGAGGAACGCCACCGTCGCCACCACCACGCCGGTCATGCGGTTGGCGAGCATCACGTCCAGCGAGAACAGGCGCACGTTGGCCATCAGCGCCAGCGCGTTGATGAAGCCGCGGTGCGCCGAGCCCAGGCCCCAGAGCTCGACGAACGACAGCCGCCCCTGCTGCCATTCCTGCAACTGGTACAGCAGGCGCAGCGAGTCCATGTACAGCGCATCCGGATGCGCCCGGGTCACGAACGCCTGGTGCAGCGCGCCGAAGGCGAGCGCGGCGCACGCGGCCACCAGCAGCGACCGCACGCGGCCGTCGCGGGGAAGAAGGCGGCCGGACGTGTCCAGGCCCTGTCCTCGATGTGGCATCGTGCGGCCCCTACGCGCCCACGGAGCGCGACAGCACGCCCCACAGCGCCTCGCGCGAATAGTGGCGCGCGATGAACCCGCGCGAGGCCGCCGAAACGCGGTGCCAGTCGCCGTCGTCGGCGAGCAGCCGCAGCACGGCCGCGGCGAACCCGTCCGCGTCGTCGGCCCGGGGCATGAAGCCGGCGGCGTCGCCGAGCCCCTGCATGCCGGTGGACGTGGTCACGCAGGGCACGCCGAAGCGCAGGCTCTCCAGCACCTTGCCCTTGACTCCGCCGCCGAAACGCAGCGGCGCCACCGCCACGCGCGCGGCGCGGTAGTACGCGGCCAGCCGCTCGTCGCTGACGTAGCCGGTGACCTCGACCCCGTCGCCCGCCAGCGCCTGCACGTCCGGGTGCGGGTTGGAGCCGACCAACAGCGTCCGCACGCCCGGCATCCGCTCGCGGATGCGCGGCAGTGCCTCGCGCACGAACCAGCAGGCGGCGTCCACGTTCGGCGGATGCGCGAAGCCGGCCACGAACAGGATGTCGCGGCGGTGCTCCGGGCCGGGCACGTCGGCCTCGTCGAGCGCCTCGTAGGCGAACAGCGGCACGGTCTCGGCCACCGCCGCGCCGCCCTGCGCCTGCAGCCACGCGCGCACGTGCGCGGTCTCGTCCGACGAGGGGTACAGGATCACGTCCGAGCGCCGCCACAGGTCGTGCTCCATCGCGCGGAAACGCTCGGCCTCGGCCTGCAGCGCCGGGTCCGGCTGCAGCTTCAGCTGCTCGAGCAGGCGCAGGTGGTGCACGTCGTGGCCGTAGTACACCACCCGGGCCCGGCTGTGCCGGCGCACCGCCTCGATGAAGTTGACCGACACGTGCGGCCGGTTGAGCACCGCCGCGGCCAGGTGGATGCGGCCGTCGTGCACCTGGAACGGCAGCAGCCAGCCGACCACCGCCGCGACCACCGCGAGGCCGACCAGGCTGGTCAGCCAGGGATCGGACCCGGAGCCGGTGTGGAACAGGCTGCCGACGCCCCAGGACACGGCCAGCAGCAGGGCCGCCGCGGCAAGCGCGGAAAGCCCGCAGTAGTAGGCCACGCCCAGCACCGCGAGGAAGCCGAGCACCAGCGCTGCCCCGCCCGGGCGCCCGGAACGGGCGGCCACGAGGTTGACGAGCAGTGCCCCGGCCGCGGCGGCGAGCGCCGCCTGCAGGTAGCCACCGAGGTAGCCATTGGCGCTGGCCGGGAACAGGCCCTTCCGCCATGCGGCATAGCCGACGACCACGAAGAACAGCACGAGGAGGAACTCCGCCCCCCCGCGCAGGCCGGACCGCAACACCTGCTGGTTCATTCCATTGCTCCGTCAGTCGGTCCGAGGCAGGCCAGGCCCGCGACCTCGAAGGCGGCGAGGTCCCGGCGGCTGTCGGCATCGACCAGATAGAAGCGCGTGCCCCCGGCGACCCACTGCCCGGTTTCCGCCTCGCCCTGCGCCGCGCCTGAGGCGAACACCTTGCGCCCGCCATCGTCGCCGCGCACCTGGACCAGGACCGACTGCACCGCCGGATCCTTCACCTTCCACGCGATCCGCGCCGCGACCCGCTGGCCCTCGCAGGCGCCGACGGCGCCAGGCTCGACGCTGAGCACGGCATCCTCGTTCTCCACCGAGGTCGGATGGGGGGGGCACGCCGTCCTGCACCGGCTCGATCCGCCCGCAGGCGGACAGGAACGGGAGGGCCAGCACCGCCAGGGTGCCAACGATGGCAGTTCGCATCATGTGTTACCGGACTCGCCTTTCAGGAAAAGACCCGCGGGATTCCCGCAGGCAATTCGAACCTCGTTACTCCACCGGCACTGTCGTCGGATCCATGGATGGCAAGCCGCTTTGCGTCGCGCGGTCCGCCGGGCCCGTGCCTGGCGACGACCGGCCGCATCGGGCGCCAATGATCCGGGCATTGCCCATGCACTTCAAGCTTTCACGCCAGCGGCGCGCGCGAACCGTGACGGCCGGCCGCCGGAGCGGCCTCCCCGGCGCCGGCCACCAGCGTCCTGGCAACCTCGTCCAGGCTGGCGACCGCGATCCCCGCCGCACTCTCGCCCGGCTCCGCCCCGGGGCCGCACAGCAGGAACCGGCGGACGACCCCCGCAGCCGCGGCCGCCTCCATGTCCTTGGGCGTGTCGCCGACCATCACCGACCCGGCCGGATCCAGCCCGTGCCGGCCAATGGCCTCCAGCAGCATCCCCGGCTCCGGCTTGCGGCAGGCGCAGGCCACCTTGTACGCGCCCTGCCCCGCCTCCGGGTGGTGCGGGCAGTAATAGGTCGCCAGCAGCGGCGCGCCCTCCTCGGCGAAGCGCGCGTGCACCCAGCGCGTGTAGGCGCGGAACTGCGCCTCGTCGTAGTAGCCGCGGGCGATGCCGGCCTGGTTGGTGGCCACCACGAGCACGTAGCCGGCCGCGCGCGCGGCGCGCGCCAGCTCGAAGATCCCGGGGACCCACTCGGTGCGCCCGGGGGTATGCACGTAGCCGTGGTCGACGTTGACCACGCCGTCGCGGTCCAGGAACAGCGCCCGGTGCGGCCCGCCACCGACCAGCCCCGCCGCTTCCGGCGGCACCGTCACCACGGGCTCGCGGACCCCGCTCACGCCGCGCCTTCCCGGAACAGGTGCTGGGCGCGGACGTAGTCCTCCGGCACGCCGATGTCGATGAAATCCGCGGTGCGCTCGAACGCGGCCACCTGGCCGGACTCGCTCCATGGCCGCAGCACCAGCTCCTCGAACGACCAGGCGCCCTGCGGCGCGGGCAGCCGCGCGAACGCAGCCGCGTCCAGGAAATAGCTGCCGGCGTTGATCAGGCCAGGCCCGGCGCCACCCTTCTCGCGGAAGCCGACCACGCGCCCGCCGGCCACTTCGACCGCGCCGTAGCGCCCCACGTCGTCCACCGCCGCCAGGGCGATGCCCAGCGCGCAGCCGTGCCCGCGGGTGGCCGCTTCCAGCGCGGCCGGGTCGTAGCGCAGGAAGGTGTCGCCATTGGCCAGGTGCACGCCGTCGCCCTGGGCCAGGGCCAGCGCCTGGCGGATGGCGCCGCCGGTGCCCAGCGGCGCGTCCTCCACCGAATAGGCGATCTCCATGCCCTGCCAGCGGCGCCCGACCGCGTCCTCGACCTGCGCGGCGCGATAGCCCGTGGCGAGGATCACCCGGCGCAGCCCGGCCGCCGCATAGGCGTCCAGCAGCCAGGCCAGGAACGGGCGGCCGGCCACCGGGGCCAGCGGCTTGGGCACGTCGCTGACCACCGCACGCAGGCGCGTGCCGAGGCCGCCGACCAGGACGATCGCTTCCTCAGCGGCCATCTTTGGGGAAGATCTCCGACTCGATCAGGGCGCACAGCAGGTGGCCGATGAACTCGTGGCCTTCCTGGATGCGCGGGGTCTCGTTCGATGGGACCTGGAAGCAGACGTCGCAACGGCCGGCCATGTCGCCGCCGCCCGCGCCAGTGAAGCCGATCACCTTCACGCCCTTGGCCTCGGCCGCGTCGAGCGCGCGCAGGATGTTCTTCGAGCGCCCGGAGGTGGAGATGGCGATGAACACGTCGCCCTCCTGGCCCAGCGCCTCGACCTGGCGGGCGAAGGTGTAGTCGTAGCCGTAGTCGTTGCCGATCGCGGTGAGGATCGAGGTGTCGGTGGTCAGCGCGATCGCCGGCAGGCCCGGGCGGTCGTAGTAGAAGCGGCTGACCAGTTCGCCGGCCCAGTGCTGGGCGTCGGCGGCGCTGCCGCCGTTGCCGGCGAACAGCAGCTTCCTGCCTGCGCGCAGGGCGTCGACGCACAGCCGCACCGCCTGCGCGATCTGCTCGCGCAGCCGCGCGTCGGCGGCCATCGCGTTGAAGTTGGCCAGGGTCTTGTCGAACTCCGCCTGGACGAAGGTATTCAACCGATTTTCCATGAGGACGCTCCGTGCGGAGTGAAGTGGGTGTCGTAGACGGTGCCGCCGGCGCCGGACAGCGCGCGCACCAGGCGCACGCGTTCGGCCGGGTCGCACACGAACATCATGAAGCCGCCGCCGCCGGCGCCGGAGACCTTGGTGGCGAGGGCGCCGTTGGCGAAGGCCAGCGCCTCCAGTTCGTCGATCATCGGGTTGGTGATGCTGGATGCGCTCTGCTTCTTGGCTTCCCAGCCGGACTGCATGACCTGGGCGAAGCGCGCCAGGTCGCCGCGCAGCAGCGCCTCCTTCATCTGCACCGCCTCCTGCTTGAGCCGGTGCATCGCCTCCAGCGAATCGGTGCGGCCCTCGCGGATGTTGCGCGACTGCTCGTCGATGATCTTGGCCGAGGCCCGCGACACGCCGGTGAAGTACAGCACCAGGCTGGCCTCCAGCTCGTTCCAGATCCATTCCTTGATCCGCAGCGGGTTCACGATGACCCGGTCGCCGGCGTAGAACTCCATGAAGTTGAAGCCACCGAACGCCGCCGCGTACTGGTCCTGCTTGCCGCCCGCCAGGGCCAGGTCCTTGCGCTCGATGTCATAGGCGATCTGCGCGATCTCGTACTCGCCCAGGGCCAGGCTGAAATACTCGTTGAACGCGGTGACCAGGGCCACGACCATGGTCGAGGACGAGCCCAGGCCGGATCCGGGCGGGGCGTCCGAATGCGCGCGGATGCGCAGCGCCGGGCGGCGCCCGCCGAGCAGGCGGTCGGCCACGTGCAGGTACACGCCGCGCATCAGCTGCTGCGGGCCCGGCGAGCGGTCAACCTCCTCCGGGTCGAGCACCTGCACCGAACCGGCGTCGAGCGCATGCAGTTCGAGCTTGCCGGTCGGGGAACGGTCGAGGGTGGCGTACGCGAACTTGTCGATGGTGACGTTCATGACGAAACCACCGTGCTGCTCGCTGTACGGCGAGACGTCGGTGCCACCGCCGGCCAGGCCCAGGCGCAGCGGCGCGCGGGAACGGATGATCATGCCCGGTTTTCCTTGTCGCGATTGGTCGAAAGCGCGTCCAGCAGCTGCGCGGTCAGCGCCTGGCGCGAGAACAGCGAACGGGCCAGGCGCGCGCCCTCGCGCGAGCGCCGGCGCCACAGGCCGTCGTCGGCCAGCAGGCGGGCGATGGCCTCGGCCAGTTCCACGGCGTCGTCGGCCACGGCGGCCACCTGTTCCAGGCCCGGCAGGCCCTGGGCACCCACGGAGGTCGTCGCCAGCGGCAATCCGTTCTGCAGCGCCTCCACCACCTTGCCCTTCACCCCGGCGCCGTAGCGCAGCGGCACCACCGCCACCCGCGCCTGGCGGTAGCGGCGGCAAAGTTCGGCGTCGCTCACGTAGCCGGTGACCTCGACCTGGCGCCCGGCCAGGCCCTTGACCACGTCGGTGGGATTGGAGCCGACCAGCGACAGCGTCAGCTGCGGATGTTCGCGCCACAGCCGCGGCATCACTTCCTGGACCAGCCACAGCGCGGCGTCGACGTTGGGCGAATGCGCGAAGCCGGCGACGAACACCAGCCCCGAACGCCCGTCCGGCTCGGCGTCGTCGACGAAGTGGTCGAAGGCATACGGCGAGATGGCGCGGACCGGGGTTCCGGGCGCCAGCGCCGCGACCTCGTCGGCCTCCTCCTGCGACGGGTAGAGGACGATGTCCGCCCCCTGCCACAGTTGCCGTTCCAGCGCCTCGATGCGGCGCGCCTCGTGGCGCAGGTCATCGCGCCCGGCCACGTCCGCCTCGCGCGCCAGACGGCGGAAATGCAGGTCGTGCCCGTAATAGGCCACCGGCACCCCCGGCGCCTGCTTGCGCAGCGCCTGCAGGTAGGGCAGCGAGATGTGCGGCCGCGACAGCAGCACCGCGTCCAGCCCGGCCCCGCACTCGCGCAGGTAGTCGGCGAAGCCGCCCATGCGCCGGCTGCCGTAGATCACCTCCACCCCGCGCCGCTGCAGCAGCGGCGTATACACCGGATCCTGGTGCAGGTTGTCCGGCCAGAACTTGACCACCCAGCCGGCGGCCAGCAGGGAATCGATGAAGGCCACCATCGTGCGCGAGCCGGCGTCGCGGTCCGGCTGCGGCACGTAGTGGTCGACGATCAGCACGACCTTGCGGCCCCAGGCGCGGTCGCGCGCCCGCATCACCTGCTCGCCGTTGGGGTAGTGCGCCGCCAGTTCCGCCTCCCAGCGCCGGCGCAGCTTCTCCTGGTTGGCGACCTGGTAGGCCTTCACGCCACCGGAGGTGTCGGTGCCGTGGGAGATGCCCTCGAAGTGCACCACGGTGGAGAACGGGGTGTAGTAGACCTCGCGCCCGGACTGCCGCACCTTGAACGCCAGGTCCGAGTCCTCGCAGTACGCCGGGCAATAGTGCTCGTCGAACCCGCCCAGCTCGCGGAACAGGGCCAGCGGCAACAGGATGCTCGCGCCGGAGCAGTAGTCGGCCGGGCGCACGTAGTTGAACTCGTGCTCGCCCGGGTCGCGCAGGCGGCCGTAGTTCCAGGCCGAGCCGTCGCGCCAGACGATGCCGCCGGCCTCCTGCAGGCGGCCATCGGGGTACACCAGGCGCGAGCCGGCCATGCCGGCGTCCGGATGGTCGGCGAACACGTCCAGCAGGCCGTCCAGCCAGCCCGGCATCACCTGGGTGTCGTTGTTGAGGAAGCACACGTACTCGCCGCGCGCCAGTTCGGCCGCGGCGTTGCAGGACCGGATGAAGCCGAGGTTCTGCGGATGCTCGTGGTAGCGCAGCCCCGGCACCCCGGCCAGGCGCCCGATCTCGGTGTCGCCGGAGGCGTCCTCGGCGACGATGATCTCGTAGGGCACGCGCGGCGCCGACTCGACGATCGAGCGCACCGCCGCGGCGGTGTAGCCCAGGTTGCCGTAGGCCGGAATGATGACGGACACGCGGGGCGCGTCGAACACCGGCACCGCAAGACCATCCAGGACGTGCTCCACGTCCTGGACTGCGGCCACCACCTGCGCGGTGATCGCCCTGGCCTGCTGCTTCTCCGTCCTCGCCAGCAGCCACCGCCGGACCGGCGTCGCGAAGGGCGCCAGCAGCGGATGCGATCCCAGCCCGCGACCGCGCAGGGAAGCGACCACTGCTGCCCAGTCGCCGCGCGCCACGCGTGCAGCGAAGCGGAGGGGCTTGGTTACCCGCCAGGAGCGGGACGAGAGCACCGCCTGGAGCAGGTTCCTGAGCTCCTCGATGTCCTCGGAGACGCCGGGCTGCGCTTCGTTCCCGTCGCCGGACCGGCCGCCGATCTGGGCGTGCAGGTCGCCCCGCATCCTGTGGATGGCACCGGCCACGGAGGACATGCGCGCCTGCACGTCGTCATGGTCGCCACGGAGCTTCTCGTGCTCGTGGTGGAGCTCCTGGTAGATGTGGCAGGTCTCGTCGTGCCTCCGCTCAAGGGCCTCGTGCGTCCGCCGGAGATCGTCGTACGCGCGCCGGACCTCGCCGTGGCTACGCTCGAGGGCCGTGTGCGCCTGCTCCAGCGCCTCATGTGCCTGGCGCAGCTCGCCGAGCGTATCCCGGAGCGAACCCAGCTCCCGGTCGAGGGACAGCGCCCAGGCGGTCCGCTCCTCGAACTCGCCCTGCAGAGTCGCGTAACGGGAGCGCCACTCGGCGATCTCCTTGTCCTGCGCCTGTGCCCACCTGGCCACTTCACGGTGGCGCTCGTAGAGATCCTCTGTCTCCGACAACAGGATGGACGGCCCCAGCCCGGGCAGCAGGCGCTCGTCCGCGGCCGCCAAGGCGATGAAGTACACCGGCTCGTCCCACGTGGCCACGCGCTCCTCGACGGCCCCCGCCGCCTCGGCCAGGCCCTGCCAGCTTCCCGACAGGCGGTCGGGCGCCAGGTGGGTGATCGTGGAGGCCACCGCGAGACGCTGGCCGACGTACCGCACGGCCGGGAAGTGGCGCCCGAGCAGTTCGGACAGCTCGGCCATGTCCAGCTCGCGGACATGGAACTCGTTGTGGTGGCCCGCCTTCTCCGAATACACCTTGCGATTGGGCGAGGAAAGGATCAGGCAGCCCTCCGGCCTGAGGACGCGCCGGATCTCGGCGATCATCTCCTCCTGCTCATGGAGGTGTTCCAGCGTCTCGAAGGAGACGACCACGTCCACGCAGTTGTCCGGCAGAGGGAGCGCGGCGGCCGAACCCTGTTCGAAGCGGAGGTTGGCGATACCGGCGTACTTCGTCCGGGCGTGTTCCACCGCCTCCTGCGAAATGTCCACGCCCACGACGGAACGCGCGACCCGAGCCATGGCGGCGCTGCCATAGCCCTCCCCCGAGGCGACGTCCAGGACGTCCTTGCCCGCCACCGCCGACAGGCACCAGGAGTAGCGATGGAGGTGCTCTTGGCGGATTTCGCCCCCCTCCGTGGGGATGAAGCGCTCGCCCGTGAATTTCATGCTCATTCGCCCTGCCTGCGTGCAATCTCGATGGCGGCCATGGGGATGCCTACCAGCCCATGGCGCATGGTTTCGTCGACCGCACGGAACTCGAGGGCATCGTGCAGCCAGTGCTGTTGGGTATGGTCGTCCTGGCTTCCGGACGCGACCGCCGCGTCCACCATGTAGCTTCCCGATGGAAGCACCGGCATGCGGAACCGGAAAGTCGCATCGATGACCTCACCGGCCGCCACGGACGTATCGGCGTTGCGATAGGCCAGATAGGTGTTGTCGCCGAAAAGGCGCTGCCCCAGCCTGTCCTTCACGTAGAAGCCGACGATCGTCGACTCCAGCGCCTTGTTCGCACGCACGCTGATGCGCAGGTTGACCACTTCGCCACCGGAAAGCAGCGGAGCGGGCTGCCCCTCGGCATCCAGCAGGGCCACGTCCACGATGGTGGCACCGCCGGCGCCGAACTGCGGGCCGGCGCGGTCCGGGTCGAATTCGAACACCGCCAGGCGGTTGCAGACGCCCAGCTCGTCCATCAGCTTCTTGCGGAAGTCCTCCCGGCAGGCCTCCTCCCGCTGCCTGCGCCGCTCCACGCCCACGTCCACGTGGACGACCTCGCCGACAGCGTCGGCGCGACCGCGCGCGTGCTGCTGGGCCATGTAGGCCTCGACTATGGCGCCGGCGCCGCCCTCCATCCGCACCTGTCCGTCCTCCAGCCAGATCGCCCTGGAGCACAGGTTGGTGACGGCGGCCGCGTCGTGGCTGACGAACAGCAGCGTGCCGTGCTTCTGGAAGTTGCGCAGGAAGCGCATGCACTTCTGCGCGAAGAACGCGTCGCCCACCGACAGCGCCTCGTCGACGATGAGGATGTCCGCGTCCACATGGGCGATGACCGCGAAGGCCAGGCGCACGGCCATGCCACTGGAATAGCTGCGCACCGGCTGGTCGATGAACTCGCCGATGTCGGCGAAGTCCAGGATGCGCTGCATGCGCTCCTCGACCTGCGCGCGGCTAAGGCCCAGGATCGTACCGTTCAGGTACACGTTTTCTCGCCCGGTGAACTCCGGGTTGAAGCCGCTACCCAGTTCCAGCAGCGCCGCGACCTTCCCTTCCACCCGGCAGGTACCACCACTCGGCGCGAGCGTACCCGCGATGATCTGGAGCAGAGTCGATTTGCCCGAGCCGTTTCGGCCGACAATGCCGACAGTCTCGCCGCGGCGGATCTCGAAGGACACATCGCGCAGGGCGTGGAACTCACGGTGGCCGCCATCCCGGCCGAGCAATGCATGCCAGAGCCTGTGCACCGGCTTCTCGTACATGCGGAAGCTCTTCCTCACCCCGCTGACACTGATCACTGGGGACCCCACGGCCGGAGATCCCGTACCAACCGACACTCCGGCCTCAAAGGACATCGGCAAACCCCCCTCGCATGCGGCGGAACAGGCCCAGTGCCAGGACCGCCAGCACGGTCACGCATGCCGTGTATAGTCCGAGCGCAGACCAGTCCGGCATGCGCCCCCAGATCACCACCTCACGCGCCTGGTCGATGATCAGGGTGAGCGGGTTGGCGTAGAAGACCCAACGGTAGTTCTCTGGCAGAGATTGCACCGGGACGATGGCCGACGAAAGGAAAAGCATGGTGGTTGCGAGGACGCCGACCACCTGGCTGATGTCGCGCAGGTATACGCCGAGCGCGGAGAGGAACCAGCCCACTGCCACCGCGAGGATCACCAGCGGCGCCACCACCACCGGCAGCAGCACTGCGTGCCACGACAGCTCGCCATGCCAGAACCACTTGAGCGCGAGCAGCACCAGCACGTTCATGCCCAGGTGGAACAGGGCGGTCAGCACCATGCTGCAGGTGAGGATCTCCAGGGGAAACACCACGCGCTTGACGTAGCTGGGGTTGGACAGGACCAGCTGTGGCGCGCGGGTGAGGCACTCGGCAAAGAAGCCGTGAATCACGAGGCCAGCGAACAGGATCAGGGCAAAGTCCGTGGTCGACCCGGTCGTCCCGGGCCAGCGGCTGCGCAAGATGTATCCGAACGCCAACGTGTAGACCATCAGCATCAGGAAGGGGCTGATAAGCGACCACAGCAAGCCGATTGCCGCGCCGCGGTATCGCCCGAGGATTTCGCGCTTCGTCAGCTCGACCAGGAGGGATCGTCGCTGCGCGAGTGTTGCCAGCATCTGCATCTCCTCAGGCGGCCAGCGCCTGCTCCAGGTCGCGGCGCAGATCTTCGACGTCCTCGATGCCCACGCTCAGGCGCACCAGCGAATCGCTGATGCCCAGGCGCGCGCGGCGCTCCGGCGGGACCGAGGCGTGGGTCATCACCGCCGGGTGGTTGAGCAGGCTTTCCACCCCGCCCAGCGATTCGGCCAGGGTGAACAGCCGGGTACGCGAGCAGAAGCGGCTGGCGGCCTCGAAGCCGCCCTTGAGCACCACCGAGACGATGCCGCCAAAGCCGGACATCTGCCGCGCCGCCAGAGCGTGCTGCGGGTGCGATTCCAGGCCCGGGTAAATGACCTTTTCCACCTTCGGGTGCGACTGCAGCCACTGCGCCAGCGCCAGGGCGTTTTCGCAGTGCGCGCGCATGCGCAGCGGCAGGGTCTTGGCGCCGCGCAGGGCCAGGAAGCTGTCGAACGGCCCCTGCACCGCGCCGACCGAGTTCTGCAGGAAGGCCATGCGCTCGCCCAGCTCGTCGCTGGCGGCAACCACCACGCCGCCGACCATGTCCGAATGGCCGTTGAGGTACTTGGTGGCCGAGTGCAGGACCAGGTCCGCACCCAGCTGCAGCGGACGCTGCAGCGCCGGCGAGGCGAAGGTGTTGTCGACCACCACCAGCAGGCCGTGGCGATGGGCGATCTCCGCCACCGCGGCGATGTCCACCAGCTTGAGCATCGGGTTGGTCGGGGTCTCGATCCAGACCATGCGCGTGCGCGGGGTGATCGCCGCGGCGAACGCGTCCAGGTCGGCCAGGTCGACGAAGCTGAAGTCCAGCGCCGCGCTGCGCCGGCGCACGCGCTCGAACAGGCGGTAGCTGCCGCCGTAGAGGTCGTCCATGGCGACCACGTGGTCGCCGCTGTCCAGCAGTTCCAGCACGGTGGAGCTGGCGGCCATGCCGGAGGCGAAGGCGAAGCCGCGGCTGCCACCCTCCAGCGCGGCCACGCAGCGCTCCCAGGCGAACCGGGTGGGGTTGTGGGTGCGCGAGTACTCGAAGCCCTGGTGCTCGCCCGGCGCGGACTGCGCGTAGGTCGAGGTGGCGTAGATTGGCGGCATCACCGCCCCGGTGAACGGATCGGGCGCCTGGCCACCGTGGATGGCCAGGGTGGCGAACGCGTGAACGTCCGGGGACAGGCCGTCGCGGGTGGTGTGGTCGGGCATGGCGGCTCTCTCGAGGTAGCCGCGGATTCTAGCAACCGCCCCTTAACCAAACCTTGGCGCCGGTCCCGTCCCGGCCAGGAACCGGCGCCCGGCCCTCACTGCGCCCGCCGGCGCAGGTAGTTGAGCAGGTCGATGCGGGTGATCAGGCCCAGGAAGCGGTCGCCGTCGATGACGATCGCCACCTGGCCGCGGTCGAACACCGGCAGCAGGGCCTCGATCGGCGACTTCACGTCCAGCTTCTCCAGCTTGGTGACCATGGCCACCGAGACCGGGTCGCGGAAGCGCGCCTCGTCGCCGTACACGTGCAGCAGCACGTCGCTCTCGTCGATGATGCCGGCCAGGCGGTCGCCTTCCATCACCGGCAGCTGCGACACGTCGTACAGCTTCATCCGCTGGTAGGCGGTGGTCAGCAGGTCGGTCGGGGCGACCACCACGGTGTCGCGCTGCGCGTACGGGCGCATGATCAGGTCGCGCAGGTCGCCGTGGTGCGGGCGCTCCAGGAAGCCGTTGTCCAGCATCCAGTAGTCGTTGTACATCTTCGACAGGTACTTGTTGCCGGTGTCCGGCACCAGCACCACGACCTTCTTCGGCGTCGTCTGTTCGCGGCAGTAGCGCAGCGCGGCGGCCAGCAGGGTGCCGGTGGACGAGCCGCCGAGGATGCCCTCCTTCTCCAGCAGTTCGCGCGCGGTGTGGAAGCTCTCCGCGTCGGGGATGGCATAGGCCTTCTTCACCCGGCTGAAGTCGGAGATCGAGGGCAGGAAGTCCTCGCCGATGCCCTCCACCAGCCAGCTGCCGGACTTGTCGCTGAGCACGCCCTCGTTGATGTACTGGGCCAGGATCGAGCCGACCGGGTCGGCCAGCACCATCTCCACGTGCGGGGCGTTCTTCTCGAAGCAGCGCGACAGGCCGGTCATGGTGCCGGAGCTGCCGCAGCCGAACACGATCGCGTCTAAGCCACCGGCCGCGGCCATCTGCTCGATGATCTCCGGGCCGGTGCCGAACTCGTGCGCGGCCGGGTTGTCAGGGTTGCCGAACTGGTTGATGAAGTACGCCCCCGGGGTCTCGGCGGCGATCCGCGCGGCCAGGTCCTGGTAGTACTCCGGGTGGCCCTTGCCCACGTCCGAGCGGGTCAGCACCACCTCCGCGCCCATGGCCTTGAGGTTGAAGATCTTCTCCCGGCTCATCTTGTCCGGGACCACCAGGATCAGCTTGTAACCCTTCTGCTGGGCCACCAGCGCCAGGCCCAGGCCGGTGTTGCCGGCGGTGCCCTCGACCAAGGTGGCGCCTGGCTTGAGGTCGCCGCGGCGCTCGGCCGCCTCGATCATCGACAGGCCGATGCGGTCCTTGATCGAGCCTCCGGGGTTGAAGTTCTCGAGCTTGAGGTAGAGCTCGCACGGGCCGGTGTCCAGGCGGCGCGCCTTGACGATCGGGGTGCGGCCGATGAGTTCGAGCACGGAAGCGTGCAGGGCCATTCTCGGGTCCGTTTCCTGGGCGCCGCGTCGCGGCGGAGCCCGGATTATCGGCCGGATCGCCGGCGCCGGTAAGGGCGCCGGCGGGTATCGCGGCGGCACCGGCGCCGGAAAGAATTGCGCGGGCGGCAGTGGCCGACGAGGAGGCCACCACCGCCCGCGGCGGTGAAACGCGGGAGATCGCGGTCAGTGCGACCGTTCGTAGATGCGCAACAGGCGCTCCTTGGCGGCAAGCTTCTCGCGCTTCATCTGCCCCAGGGTCATGTCGTCGATGGGGAGCACCCCGAGTTCGGCCTGCATGCACTTCTTGTCCAGCAGCCGGTGTCGCTGGTAGAGCTGCTTGAATTCGGGGTTGCTCTTGATCAGCGCGTCGATTTCGGCCTGCGATTGCCCTTCGAACATCTGTGCACCTCCTGGGTCGTTACGTCCCTGACGGCGTACTGCCGGCGGTCCTGGCCGGCGCCGGAAAAACAAACGCCCCGGGCCGGGAGCCCAGGGCGCAGGATTGCCGGAACGGCAGATGCGGGATTTTCCGCTCCCCAAGCCGCCGCCGCGGCGGATGCCCGGCTTCGACAGGGACGGGAGCGGCGGAATGCAGCATCGGCGCATACTCCGGATCTGAGCGGCGGCACGGGGGTGTGCTGCCGGCTCGATTCCGACCCTACTCCCAAGCCCGGGGGCCTTCAAGGGGCCGCGGCGTGAAGGCGCCGGAAGTGTTAACCGCGCCACCCGGCGTCCCGCACCAGGGCGAGACGACGGCTGCAAGCCATTGATTTTACAAACCTAAATGAAGTCAGAGGGCGACGGTGACCTCGGCCGCGCGCTTGCTGGTGGCCGGATCCTTGACGCCGTCGGCCTTGATCCTGCCCTTGTCCACCCCGGCCGCCACCAGGGCGTCGCGCAGGGCCGAGGCGCGGGCCATCGCCACCTTCGGGTCGCTGTCCCAGGCACGGATGCGGACCGAGCGCCGGGCACCAATCTGCAGGTACGCGGCCAGCGCTTCCGCCGCGTCCTTGCCGGCGGCGGTGAGGCTGGACTTGCCGCTGGCGAAGACCGCGCCGGGCAGCACGAAGACCTCGCCCTGGCTGCCGAAGGTCGAGGCCGGCAGCTTCTTTCCGGACACCAGCTCCGCCTCCTGGCGGGCCAGCTCGGCTTCCTTGCGCCGCGCCGCGCTCACCTGCGCGCTCTGCCGGCCGGCGGCCTTGCCCAGCGCCGCCTCGGCCTCGCTGCGCGCCAGCGCCTCGGCCTCGGCGGCCAGGCGCAGGCGCTCGGCCTCCTCGGCCTGGATCTGGGCCTGGATGCGCAGCTGCTCGGCCTCGCGGCGGGCCCTCTCGACCTCGCGCCGACTGGCTTCCACCAGCAGTTCGCTGCGCTGCAACTCCAGCCGCGCCAGCTCGCCGCGGGCGGCCGCGGCGCGGCCCATGGTCTCGGCGATCTCGACCCGGCGCTCGGCCAGGTACAGGGCCTCGGGGCGGTCGCTGCGGCGGGCCTGCTCCAGGGCGGCAATCGCCTGCTGGGCCTGCAGCAGCTCCAGGCCGGCGCCCCGCGCCAGCGACGGATCGGCCTGCAGCGCCTCCAGCCGCGCGCGCAGGCGCGCCGCGTCGGCGTCCTCGGCGGCCAGCGCGGGGGCGGCCAGGGCCAGCAGCAGGCAGGCGGCCAGTGGACCGGACAGGCGGCGCGCGCTCATTCGGCGCCCTCCAGCCGGGCCAGGCCCAGCTGCCGGCGCAAGCCATCGACCTCCTGCCGGCGCTGCAACACGTCCGCCTCGGCCCTGGCCAGCTCGCTGCGGGCCCGGGCCAGGTCGGCATCGGCCGCCACCCGGCGGGCGCGGGCCTCGGCGTTGCGCTGGTCGCTGCGCGAGCGCGAGGCGGCCAGCGCCTGGGCCTCGATCAGCCCCTGGCGGGCGGCCTCGATCAGGTCCGGGGCGTAATGGTCGGCGTCGGCCTGCTGGGCCTCCAGTACCGCGCGCTCGGCCTGCTGCACGGCCGGCAGGGCGGTCTGCGCCTGGGCCGTGACAACCAGCCCGAAAGTGCATACCAGCGCGTACAGGGTCCTGCGGAAGTATGCGAAGCTAGGATCGTTCATCGGGGAAAGTCGCGTCCCTTGGGGTCGCGGCCATTGTCGGAAGCCGGAGGCGTCCATGCAAATGGATGCCCGGGCACCTTGCTATTGGGGAACGTCACTTAATGGATATCGGCTACTTCCTGAAGCTGATGACCGAGAAGAATGCCTCGGACATGTTCCTGACCACCGGGGCGCCGGTCTACATCAAGATCGAAGGGAAGCTCTACCCGCTCGGCAACACCGGGCTGCCGCCGGGCATGGTCAAGAAGATCGCCTATTCCCTGATGGACGAGGGCCAGGTGCCGCAGTTCGAGCGCGACCTGGAGCTGAACATGGCCATCGCCGTGGCCGACGCCGGCCGCTTCCGCGTCAACGTGTTCAAGCAGCGCGGCGAGGTGGGCATGGTGATCCGCGCGATCCGCAGCGTGATCCCGTCCATCGAGGAACTGAACCTGCCGGAGGTGCTGAAGGACATCATCATGACCCCGCGCGGGCTGGTGCTGATCGTCGGCTCCACCGGCTCGGGCAAGTCGACCTCGCTGGCGTCGATGATCGACTACCGCAACAGCAACATGACCGGGCACATCCTCACCATCGAGGACCCGATCGAGTACCTGCACAAGCACAAGAAGTCGATCGTCAACCAGCGCGAGGTGGGCCTGGACACCCACGCCTTCCACAACGCGCTGAAGAACGCCATGCGCGAGGCGCCGGACGTGATCCTGATCGGCGAGATCCTCGACGCGGAGACCATGGAGGCAGCGATCGCGTTCGCCGAGACCGGCCACCTGTGCCTGGCCACCCTGCACTCCAACAACGCCGACCAGACCATCGAGCGCATCCTCAACTTCTTCCCCGAGAGCGCGCACAAGAACGTGCTGATGAACCTGGCGCTGAACCTGCGCGCGGTGGTCTCGCTGCGCCTGGTCCGCGGCGTCGACGGCCGCCGCCTGCCGGCCACCGAGGTGCTGCTGAACACGCCGATGATCCGCGACCTGCTGCGCCGCGGCCAGGTGCACGAGATCAAGGCGGCGATGGAGGCCTCGCTGGAGGAAGGCATGCAGACCTTCGACCAGTGCCTGTTCCGGCTGGTCAAGCAGGGCCGGATCGACCAGGAGGAAGCGCTGCGCGCGGCCGACTCGCGCGACGGCCTGGCGCTGAAGTTCCGCCTGTCCGAGGGCGCCGAGGGCGAGCACGATCCCTACGCCGACCTCAACCAGCCCAGCGCCGGCATCAGCCACGGCTTCGTCTGAAGCCTGGCCGCGGTGGACCCGGGGGCCGCGCACTGCGCGGCCCCTTGCCTTTGCAGGCTCAGGAACGCGGCGCGTCCGGCTGCGCCTCCGGCGCCGCCGCGGCGAACGCCGGCAGCGCGGCGCAGGCGGCCCCGATCCGGGCGATCGCCGGCCACGCCGCCAGGTCCAGGCCAAAGCGGCGGGCGTTGTACAGCTGCGGCACCAGCACGCAGTCGGCCATGCCGGGCGCATCGCCGTGGCAGAAGCGGCCGGTGGCCGGATCGCCGGCCAGCAGCCGTTCCAGCGCGTCCAGGCCCAGCCCGATCCAGTGCCGGACCCAGGCCTCGCGCGCCGGCTGGGCCTGTTCCAGCCCGTGCTCCAGGTACTGCAGCACGCGCAGGTTGTTGAGCGGATGCACGTCGCAGGCGATCGCCTGGGCCAGCGCGCGCACCCGCGCACGGCCGGCGGCGTCGGCCGGCAGCAATGCCGGCTCGGGCCAGGTCTCGTCGAGGTACTCGAGGATGGCCAGCGACTGCCGCAGCACCAGATCGCCGTGCCTGAGCACAGGCACCAGCTCCTGCGGATTGAGCGCGGCGAACGCGGGCGCGTGCTGCTGGCCGCCATCCCGGACCAGGTGCACCGGCTCGCTGGCGTAGTCCAGGCCCTTGAGCGCCAGGCCGATGCGCACGCGGTAGGCGGCGCTGGAACGCCAGTAGGTGTAAAGCGTCAGTTGCGCGGACATCCTGCCTCCCGGTGCGGCGCGCCTGCGTGGGCCGGCCTCAGGCCGCCGGCGGCTGCGGTTCGATGCGCTGCTCGATCGCGCCGAAGATGCTGTTGCCCTGGCGGTCGAACATCTCGATGCGGATGCGGTCGCCGAACTTCATGAACGGCGTGGACGGCTTGCCGTCGCGCAGGGCCTCGACCGTGCGCCGCTCGGCGAAGCACGAGGCCCCCCGGGACACGTCCTGGTTGGCGATGGTGCCGGAGCCGACGATGGTGCCGGCCGCCAGCGGCCGGGTCCTGGCCGCGTGCGCGACCAGCTGGGCGAAATCGAACTGCATGTCCTCGCCCGCCTCCGGGGCGCCGAACCACTCGCCGTTGTAGTGGGTGACCAGCGGCAGGTGCAGCTTGTTGCCGCGCCAGGCATCGCCCAGCTCGTCGGGGGTCACGAACACCGGGCCCAGCGCCGAGCGCGGCTTGGACTGCAGGAAGCCGAAGCCCTTGGCCAGCTCGGCCGGGATCAGGTTGCGCAGGGACACGTCGTTGACCAGGCCGACGAGCTGGATATGGCCGGCGGCCTGCTCCGGCGTCACCGCCATCGGCACGTCGTCGGTGACCACCACGATCTCGGCCTCCAGGTCGATGCCGTAGTCCTCGCTGACCACGCGCACCGGGTCACGCGGGCCGAGGAAGCCGGCGCTGGTGGCCTGGTACATCAGCGGGTCGGTGTAGAAGCTCTCCGGCACCTCGGCGCCGCGGGCGCGGCGCACCCGCTCGACATGCGGCAGGTAGGCGCTGCCGTCGACGAATTCGTAGGCGCGCGGCAGCGGCGCGGCCAGGGTGGCGTGGTCCAGCTCGAACGCGTCCGCGGCTTGGCCCTGCTCCAGCGCCTCGGCCAGCGCCACCAGGCGCGGCGCGGCACGCTGCCAGTCGTCCAGGGCCTGCTGCAGGGTGGCGGCGATGCCGGTGGCGCGCACGGCGCGGGACAGGTCGCGGGAGACCACGACCAGGGTGCCGTCGCGGCCGCCTTCCTTGAGGGTTCCGAGCTTCATTGCGCGCTCCTGCTGGCTGTGGATGGCGGATTGTAGCGGCTCGGCACGGACGGTTTCACCCGAAAGCATCGCCGCGGAGCGCGCCTGAATGCTTCCCGCGGCCGCGCCGGACGCCGCCGGCGCTCTTGCCGTAGAATGCGCGCACCGATTGCCAGCGGCCGTCCGTTTCCCCCAGGGACCGGCAGCGCCGGAACAGCTCCGGCGTCCCGCTCCATCCCCGACGCCTTCCGCCTGGCATTCGCGCCGGACCTTTCCGGCCCATCCCTTCTCGCAGCGCGGATTCACGGGAACGCTCCGAGTCATCGGCCTTGACGGCCACCCGGCGGCAGCCGCCGCGGGTCATCCATGGAGTGTTCCCTGATGTCGTTCGAATCCCTGGGCCTTGCGCCCTTCCTGCTGCGCGCGCTTGCCGAGCAGGGCTACCAAACCCCTACCCCGATCCAGCAGCAGGCCATCCCGCTGGCGCTGGCCGGCCACGACCTGCTAGCCGGCGCCCAGACCGGCACCGGCAAGACCGCCGCCTTCGGCCTGCCGCTGCTGCAGCACCTGGGCACCGCGCCGCAGAAGGTCAGCGGGCCGCGCAAGCCGCGCGCCCTGGTCCTGGCGCCCACCCGCGAGCTGGCCACCCAGGTGCACGACAGCCTGCGCGGCTACAGCAAGTACCTGCGCATCCCCAGCGCCGTGGTCTACGGCGGCGTGGGCATGGGCAACCAGCTGGATGCGCTGCGCCGCGGCGTGGACCTGGTGATCGCCTGCCCGGGCCGCCTGATCGACCATATCGAACGCCGCAGCATCGACCTGTCCGGGATCGGGATCCTGGTCCTGGACGAGGCCGACCGCATGCTCGACATGGGCTTCCTGCCCTCGATCAAGCGCATCCTGGCCAAGCTGCCGAAGCAGAACCGCCAGACCCTGCTGTTCTCGGCCACCTTCCCCGAGTCGATCAAGCAGCTGGCGATGGAGTTCATGCGCAACCCGCGCGAGGTCCAGGTCACCCCGCAGAACACCGTGGCCGAGACCATCGCCCACCGCGTGCACCCGGTCGACGCGGCGCGCAAGCGCGAGCTGCTGCTGCACCTGCTGGGCCAGGACACCCGGGTGCAGACCCTGGTGTTCGCCAAGACCAAGCACGGCAGCGACAAGCTGGCCACGCACCTGGAGAAGGCCGGCATCCGCGCCGCGGCGATCCACGGCAACAAGAGCCAGAGCCAGCGCCTGCGCGCGCTGGGCGACTTCAAGTCCGGCAAGGTCAACGTGCTGGTGGCCACCGACATCGCCGCGCGCGGCATCGACATCGACCAGCTGCCGCGGGTGATCAACTACGACCTGCCGATGGTCGCCGAGGACTACGTGCACCGGATCGGCCGCACCGGCCGCAACGGCGCCAACGGCGAGGCGCTGTCGCTGGTCTCGCAGGACGACGCCAAGCTGCTGCGCCAGATCGTGCGCCTGCTCGGCCGCGACATGGAGATCCGCGACCTGCCCGGGTTCGAGCCGCAGGTGCCGATCCGCTGGGGCAACAGCGCCCCGGGCAAGGCCGAGCAGCCGGGCGGCCAGCGCCCGCCGCGCAAGCCCGGCGGCGGCCGCGGCCGGCGTCCGCATGGCGGCGGCGAAGGCCAGGCCCACGCCCATGCCGGCAATCGCGCCGGCAACCGCGGCGGCAATGGTCGCGGCAACCGCGCGCCGGCGGCCGCCACCCATGCCCAGCAGCGCAATGGCGGCGGCCCGCGCCGCGACGCCAACCGCTGATATCCACGGATAACGCGCAGGATGGAACGGCAGCCACGGCTGCCGTTCCCGTCCCGGGGCCCGCAACGGGCCCAGCCCGTGGCATTGCCCGCCCGCCCGGCCACGAACGACAATCCACGCCATGGAAATCTTCAAGGTCTTCACCCTCGAGGCGGCGCACCGCCTGCCCAACGTGCCCGAGGGCCACAAATGCGCGCGCCTGCACGGGCACTCGTTCCGGGTGGAACTGCACGTGGAAGGGCCGGTCGACCCGCAGGCCGGCTGGGTGATGGACTTCGCCGACCTCAAGGCGGCGTTCAAGCCGCTGTACGAGCAGCTGGACCACCACTACCTCAACGAGATCCCAGGCCTGGAAAACCCGACCAGCGAGAACCTGGCCGCCTGGATCTGGGCCCGGCTCAAGCCCTCGGTGCCGCTGCTGAGCGAGGTTATGGTCCACGAGACCTGCACCTCCGGTTGCCGCTACCGCGGCTGAGCCGGCGACCTGCCGGGCCGCCCCTGCCCTCCTTCCGCGCCGCCGGCCCGTGCCGGGGGCGTTTTCGTGCGCGCCTTCACAAAGCAGAACAACGGTTGCGGGCGATGTTGCATCGCACAAAAGGACGGGGTATGCTGCATCGCACCATAGAGGTGATCCGTACTGGAGCCAGCCATGTCCTACCAGTTCAACGAGCAGCTCAGCGCCTATACCCACCAGTTTGCGGCCGTGGCCGCGCGGGTGAACCGCCTGGCCCTCGAGAACGCCGAGTCGCTGTTCGGCGTGCAGCTGCGCACCCTGGAGAAGAACGTCGAGGCGACCACCAGCTACCTGGGCGAACTCGCCGAGGCGCGCGACCTGGATGCTTACCGCACCCTGCTGCCGAAGGGCCTGCAGGTGGCCCGCGACAACGCCGAGCGCGTTGCCGCCGCCGGCCAGGAAGTCATCGGCCTGACCCTCAAGACCGGCGAGGCGCTGGGCGAACTGGCCAAGAGCCAGTTCGAGAGCGCCACCAGCCAGGTGCAGGCGACCGTCGCCAAGGCCGCGCGCAAGCGCTGAGCCATCCCGGGCCGCGGCCCGGACCACGATTCAAGTCTTTGCGCGGTTCCCTCCCCCGCGCAAACCCGGGCCCGGCAGCATCCCCTCCCGCTGCCGGGCCTT